>JAICXO010000059.1 GCA_025980335.1 Sphingomonas sp. | reverse complement strand
GTCACCACCGACCTGCGCCTCAACGAGCCGCGCTACGCATCGCTGCCGAACATCATGAAGGCGAAGTCGAAGCCGCTCGCAACCAAGTCGCCCGGCGATTACGGCGTGGATGTCGCGCGGCGGCTGGAAACGGTGAACGTGACCGAGCCTGTCAAGCGCCAGGCCGGGATCAAGGTTGGAAGCGTCGACGAGCTGGTCGACCGGCTTAGGGGTCTGGGGATTGCGAAATGACCCTTCGATACGCCGTTTCGGCAAGCTCAACGGCTACTCAGGGTGAGCGGGCATCTCTTAAACACCGCTCATGCTGAGTAGGGACTGAGCGAAGTCGAAGGCCCGTATCGAAGCACGATGAAGTGAGGTTGGAATGAACGCTCTGGTCCTCGTCGAACATGACGGAAAGTCCGTCAAGGACGCCACTCTCGCGACCATCACCGCGGCAGCGAAGCTCGGCGATGTCGATGTGCTGGTCGCCGGCAAGGATGTCGGCGGCGTTGCCGACGCGGCGTCGACGATCGCCGGTGTGTCGAAGGTCCTGGTCGCCGACGCGCCGCAGCTCGATCACGAGCTCGCCGAAGCCGTCGCTCCTGTCGCCGCCAAGCTGATGGACGGCTACGACGCGTTCGTCGCGCCCGCGACCACGTTTGGCAAGAACATCGCGCCGCGCGTCGCCGCGCTCATCGATGTGATGCAGGTCAGCGACGTCCTCTCGATCGACGGCCCGGACACGTTCACCCGCCCGATCTACGCGGGCAATGCCATCGCGACGGTGAAGTCGAACGACGCCACCAAAGTGATCACCGTCCGCACGACGGCGTTCGAGAAAGCGGCGGCGGAGGGCGGCTCCGCGACTGTCGAGAAGGTCGATGCGGGCGCAGGCGATGGCAAGTCCGCGTTTGTGTCGATGGACGCGTCCGAAAGCGAGCGGCCCGAGCTCACCAGCGCCAAAGTGATCGTATCGGGCGGCCGCGCCTTCGGCAGCAGCGAGCAGTTCCACGCCCTCCTCGACCCGCTCGCCGACAAGCTCGGCGCCGCGGTCGGCGCAAGCCGCGCTGCGGTCGACGCCGGCTATGCGCCCAACGATTACCAGGTCGGCCAGACGGGCAAGATCGTCGCGCCCGAAGTCTATATCGCGATCGGCATTTCGGGCGCGATCCAGCACCTCGCCGGAATGAAGGATTCGAAGGTGATCGTCGCGATCAACAAGGACGAGGAAGCGCCGATCTTCCAGGTCGCCGACATCGGCCTCGTCGGCGACCTGTTCAAAATCGTCCCGGAGCTGACGGAGAAGCTTTAGCTGTCATTGCGAGCGCAGCGACGCAATCCAGAGCCGCGCTGCTGGATTGCTTCGTCGCTACCGCTCGCCGCAATGACTCCTCAGAGGCCGCTCAGAAACTCCGCAATGTTTGCTCCCAGCGCCTCGACCGCGTAGCCCCCCTCCATGACAATCAGCGTTGGAAGGCCGAGCGACACGATGCGGCGTGCCATCGGCGCATAGTCGCTGGTCTTGAGCCTGAAATGGCTGATCGGGTCGGCTTCGTGCGTGTCGGCGCCGTAGCTGACTATCAGCAGGTCGGGCGCGCTCTTCTCGATCCAGTCGAGCCCCCGCGCTAGCGCCGGCGCATAGCCGCTCCAGTCGGTGCCGCGGGGCAGCGGAAGGTTGAGGACATTCCCGCCGCTCTCGTCGGCATGGCCCCAGAAGAACGGGTAATCGGTCGACGGGTCCGCGTGGATCGAGGCGAAGAATAGGTCTTCGCGCTTGGCGACAATGTCCTGCGTACCGTTGCCGTGGTGGTAATCGACGTCGAGGATCGCGACGCGCCGCTTGCCCGCTGCAAGCGCGGCTTCCGCGCAGACCGTGGCGTGGTTCAGGTAGGAATAGCCGCCGAAATAATCGCGGCCCGCGTGGTGCCCGGGAGGGCGAGTGAAGGCGAAGGCGCTGCGCTCGCCTTCGAGGACCGCTGCAAGACCGGCGAGCGCCGTCTGCGCGCTCCAGTAGCACGCAGTCCAGGTGCGCGGACCGATTGGGGTCGACGTGTCGATGCTGTGCTGCCCGAGCCGCGCGTCGATGCGCGAAAGGTCGAGCGGCCGCCGGCCGACGATCGGGAAAGTATAGGGGAATGCGTCGCCCTCGCGCCCGGCGGCAAGCCATTCGGCATGGGCGTCGCGGAGCAGGTCGATATATTCTTGCGTGTGGACCCGGAGCAGCGGCTCGATGCCAAAATCTGCAGGCGCCTCGGTCGGGCCGATTGCGGCAAGGATCGCATCCACCCGGCCCTGGTGCTCGGCCGCGGTGTGAAGCTTGCCGTTGAAGAATTCCGCGGCAGGCGCGTGCGCCCGCTGCCGTTCGTCCCAGAAACAGCGCATCGGCCCCGCTTAGCGGCGGCAGCCGATGCGAAAAAGCCGTTAGTGGCCGACGTGCTCGGGCTTACCCTTGCGGCTGGTCGATGCCATCTTCTTGAGCTCGCTCTCGCTCATCGATTCCATGCTCTTCGAGGCGCCCTTGAGCGAACTTTTGGGCTTCTTGCCTTCCTTGACGGCGAGGGCGATTCCGGCGGCCTCCTGCTGGGCTTTCGATTTGGCTGGCATTGTCGCATCTCCTTGAGGGCTCTCGATTCAAACGCTCAAGGCCGGCAATCGCTGCGCTCAGAAGGCGATGTTGCGCGTGATCAACCACTGACTGCCGCTGCGATGCCAGACGGTGAGATAGCGGCCGACCACCATGTGCTGCTTGCCCTTGCGCTTCACCGTCATCTGCGCGCTGCCCCATTCGTAAACGTCGTCCGGGTCGGAGGCGACGCGCCCGTCGGTGTGGATGGTCGCGCGCAGGACCTTCGTGCCGGCGGGCCGCCGGGCATACATCGTCCTGACACCCGCCCTGCCGTGGATCGTCGTACCGTCGGGCATCACGAACAGCGCGTCTTTTGCATAAGGCGCGCTCAGCGCCTTCGAATCGCCGCTGACGATGGCGCGGCTCCATTGTGCATTCGCGCGTCCGATGAACGGCGCGGCCGAGGCGATCGTCCGGGTCTGCCAAGACGGAGCCGCCGCAACGATCAGCGGCGCTGCGGCGAACAGGAACATTCTACTTTTCACTAAACCCTCCCCTTCGACGGGAAGGTTACCGGCTGGGCCGCAAGGCTCAAGGGTTCAGCCGCGGATGAAGCGCTCCAATTCGACGAACGCTTCGTCGTCCGGGACCTGATGTGGCGGATGCTTGCAGAAGGCCGAGGCGGCGGGGTGAACCGGGCCGCCGAGCCCGCGGTCGAGCGCGACCTTGGCGCACCGAATGAGGTCGATCGCGACGCCGGCGCTGTTGGGCGAATCCTCGACCGACAAGCGCAGCTCGATATTCATCGGCACGCCGCCGAACAGCTGGCCCTCCATCCTCAGGAAGCAGACCTTGTTGTCGTTCTGCCATGCGACATAGTCGGATGGGCCGACGTGGATCTGGTCGGGATCGAGCCGGTGCTCGGCGACCGACTGCACCGCTTCGGTCTTGCTGATCTTCTTCGACACGAGCCGTGCCCGTTCGAGCATGGTGAGGAAGTCGGTGTTGCCGCCGGTGTTCAGCTGGTACGTCCGGTCGAGCTTGACCCCGCGCTTCTTGAACAGGTCGGTGAGCACGCGGTGCACGATGGTCGCGCCGAGCTGCGATTTGATGTCGTCGCCGATGACCGGGACTCCGGCTTGCTCGAACCGTTTCGCCCAGCCTTCGTCGCTGGCGATGAACACCGGGATGCAATTGACGAGCGCCACCCGAGCATCGAGCGCGCACTCGGCATAGAATTCCGCGGCCTTCTGCGATCCCACCGGCAAATAGTTGATCATGACGTCGGTTGCGGTCTCGCGGAGCACCTCGACGACGTCGTCATGAGTCGGCTCGCGCTCACCGTCAGCGAGCATGAAGGTGCGCTCCTCGGGGAAGTTCGCCATGTGGTCGGCGATCCCGTCGAGCTGCTTGCCCATGCGCACCCTGGTGCCGGTCTCGGGCACATGGTCGCAGAAGACGGTGGTGCAGTTGGGGGGCGCGAAAATTGCTTCGGCGACGTCGCGGCCGACCTTCCGGCGGTCGATGTCCCATGCGGCGACGACGCGCAGGTCCTTGGGGCGGTAGCCGCCGAGGTCCCAATGAGACAGGCCGATCTGCTCGTTCGCCCCGCCGTTCGAATAATGCGCGATTCCCTGGACCAGCGAGCTCGCGCAATTGCCGACGCCGACGATCGCGACATTGACGTCGGTGCGGCGCGATTGCCCTTGGGGATCGTGCAGGCTCATTCGGCGGCTACCCTCATGGAAAATGCGTCTGCCTTGGGTGCGTAGCGTTCGATCATGCGCCCGCAGAAATCGGCGAACAGCGCAGGATCGCGCGGCGGACTGGTGTGGTGCGGCTGGATGCCGAGGTGGTCGGGCGTGAAGCAGAAGGTGACGGTGGTTTCGAACGGCTCGAGCGCCCCCATCTGCCGGTCGAACCAGTCCTCCCACCCGTCGCGGTAGCTGTCCCACCAGCTCAAGCCCGTGCGCAGGCGCGTGATGCCGAGGTCTTTCATCCAGCGGACCGCGTCGTCGAGCCGCGGGTCCTGCCAGTGGAACCACTGCATGATGCCCATCTCGGGTGCGTATTTGCGGAAATCGTCGAGCGCGAGCTTGGCGCTTCCATCTTCCTTGATCAGGCCCATGTAGAAGTGGCGATAATAAGAGGAGCCCTCGGCCTCCTTGTGGCGGGTCGTCGCTTCCCAGGTGCGCGGAAGGTCGAACAGCGAATACCAGAAGACGCGGGGCACTCGGCCAAGCAGCAGCTCGGCGGTGCGATTGAGGCCGAATTGCTGGACCTCCTCGGCGCCGAAGCTTCCAACGCCAACTTCGGTCACCCAAAGCTCCTTGCCCGGAATCACGGCTTCGATGTCGGCGACCCGCTGCGGCCATTCGTCGATCGGCCACAGGTTCCAGTCGAGTGGGAAGCCGTGAAGCGCGACGACATCGACCGCATCGATCACGCCGTAGCCCTTCATCCGCTCGACCCAGAACGGGTCGATCGGCGACATTCCGCCGAGCACCCGCTTCACCTCGGGGTTCGCCTGTTCGATCGAGTCCGCTGCCTGGATCGCCATGTCCGCGAACATCGTCCACTCGGGGTCGATCTCCGGGTCCCAGTGCGACTTGTTGTTGGGTTCGTTCCAGATCATCGCCGCTTCGATCATCGCGCGTCCTCCCGCGCGGGATAGACCGCCGCCGGGCCGAACTTCGCGTACGGCCGTTCCGCGGCGCGGCAGAGATACACTTCTTCCTCGATCCGGTTTTCGATCGAGAACCCCGCCGAGCGGAGCATCGCTTCGGTGCAGGCGCGGTTCGGCACCCACCAATTGGTCCAGTCGTGCGAATATTCGCGCTCGACGAAATGGAGCTTGGGAAAGCTGCTCTCGAAGAAAATGCCGTCTTCCGAGAAGTCGTAATCGCCTTCGAGCTCGAGCACGAACTTCGATCCGCGCTGCATCGACTGGAACAGCAGCAGGTCGCGCGCGACATGCTCGCGGATGAGGTCGAGCGCGAGCAGCGGGTGACGAAGGTGGTAGAGCACGCCCATGAAGATCACGAGGTCGAACTTCTCGCCGATTGCGCCGACATCGTAGACGTCGAGCTTGGCGAACTCGATGTCCTCATAGCCGAGCACCTCGGCCGCGAGCCGCGCCTGAGCGAGATAGCGCTCGTCGCTGTCGATCCCGAGCACGCGGCTTGCGCCGCGGCGCTTCATCTCGATCGAATAGAAGCCGGCATTGCAGCCGATGTCGAGCACGGTCTTGCCGCGCAGGTCATCGGGCAGATGCGGCGCGAATCGCTTGAACTTCGCTCCGGGATAGTCGCCGAGGAAGTGGTCGGGCGCGGTCCACACGCCGTTCAAGTTGATGTTGTGGAACCAGGGGCCGAGCGCGTCGATGCGCTCCCTCAGATCGTCCGCTTCAACCGGCCGTAGTCTACGCGCGGCGACGTCCATCGATCAGCTTTCGCTCCCCATTATTTCGTCACGCCATGTGCCGCGCCGATCGGTTCGGTGTTGCAATGACCGCCGATGAACCGCCGAACGCAAAGGTAAGTTCCATCGAAGGAACAACGAAGCTTCTCTGCTGTTCACCTGGGCGATGGCGGCTGCGTCGACCAAGCGTTCGGAAGCGGACACAGAGGAAGAGGACTGGAAGCCGGATTTCGATTGGCTGACGGATGCGCTCGCGGTCGGCGGATTCGTCCCCGCAGCGCGTGCCGACGAGCTCGCGGGCACGCACCGGATCGGGGCAATCGTCGACCTTCGGCAGGAAGATTGCGACGACGTGGAGCGGCTTCGAGCGGCGGGGATCGACTTCCTCCATTTGCCCACCCCCGACCTCGAGCCGCCGAGCGCCGCGATGCTCGAACTCGGCGTGCGCTTCGCACGCGATCACCTCTCCGGCGGCCGGAAGGTCCTGATCCACTGCCAGCACGGGATCGGCCGCTCGGCGCTGCTGGCGCTATGCGTGCTCGTCGATCAGGGAATGGAGCCGCTGGACGCTCTCGAGCTCGCCAAGCAGAAACGCTGGGTCATCTCGCCGAGCCGGTCCCAATACGAAGGCTGGGCCGACTGGCTTGCGTCGCGCGCCAAGCAAGCGCCCGATTACCACAGCTTCGGCTGCGTCGCGTACCGCCATCTCGCGAACGGCTGAGCAGTGCTCGTCTACGGCGATCATCACGAGTTGGCCGAGCCGCTGACCCGCGCGCGTGAGATCAATCGCGAGCTCGACTCGATCGACAAGATGCCGCGCGGGATCGGCCGGCACGCGCGCCTCGTCGGTGCGCTGGTGAAAGCGGGTAAGCTGCTCCAGGGCGTTGCCGATGCGGCGTTCGCCGAAGCGGAGACCGATGGCCCGACGCCTTCCGCCGACGCGCTGAACAAGTTCCTGCTCGAACTGGGGGCTGCGGTCTGCCGATCGTGGGACAGCGGGTTCGAGGACGTCGGCACGATTCCCCGGCTGACCGCCGCAGACTGGCCCACGGAGGTCGAGCTGCGCGTGCCGGAAGGCTTCGCTTTCTACGCTCTCTATCCGGAAGCCTATCTCGAGGCGGCACAGCGGCTGAAGCTCGATGCGCCGCCGCGGGTGATCGGAATCCGAAGCATCGGCACCTCGCTCGCGGCCATAGTCGCGGCCGCGCTCGGTGCACCGCCGCCGATCACCGTTCGTCCGTTCGGCGATCCTTTCTCGCGGGAGATCGCGGTCGATCACCTGCTCGAACGCGACTTGCTCGCCGGCGACGCGCATTATGTGATCGTCGACGAAGGGCCCGGGCAATCGGGAAGTTCGTTCGCCGCGGTCGCCGACTGGCTGCAAGAGCGTGGGGTTCCGTCGGAGCGGATTGCCTTGCTGCCGAGCCACGACGGCGTGCCGGGGTCCGCCGCAAACGGCGAACGGCTCCGCTGGTGGCGCAGCGTTCAGCGTGAGGTCGGAGACTTTCCCGACTGGCCGGCATTGGTCGACCGGTTCTTCACGGCCGCGATCGGTCCGCTCGATGAGCCGCCCACAGACGTTTCCGGCGGCGTCTGGAGAAGGTTTCACTGCCCGGACGAGAAGCACTGGCCCGCGACCGTGCCGGCGTGGGAGCGGCGCAAGTTCCTGGTTCGGTCCGGCGGCGAGCCGTTCCTCGTCAAGTTCGCAGGCCTCGGGCGCATCGGCGAAGAAAAGCTCCGGATTGCGCAGGCGCTGCATTCGGAGGGGCTCGCTCCCAAGCCTGTCGGTCTCGTCCACGGCTTCTTGATCGAGCGCTGGTGCGACAATGCCGCGCCACTCGGAAGCGGCGAAGCGCCGATCGCCGAAATCGGCCGCTACATCGGCGCGCGCGCGAAGCTGCTCCCGGCAACCACCCGCAGCGGCGCGAGCATCGACGCGCTGCTCGCAATGATCCGGCGCAACGTGTCGCTCGAATTCGGGGACGAGCTCGCGCGCATTGCGGCCGCATGGGAGCAGCGCGCGGGCGACCTCGAGCGCCGCATCGTCCGCGTGCGTACCGACAACAAGCTCGATCGCCACGAGTGGCTGCGCAGCAAGTCGGGCGCGCTGATCAAGGCCGACGCGCTCGATCACCATCAGGCCCACGACCTGATCGGATGCCAGGATCTCGCGTGGGATGTCGCCGGCGCCGCAGTCCAATTTGACCTTGATCAAGCGAGGTTGGGCGAGCTTGTCGGGTCGGTGGAGCACTGGGCAGGACGCGAGGTGGATCCCGCTCTGCTGGACTTCTACAGGATTGCCTATCTCGCGTTCCGCCTTGGCCACGCGCGGCTCGGCGCGATCATGACTTCGGACGCCGCAGAAGCACGGCGGATCAGCCGTTCCGGCGACCGTTATGCTGCTGAGCTTCAACATCTTCTTGAACGTACCAGCGCCGCGACTCGGCTCGACTCCTTGGTCGGTTGAACGCCGGAACGAACCGGCTCGGGAACAAACCCGGCGGCCGGTCGGTTGATGAAGAAGAAGCCGAACTCGTTGAATTTGCGAAACAATCGAACACGCCAACAGCAGGAGAGAGTCCTTGGGGGAACGAGTGCTCGTCACCGGCGGCGCCGGATTCATCGGCAGGGCCGTGTCGAAGGAGCTGCTTCGCCGCGGCAATGAGGTCCGTGTCCTCGACAGCCTGATCGAGCAGGTCCACGGCGACCGCGGACGCCCCGAAGACCTCCCCGACGAGGTTGAGCTGATCGTCGGCGACGTGCGCAACAAGGACGTGGTCGCGCGCGCGCTGAAGGATGTCGACAGCGTCATCCATCTCGCCGCCGAAGTCGGCGTCGGGCAGTCGATGTACGCGGTCGAACGGTACACGTCGGTGAACGAAACCGGCTCGGCGGTGCTGTTCGAAGCTTTGATCGACCATCCGGTGCGGCGCGTCGTCACGGCTTCATCGATGAGCATCTACGGCGAAGGGCTGTACGAAGACGCGGACGGCAACCTGGTCGAGGATGCGGTGCGCAAACCGCGCACGTCCGACACGCAGAGCTGGGATCCGCTCGACGAGCAGGGTCGTCCGCTGCGGCCGATCGCGACGCCGGAATCGAAGCAGCCGAGCCTCGCCTCGATCTACGCGCTCGGGAAATATGTTCAGGAGCGGCAGACGCTGATCATGACCGAGGCCTACGGCATGGAAGGGACATGCCTGAGGCTGTTCAACGTCTATGGTCCCGGCCAGGCGCTCTCCAATCCCTACACCGGCGTGCTCGCGATCTTCTCGTCGCGGCTCCAGAACGGCCAGCGTCCGCTGATCTTCGAGGACGGCGAGCAGCGCCGCGACTTCGTTTACGTCGGCGACGTCGCGCGCGCGTTCGCCGATGGGCTGGTTCATCCGAAAGCGGTCGGCGAAGTGTTCAACATCGGCTCGGGCAACGACCGCAGCGTCAAGCAGGTCGCGCAGTCCATCGCGCGCGCGCTGCACCGCAACGACATCGAGCCGGAAGTCGTCGGAAAGGCGCGCATCGGCGACATCCGCCACTGCTTCTGCGACGGCTCGAAGGCGGCGGAGACGCTCGGCTTCCGCGCCGAGCAGGATTTCGACGAGGGGCTCGCCGAGCTTGCCGAGTGGGTCGCGGCCCAGACGGCCGACGACCGGGTCGACGAAGCGCGCGCCGAGCTCGAAGCGAAAGGGCTGGTTGCATGAGGAGAACGGACGACAGGCCCGTCCTGATCACCGGCGGCGCCGGGTTCATCGGAAGCAACCTCGCGGACCGGCTCGCGAGCGAGGGGCATGAGGTCATCGTCTTCGATGCGCTGTCCCGTGCCGGCGTGGAGCGTAACCTCACCTGGCTCCGCGATCGTCACGGGAGCAGGATCACGAGCATCATCGGCGACGTGCGCGACGAGGACGAGCTCGCGCGTGCGGCGGCCGAGGTGAAGGGCGTGTTCCACCTGGCGGCGCAGGTCGCGGTAACGACCAGCCTCGTCGATCCGCGCGAAGATTTCGACATCAACGTGCGCGGGACCGTGAACCTGCTCGACGCTGTGCGGCTGCGCGGTGAGCCGGTGCCGGTGATCTTCGCCTCGACCAACAAGGTCTATGGCGACCTTGCCGACATGCCGCTCGAGCAGCACGGCGATCGCTACGAGCCGCGCGCGCTGATCGCGCGGCGCGGGGTCGACGAAAGCCGGCGGCTCGACTTCCACACGCCCTACGGCTGCTCCAAGGGCTCGGCGGACCAATATGTGCTCGATTATTGCCGAAGCTTCGGCATCCCGAGCGTCGTCTTCCGAATGAGCTGCATCTACGGCCGGCGGCAGATGGGGACCGAGGACCAGGGCTGGGTCGCCCATTTCCTGATCCGCGCGCTCGAAGGACGGCGGCTGACGATTTACGGCGACGGCAAGCAGGTCCGCGACGTGCTCGACGTCGACGACGCGGCGAACGCTTACGTCGCGGCGCTCTACGACATCGACCGGGTTGCCGGACGGGCATTCAACCTCGGCGGCGGGCCGGAGAACGCGATCAGCCTGCTCCAGCTGATCGAGGAAATCCGCGCGATTACCGGGCGCGCGCTCGACCTAGAGTTCGAGGATTGGCGCCAGGGCGACCAGCGCTGGTACGTCTCGGATGCGCATGTCGCACGCGCCGAGCTCAATCTCCCGCGTCCGCGCGGTTGGCGCGACGGCGTCGCGCGGCTCGCCGACTGGCTGGCGAGCGAGCGGGGACTCGACATCCGGCCTGTCCTCCACCTCGCGAGCGCGGCCGAATGAGCCCGCTGCGCCTCCTCCTCGTCACCGACGCGGTCGGAGGCGTCTGGACCTACAGCCTCGAGCTCGCGCGCGCGCTTCGGCCGCTCGGCGTGGAAACGGTCCTCGCCGTAACGGGCCCGTCTCCGAGCGACGAGCAAAGGGCGGCGGCGCGCAGCATTCGGCTGCTCGACACGGGACTGCCGCTCGAATGGATGGACACCGACGCCGCGGCGATCGCGACCGCCGGCAAGGCGCTCGCGCTCATCGCCGCGCGAGAAGGCGCGGACATCGTCCAGACGAGCAGCGCTGCGCTGCTCGCCGGCGGCGCGTTCGAACAGCCGTGCGTCGCCGTCCAGCACAGCTGCGTCGCCACGTGGTGGCAGGCGGTCAAAGGCGCGCCGCTGCCCGCCGAGTTAGAGTGGCGGCGCGAGATCGTCGCGCAGGGGCTCGCCAAGGCCCATGCAATCGTTGCGCCGACGCGGGCGTTCGCCGAGGCGACGGAGCGCGCGTACGAACTCGACCGCCGTGTTGCCGCGGTCCACAACGGCCGCGCCGCCGCAGCCTCTCGCGCGCTTCCCCAAGGAGATTTCGTCCTCACCGCGGGACGCCTTTGGGACGAGGGCAAGAATGTGCAGACGCTCGACCGCGTCGCAGCGCAGCTGCCACTGCCGTTCCAGGCGGCCGGTCCGACCCGCGGACCCAATGGCGCAAGCGCGGCGATCGATCATCTGAACGCTCTCGGGGAGCTCAGCCCTGCGAAGCTATCGGGAATTCTCGCCGCGCGGCCGGTCTATGCGTCGTCGGCGCTGTACGAGCCGTTCGGGCTTTCGGTGCTGGAGGCGGCGCAGGCCGGCTGCGCGCTCGTGCTGTCGGACATCCCGACGCATCGCGAGCTGTGGGACGACGCGGCGATGTTCGTCGATGCGCGCGACGACGCGGGGTTCGCAGCAGCGCTCGACCAGCTGCTGCAAGACCGCATCACGCGTGAGCGCCTAGGCCGCCAAGCGCACGAAAGGGCTCGGCGCTACACGCCCGAGCGGATGGCGCGCGGCATGGCCGAAATCTACGCGCACGTCAGTGAGCCGCAACTGGTCGCGGGCGCTGCATGAGGATCGTCTATTTCACGCATTCGCTGCGCTCGTGCTGGAACCACGGCAACGCGCATTTCCTCCGCGGCGTCCTGAGCGAGCTGATCGCGCGTAGCCATGATGTGCGAGTGCTCGAGCCCGAGGGCGCGTGGAGCCTCGCCAATCTGCTCAAGGATCATAGCGAGCGCGGCCTGGAGCCGTTCCGCAAGGCATATCCCGAACTTTCGTCGCGCACTTACGCGCGGGCCGAGGAAGGGGCGGCGCAAGCCTGGGGCGCGGACCTCGTCATCGTCCATGAGTGGAACGATCCGGAGCTCATTGCCGCGCTGGGGCGAGTGCGTCGGCGCGGTGGGCGTTTCACCCTGTTGTTCCACGATACGCACCACCGCGCCGTTTCAGCGCCAGAAGAGATGC
Organism: Sphingomonas sp.; assembly: GCA_025980335.1. Taxonomy (GTDB): domain Bacteria; phylum Pseudomonadota; class Alphaproteobacteria; order Sphingomonadales; family Sphingomonadaceae; genus Sphingomicrobium. The sequence continues at coordinate 3,698 of JAICXO010000059.1, read as the reverse complement.
GCGCCTTCGATCTCGACGATTATGACGGGGTGCTCGCGTTCGGCGCGACGCTCGCCGACGTGTACCGGCGCTGGGGCTGGGGGAACCGGGTGTTCGTCTGGCACGAAGCCGCCGACACGCGGCGCTTCCGGCCGCGATCGCATGATGGCGAGCGCGAAGGACTGGTCTGGATCGGGAATTGGGGCGACGGGGAGCGCAGCCGAGAGATCACGGAGTTCCTGCTGAAGCCCGCGCGCGACGCTGCCCTTCCGCTCGACATTTACGGGGTGCGCTACCCCGAGGACGCGAAGCGTACGCTAGATCGATTCGGCGCGCGCTATCACGGGTGGCTTGCGAATGCCGCCGCGCCGGCGGCGTTCGCCAGGCATCTGGCGACGGTTCACGTGCCGCGCCGTTTCTACACGAAAGCGCTCCCCGGCATCCCGACGATCCGAGTCTTCGAAGCGCTCGCCTGCGGGATTCCGCTTGTTTCCGCGCCATGGGAGGATTCGGAGCATCTGTTCCGCGTCGGCGACGATTTCCTGATGGTCCGCGACGGCGCCGACATGACGCGTGCGCTCGCCGATCTCAAGAACGATTCCGCTCTCCGCGAAAGCCTCGTCCGAAGCGGCCTGGAGACGATCGAGGCACGCCACACCTGCGCGCATCGCGCCGACGAATTGCTGACGATTGCCGGGCGGATGCGCGCTCCGCTCCTGGAGAGTGCCGCTTGAAGATCGCGTTTTATGGGTCGAGCCTGCTGTCGTCGTGGTGGAACGGCGCCGCGACCTATTATCGCGGGCTCCTGCGCGATCTGGCGAGCCGCGGTTACGACATCAGCTTCTACGAGCCCGACGCGTATCAGCGGCAGCAGCACCGCGACATGGAGCCGCCGCCATGGGCGCGGTCGGTGGTTTATCCCGCGACCGCCGAGGGCCTCCGCTCCGTGCTCGCCGAAGCGCGCGCGGCGGACGTGGTCGTGAAGGCGAGCGGCGTCGGCGTGTTCGATGACGAGTTGCTCGCCGGAATTCTCGACCATGCGTCGCCGCACGCGCTGAAGATCTTCTGGGATGTCGATGCCGCGGCCACGCTCGACGAGATGCGCGGCGACGCGGACCATCCGGTTCGCCGCGCACTCGACAAGCTCGATCTCGTCCTGACCTACGGCGGCGGTCCGCCGGTGGTCGAAGCCTATGAGGGCTTCGGCGCTTCGCGTTGCGTGCCCGTGTACAATGCGCTCGATCCTGTAACGCATCATCCGGTCGAGCCTGACCCGCGCTTTGCGGCCGACCTGTCCTTCCTCGGGAACAGGCTCCCCGACCGCGAAGCGCGGGTCGAGGAATTCTTCCTCACGCCCGCAGCCGAGCTTGCGGATCGCAGCTTCCTGATCGGCGGGAACGGGTGGGAGTCCAAGGGGATGCCCGCCAACGTGAGGCACCTCGGACACGTCTTCACGACCGAGCACAACGCGTTCAACTGCACTCCGCTCGCGGTACTGAACGTGGCGCGCGACAGCATGGCGGACATCGGCTTTTCGCCGGCAACGCGCGTGTTCGAAGCTACGGGCGCCGCGGCGTGCCTGGTCACCGATGCATGGGACGGAATCGAGCAGTTCCTGAAGCCCGGTGAGGAAGTGCTCGTCGCGCGTGACGGCAAGGACGTCGCCGACCATGTTCGTTCACTCACTCCCGAGGGGGCGCGGAAGATCGGCGATGCTGCGCTTAGGCGGGTCCTTGGCGAACATACGTACAGGCATCGCGGCGCGCAGGTGGACGTCCTGCTCCGCAAGGAAATGGCAAGCCGCGTGGAAGAGGTCGCGGCATGAAGCTCGTCGTCCTCGGCCTCAGCCTGTCATCGTCATGGGGCAACGGCCATGCGACGACCTACCGGGCGCTGCTCAAGGCGTTCGCCAGCCGCGGGCACGACATCCTGTTCCTCGAGCGCGACGTGCCATGGTACCGCAACAACCGCGACATCGCCGATCCGGATTACTGCCGTCTGGAATTGTATCACTCGGTCGAAGAGCTCGAGCATTGGCGCGAGGCCATCCGCGATGCAGACGCGGTGATCGTCGGCTCCTATGTGCCTGAAGGGGTGGAGGTCGCCCGCTTCGCGCAGCGCACCGCGCGCGGAGGTACGGCGTTTTACGACATCGATACGCCGGTGACGCTCGCCAAGCTCGAGCGGAGGGATTTCGAATATCTCTCGCCCGAGGTCATCCCGGGCTACGATCTCTATCTGTCGTTCACCGGAGGACCGACGCTCCGCCGGATCGAGCAAGACTATGGCTCGCCAATGGCGCGCGCGCTCTACTGCTCGGTCGACCCGGAGGCATATCCGGTGCTCGACACACGGAAGAAATGGGATCTCACTTATCTCGGTACGTACAGCAACGATCGTCAGCCGACGCTCGAGCGGCTGCTGATCGAGCCAGCGCGCAAGCTGCCGCACCTGAAATTCTGCGTCGCAGGACCGCAATATCCCGACAGCATCGACTGGCCGGAGAATGTCGAGCGCATCGACCATCTTCCGCCGGCCGATCACCCGAGTTTCTACGCCGCGTCGCGGTTCACGCTGAACGTCACGCGCGCCGACATGATCGCCGCCGGCTGGTCGCCATCGGTGCGGCTGTTCGAAGCCGCCGCATGCGCGACGCCGGTCATTTCCGACCGATGGGACGGACTCGACAGTCTGTTCGCGCCCGGCACCGAAATCATCCTTGCCGACACCAGCGAGGATGTAATCGCGCTGCTGTCGTCCGGCGCCGATGCGTCGGCGATCGGTCGCGCCGCCCGTGAGGCAATCCTTTCCGGCCATACGGCCGACCACCGCGCCCGCGAGCTCGAGCGCGCAATCGAAGAAGCCGCCGCAGCCAAGGCTGACGGCGCCAGCAGGAGGGAGCGATCAGTGAAGCGTCAGAACCAGAAGATTGCGCTTGTGACGGGGGGCGCCGGCTTCATCGGTTCGAATCTGTGCGCGCGGCTGCTGGACGAAGGCGCGCACGTGATTTGTCTCGACAATTTCCAGACCGGCCGAAGCGACAATCTGCGATCGTTCGAGCACCGGCCGGCGTTCGAATTCGTCGAGCATGACGTGATCGACAATCTGCCCCAGTGGCTGCGCGGCGGACGAACCAAGTTCACCCACATCTATCACCTCGCCTGCGCGGCCTCGCCGCCGCACTACCAGGCCGATCCGGAGCATACGATCCTCACCTGCGTGCTCGGCACGCGCAACCTGCTCCGCCTCGCGGAGGAGACCGGCGCTCGCCTGCTGCTCACCTCGACCAGCGAAGTGTACGGCGACCCCGAAGTGCATCCGCAGCAGGAGGATTATCGCGGCTGCGTCAGCTGCACCGGACCGCGCGCCTGTTACGACGAGGGCAAGCGCGCCGCGGAGACCCTCGCGTTCGATTTCCTGCGCATGCGCCGCGCCGATGTCCGCGTTGCCCGCATCTTCAACACTTATGGTCCGAAGATGCGCTGCGACGACGGGCGCGTGGTCTCGAACGTCGTCTGCCAGGCGCTCGCGGGCGAGGACATCACCATCTACGGCGACGGCTCGCAGACCCGCAGCTTCTGCTTCGTCGACGACATGGTCGAGGCGCTGCGGCGATTGATGGAGAGCGACCGCGCGGTCGGCTTCCCGGTCAACCTCGGCAACCCCAACGAACTTACCGTCAAGCAGCTGGTCGATATCGTGATCGCGATGACCGGGAG
>JAICXO010000004.1 GCA_025980335.1 Sphingomonas sp. | reverse complement strand
TCGACAAGTACGGCGCCGACGCGCTGCGCTTCACGCTGGCGGCGATGGAAAGCCAGGGCCGCGACATCAAGCTCGATGAGAAGCGCGTCGAGGGCTACCGCAACTTCGCGACCAAGCTGTGGAATGCCGCGCGCTTCCTGCAGATGAACGGCGTCGGCGCGAGCGACAGCATCGCCGCCCCCGCCGCCGAGCTTCCGGTAAACCGCTGGATCGTCGGCGAGGTGGTCGAGACGCTCGCGAAGCTGAACCGCGCGTTCGATGAGCTTCGCTACGACGAGATGGCCGACGCCATCTACCACTTCGTCTGGGGCACCTTCTGCGACTGGTACGTCGAGCTGGTGAAGGGCCACCTTGCTCCCCTACCGCTTGCGGGAGGGGAAGAGGCGCGCAGCGCCGAAGGGGTGGGCCCGTCGTGGGAACACTCGCACAACGCGCCCACCCCAGTTCGAAAAATAGACCATCGCGAAATGGTCGATTTTTCGAACTCCCCTCGCGCAAGCGGTAGGGGGGGCCAGGAGGAAACCCGCCGCGTCGCCGCGTGGGCGTTCGACCAGATCCTCGTCATGCTCCACCCGCTGATGCCCTTCATCACCGAAGAGCTGTGGCACGCGATGGGGACGAGGCCCTACGATCTCATTGTCGCGAAATGGCCGGAGCCCGAGGTTGAAATCGACCCTGAAGCTGCCCGCGAGATCGGCGCGCTGATCGAGATCGTCGACGCGGTCCGAACGATGCGCGCCGAGCTGAATATTCCGTGGAGCAAGAAGGTCGATGCGCAGGTGATCGGCGGCGACAGGGCGATGATCGGGTTCATGGAGCAACATCGCCAGACCCTCGACCGCATGGCGAAGATCGGCGGGATTTCCGCAGCCGACCGCGTGTCGCCAGGTTCGGCACAGATCGTGGTTCGAGAGGTGACCGTCGCCTTTCCGCTCGCGGACGTGATTGCACTTGGCGACGAGATCGACCGCTTGTCGAAGGCCGCCGGAGCAGCGGAAAAGGAACGCGACAGCCTCGCTCAGCGGCTCGCAAATCCGAAGTTCACCGAACGCGCGAAGCCGGAGGCCGTGGAGAAAGCTCGAGCGGATCACGAGGCGAAGGCGACGGAAGCCGAACGGCTGCGTGCCGCGTTGGAGCGGCTGGGATAATGCTACATCCTGCGAGGTTATTCAGGCGCAGGCCGCAACTTTGTCCTTAGCAGCTCCCATTATTGAGTTCGCCCTCAATTCGGCCAGCGATCCACCTGCAGGCTTGTCGGTAAAATCCCATCGCACGATCGGCACGCCCCAGCCATTCGCACGAAGGACCCACCAGTGGTGCCCGGAGCCTCGAAGATCATTCGACCCCTGCAGTCGCTCCGCGAAGCAAGTCGCGAAATCCTGAGCCGTTTTGGCGCTCGAATAGCTAAAGCCTACGCTCTGCTGAGCAAGACCAGCCGCGGATGTTGCGCACCCGGACAAAACCATCGCTGAAACGGCAACCAACATAATGCGCATAGGATCTCCCCGTACTTACGACATACGCTTAGCTGGCGAATCATTGCGCGTCACTCGACTTTGCGACCATCCTGCAGCACCTGTCGCCGCTGAGGCCGAACGGCTGCGTGCCGCATTGGATCGCTTGGGGTAAGACCCACACGGCGTCATTGCGAGGAGTGAGACGACGAAGCAATCCAGCTGCTGTGACGTTCTGGATTGCTTCGCTTCGCTCGCAATGACCTGACGGAAGGACGGCATGGCAGACGCACAACCACGAAGCCGCGCGCTCGGACGCGGCGACCTCACTCAAGGGTCGATCGGCCCGACCCTGCTCAAGTTCGCGCTGCCGACGCTCGCCTCGTCGATCATCCAGTCGCTGAACGGCACGATTAACTCGATCTGGGTCGGCCGCTTCCTCGGCGAAAGCGCGCTTGCCGCGACCTCCAACGCGAACATCGTGATGTTCCTGCTGATCTCGTTCGTGTTCGGCTTCGGGATGGCCGCGACGATCCTCGTCGGACAGGCATTCGGCCGCAAGGACGTGGAGCAGGCGCGGCGGGTGGTCGGGACGACGGCCGGCGCCTTTCTCCTCATCACCATCGTCGTCGCGATTGCCGGCTGGTATCTATGTCCGGCGATCCTGAAGCTGCTCGGCACGCCCCCTGCCGCGGCGCCGCTCGCGCTGGCCTATCTGCGCGTGATCTTCCTCGCCATGCCGGCGCTTCTGCTCCTGACGATGCTGATGATGAGCTTGCGCGGCGCCGGCGACAGCTTGACGCCCTTGTGGTTCATGCTCGTCGCGGTGGTGCTCGACAGCGGGCTCAACCCGGTCTTCATCCGCGGCCTCGGCCCTGCGCCTCGGCTCGGGATCGCCGGCTCCGCGACGGCGACGCTGATCGCCAACTACACTGCGCTCGTTGCGCTGCTCGTCTTCATCTACGCGCGCGACCTGCCGCTCCGGCTGAAGGGACGCGAGCTCGGCTATCTGCTGCCCAACCGCGCGATCGTGAAGACGATCGTGGTCAAGGGTTTCCCGATGGGCATCCAGATGATCGTCATTTCCTTGTCGGCGCTGGCGCTCGTCGGGATGGTCAACGGGCACGGAGTCGACACCGCCGCGGCATTCGGCGTCGCGATGCAGCTGTGGACCTATGTCCAGATGCCGGCGATGGCTTTGGGCGCGGCGGTCAGCGCGATGGTCGCGCAGAACATTGGCGCAGGACTGTGGAACAGGGTCGGTGCGGTAACGCGGTCGGGGATCATCTACTCGGTGGTGATCACGGCGGCGCTAGTGCTGCTGCTGACGATCGCCGACAGGCCCGTGATGGCGCTGTTCATGGGACCCAACAGCCCCGCGCTCCCGATCGCGCGGCACATCCATGTCGTCGCGACGTGGAACTTCATCCTGTTCGGCATCACCATGGTCCTGTTCGCGACGGTGCGCGCCAACGGAGCGGTGTGGGCGCCGCTGATCATCCTCACCGTCGGTCTGCTTCCGGTGCGCTTCGGGTTCATCTTGGGGACCGACCAATGGCTCGGCGCCAATGCCATCTGGTGGAGCTTCCCCGTAAGCTCGTTCGCCAATCTCGCCCTTTCGGTCGGATACTACCTCCAGGGCAGCTGGAAGAAGGCGCGAATGACCGTCGCGCAGCCATGCCCCGACGAAGACGAGTGCATCGAGGAAGCGCTCGCCACCCGCGAGGCCGGCGGCGCGCTCAAGCCCGCAGGTTGACAGCCGCCGCGGCTCCCTGCATTTGCCGGCCATCCATCGAGACCGGCTGAGGGACAGGCCCGAAGACGCCGGGGCAACCGGGAGGAGCGAAAGCTTCTCCAAAGGTGCCAAGTCCTGCGGGGACCTGAGGTCCGCCGGCAGATGGTCGAGGCTCACCGCACTTGCGGTGAGGTCCGAAGCTGTCCGTCACCCCGCACGCCTCGCTGGAGGAATGTGACGGGGGTGAACAGTGAAGCCGATCCACCGATGTAGCAGCGAGCTCGCGGCCGTTCGGGACGAAGTGCGTCTCGAGCTTCCGCTGCGTTACGCGGGCGCTTGCGATCTCGCGCTTCGATACGAACTGATCGGCGACGGCCAGCGCTTGCTGATCGTCGCAGGCGGCATTTCCGCCGGCAGGCACGTGCTCGCGAGCTCACCGTTCGCTGAGCCCGGCTGGTGGCAGGCCCAGGCCGGAACCTTCGATCTTCACCGCTATCGCCTGCTCGCGATCGATTGGATCGGGTGCGACGGCAGCATCGACGCGCCGATTGACGCCGCGGACCAGGCCGACGCGATCGCCGCGCTCCTGATTCGCCTCGGCGCCGGCTCCGATGCGGCGTTCATCGGGGCTTCCTATGGCGGGATGGTGGCATTGCAGCTTGCCGCCCGTCATCCGGAGCGCTGCGGTGCGATCCTCGTCATCAGCGCGTCCGCCTCCGCGCATCCGTTCGCGAGTGCGCTCCGATCCGCGCAGCGGCGAGCGCTCGATCTCGGCGGCGAGGGGGCTGGCGTGGCGCTGGCCCGCGCAATGGCCATGCTGACTTACCGCACCCCCGCCGAGTTCGCCGACCGCTTTGCCGAGCGGCCGCGGATTGAGAACAACCGCGTCCGCATCGGCGCGGACGATTATCTCGACCATCACGGCAATCGCCACGCGGAGCGCATGAGCGCTGTCGCGTACCGCCGGCTGTCCGAATCGATCGACCTGCACTCCATCGACCCGGCAGACGTGGCGATCCCCGCCACGTTCGCTGCGGCCGACAGCGATGCGCTCGTCCCGACCGAGGACGTCGAAGCGCTCGCCGCCGCGGTGCCGGGCTCGCGCTACCGAACCATCCACTCGCGCTTCGGCCATGACGCCTTCCTCAAGGAGGAGGCGCAGGTCGCCGCAATCATCACCGAATTCCTGCAATCACTGGAGAACACGTAATGACCTTCACGCCCGCGACCCGCGCCGTCCGCGCCGGAATCGACAGCGACACCGCGCACGGAGCGGTAATCCCGCCGGTCACGCTCTCGGCGACGTTCCGCTTTGCAAGCCTCGATCAGGCGCCGGCTTACGATTACAGCCGCAGCGGCAATCCGACGCGCGATGCGCTTGCCAAGGCCCTCGCGGACCTGGAGCGCGGCGCGGGCGCGGTGGTCACCGCGAGCGGGATGGGCGCGGTCACGACCGTCTTGCATGCCCTCCTTGCGCCGGGCGAGCGGCTGCTCGCGCCGCACGATTGCTACGGCGGGAGCTGGCGGCTGTTCGGCGCGCTCGCGGCCAAGGAGCTGTTCGAGTTCGAGACCTGCGATTTCACCGATCCGGCCCAGCTCGCCGCCGCCCTGGACCGGCGCCCGCAGCTGGTGTGGGTCGAAACTCCGTCCAATCCGCTGCTGAGGATTATCGACCTCGAAGCCGTGATTAGCGCCGCGCATTCGGCCGGGGCACTGGTCGTGGCCGACAACACTTTCCTCTCCCCGGCGCTCCAGCGGCCGATCGAATTCGGCGGCGACGTCGTGGTCCATTCCACGACCAAATATATCAACGGCCACAGCGACGTCGTCGGCGGCGCTGTCATTGCGCGCGACCAATCGATCCTCGAGCAGCTCAAATGGTGGGCGAACGCGCTCGGCGTCACCGGTTCGCCCTTCGACAGCTATCTGACGCTGCGCGGCCTGCGAACGCTGAACGCGCGCATGGCGCTTCACCAGGTGAATGCCGCTGCGCTTGCGGAATTGCTCGACGCCCATCCGGCGGTCGCACGAGTCCACTATCCGGGCCTGCCGACGCACTCGGGCCACGAGATCGCGAAGCGTCAGCAGGATGGGTTCGGTGCCATGCTGCCGTTCGAGCTGGCGGGCGGCGAGCGCGCAGTCCGCGCGTTCGTCGACGGCCTGAGCTGCTTCACGCTCGCCGAATCGCTCGGCGGAGTCGAAAGCCTCGTCGCTTATCCCGTCACGATGAGTCACGCGGCGATGAGCGAGGAGGCGCGCCGGGCGGCCGGGATCGGCCCAGGTCTGCTGCGGGTGTCGGTCGGCATCGAGGATTGCGAAGACCTCAAGGCCGACTTCGTCGCAGCACTCGACCGCGCGCTCGCCGCGGCGCCGGAGCCGGTTCGATGTTAGCGGCGGCTGACTTCGCGCCGCCGTTCGTTCGTGAGGACGCCGGATTAGCCGACAGCGGAATTGCGCGAGTTGCCCTTCTCGGCAGCGGCACCGTCGGTCAGGCGGTGCTAGATCGCCTGCACTGCTGGCGCGGAACCGATCGTGGCGCCGCGCTCCGGCTGGTCTATGCCGCGAACACGCGACTGGCGCTGCGCGATTCGGCCGGCCTCGATCCGCTCCTGACGAAAAGCCGACTGGTGGATGCGCCGTCGGCGGCAAGCGGCTGCGAATCCGGAGCGCTTGCGAGAGCGCTCGGCAGCCGCGGCGTTCGAATCCTCGTCGATGCGAGCGCAGACGGCGGCGTCGCAACGCGCCATCCCGAGCTGCTTCGCGCCGGAATCCATGTCGCCACCGCGTGCAAGCTCGCGACCGGCACCTCGCTCGCGCTGTGGGAGGAGATCGGTGCCGCATGCGCCGATAGCGGCGTCGGGTTCGGCGATCGCGCGACGGTCGGCGCGGGGCTCCCGCTCCTGCGCTCGATCCGCGAGCTGTGCGCCGGCGGCGACCGAATCCATGCGATCGCCGGCATCATGTCCGGATCGCTCGCGTGGCTGTTCGACCGGTTCGACGGGACGCGGCCCTTCTCGGCGCTGGTGAGGGAGGCGCGCAACGCCGGGTTCACCGAGCCGGACCCGCGCGAGGACCTGTCGGGCGAAGACGTCCGCCGCAAAATCCTGATCCTTGCGCGCGCCGCAGGTTTCGCGCTCGCCAGCGAGGAGGTGAAGGTGCAGTCGCTCGTTCCACCTGAGCTTGCAACGCTTCCGCTCTGCCAATTGGACGAGGCGCTGTCGCGGATCGATGCCCCGATCTCGGCAATGCTGTCCCGTGCGCGCGAGCAAGGCAGGGCGCTGCGATTCGTCGCCCGCTTCGCTCCAGGCAGGGCAAGCGTGGGGGTGGAGGCGATCGGGGCAGGCGACCCGCTGGCCGGCGGCGGCGGTACGGACAACCGGGTCGCAATCTGGTCCGACCGGTATGCGAATCAGCCACTGGTGATCCAGGGACCGGGCGCCGGCCCGCAAGTCACCGCCGCCGCGCTGCTCGACGATGCGCTCGGACTGAGGGCGGCGGCGCTCGCGCGGTCTTGGAACGGCAGCGGATTCCCGCTTTCGCGGGAATGACGATAGAGGGGCCGCATGTCTGCTTCGTTCCCCGACCTCCGCATGCGTCGCGGCCGCTCGAGCGCATGGATGCGCTCGATGCTTGCCGAGAACCGGCTGCATCCATCCGACTTCATCTGGCCCTTGTTCATTTGCGAGGGACACGACCGGGAGGAGCCGATCGCGTCGCTCCCGGGCGTCAGCCGGTGGAGCGTCGACCGGCTCGCCGGAAAGGCGCGAGAGGCCGCGGACCTCGGCATTCCCTCCATCGCGCTCTTCCCCAACACGCCGAACGAGCTTCGTACCGAGCGCGCCGAGGAAGCGCTCAACCGCGACAACCTGATCTGCCGCGCCATCCGCACGATCAAGGACGCGGTGCCCGAGATCGGTGTACTCACCGACGTCGCGCTCGATCCCTACACCGCGCACGGCCATGACGGCCTCGTCGACGAACTCGGCAATGTCATCAACGACGACACCGTCGAGGTGCTTGTGCAGCAGGCGCTGGTCCAGGCCGACGCGGGCGCGGACATCGTCGCTCCATCCGACATGATGGACGGCCGCGTCGGCGCGATCCGCGGCGCTCTCGAGGCGGCGGGCCACCAGAATGTCGCGATCATGGCCTATGCCGCCAAATACGCTTCGGCCTTCTACGGTCCGTTCCGCGAGGCAGTGGGCTCGCTCGGGCGTCTGAAGGGCGACAAGCGCGGCTACCAGATGAACCCGGCGAACATCGAGGAAGCGGTGCGCGAGGTCGAACTGGATCTCGCCGAAGGCGCGGATTTTGTGATGGTGAAGCCGGGCCTGCCCTATCTCGACGTCGTTGTCCGCGTGAAGGATGCGTTCGGCGTTCCCACCTTCGTGTATCAGGTGAGCGGCGAGTATGCGATGATCGAGCATGCCGCGGCCGCGGGTGCAGGGGACCGCAACGCGTTGATCCTCGAGACCTTGCTCGCGTTCAAACGCGCCGGCGCAAGCGGAATCCTCACCTATCACGCACTCGATGCGGCCCGCCTGATCCGTGGCTGAGCCGATCGCGCAGACCGCCCGGCTCATTCTCCGCGACTGGGACGATGAAGACGAGGTCCGCTTCTACGAAGTGATGAATCGCGAACAGGTGATGCGACACCTCGGCGGCGTCCAGCTTCCCGCAGAATGGCGCGAATCTTGTTTGCGGGTACGCGGATTCAGTCGCGACTTCGGCCACACCTTCTGGATCGTCGAGGACCGCGCATCGCGCGAAATCCTCGGCTTCTGCGGGATCAAGCGAGTCAACGCGCCCGGCGCCCGCGAGCTGACCGGCAAGCACGAGATCGGCTGGCGATTGCGCCCGGAAGCGTGGGGCAAGGGTATCGCGAAGGAGGCGGCGGTCGCCAGCCTCGACCTTGCGTTCGGCCGCTTCCAAGCGCCTCACGTGATCGCCATGACCGTCCCCGACAACAAGGCGAGCTGGGGCTTGATGAAGCGGCTCGGGATGACACGCCGCGAGGACCTGGACTTCATCGACGAGCGGTTCGGGCCGGAGCTCAATCCGTCGATCATTTACTGGATCGATGCGGCCGACTGGCCGTCCGCGCGCGCAGCCGCGCTGAGCTAGGCGGCGAGGCGCTTCTGGACGGCGGCAATGCGGTCGGTCTGGCGGGTCGCGATCGCACGCACCTCCGTCGCCGCAGCCTGGATCGCCTTCAGGTCGTTCGGTGCGATGCCCCCCTGCGTCTGCAGTGCGGTCGCGCCAATCGCATCGATGTCCGCCTGGGCCACGGCAGTCGGCTTGCGCGCCGCGATCGCCGCGGAAAGTGCCTCCTGCGCCGCGATCCAGCCCTCGCTGTGCGGAGCGCTCGCCACAGAGGCGAGCTGCTCCGCATTGGCCATCGCCGGAGCGAACGCTGCATCGCCGCTGCGTGCCTCGCCGACGAGCGCGGCAAGCTGCGATACCAGTGCGGGCTTCGCCGGCCGATCATTGACCGGTGCGGGTGGCTGCAACCTGGGGTCGATCGCCTCGGCCGCGCGCGGCTGGAGTGAGGGATAACGGCCCGCGGGAGCGGAGCAGGCGGCGACGCCCGCCGTCAGCAGCAGGATCGGAGTGGCGGACCTCATCTCCGCCGCTCTAAGATTGCAACACCGACGCGGCAACCGACGAAGAGAAGTGGCCGTGCCCGAGATCCACTCGCCCGAGCAGGCGCCCGACGCGTTTCAGTCGGCGTGGAACGCGCACGACATGACCGAATTCGCGACTCTGTTCCACTAACAGCAGTGCGAACGTCCGCAATGGGTGCAAACCGCACATCTTCGCTGAGTGCGAGACGAGGAAAGCCTCCGCACTCGTCCTGTCATTCAACGCTGCTGATTTGTCGCGCTCAACGGTGGGCAAATGGGTCTTGCGGATAGCCGAAGGTTCTCGACCGAATTGGGATTGGACGCGACCAGATGCAGCTTGGCGGCCCACTGATTGCCCCGTTCGATGGTCAGCTTCGCTCTGATATTTTGATACCGCGCCTCCGCAAGGAGTACAGCCAGGTCGTGAACATCGGCAGGCGTGAAATGACTGAGGCCTTCGACGAAGCCCATCCGCGCCCAAACGGTCTCCTCCTCACCTTGTGAGGCCCGAAAATCCTCGGTTGTGAAATACATGTTGCCGAGCAGGCGCTGCTCGTTCCCGGAGAAGAGGCTGGTGCGTCCCGCCTCTGCGTTACCGTTCCAGCGAAGCGACGTCATCTTCGCATAAACCGGAAAGTGGACATTGGTTATCAGCGGCGTCGGCTCGCCCGCCCGGGCGCGAGCGAGCACGTCCCCGAGCTCAGCGAGCATGCCGTCGATGCAGGGCTCGTAGCCGTCGCGAAACTCGAGCCACCACAAGTTTTCCCGCACCTCTGCCCGGACTGCGTCGCGAGCCTGGCCTGCGACCGATTGGTCATGGAGCGACTGCACCACTTGCTCAAACCCGAGCGCAATGAGCACGCCAATGACTATGATGCCAACCTCGCCAGCGAACTCGCGCCAGCCGTGAAGCGGCTTTGGTAGGCGGAAGTGCATCCGACGGCCCCCCGGCAATCAGCGGAGCCTAGCAGACGAGCTAATGTCCGCAATGGGCGGAAGCCGGACAGCCCCGGCGCTGCAGAACTTAGCTAAATGATTGAAGCACAGAGGAAAAAATGGCGCGCCCGAAAGGATTCGAACCTCTGACCCCCAGATTCGTAGTCTGGTGCTCTATCCAGCTGAGCTACGGGCGCGCGGGTGCCGGAAACGGCAGGGGCGCGACATAGGGGCGTCATGCGCGCGGCGCAACCCTTCGCCGGGCCCCGCCGGAACGCTGCTGCTCCAGCTTTCGTTGGCGCCGCGAATGACCGACGACCGCAGCCTCAACAGCGCGCTCAGGCGCAACATCGACGCGCTTCGCAAGCGCCGCGCGGATGAGGAAGCCCACGCCGGCTTCGAGGAGCGAGTCGCGCGCGCAATCACCCGATTCACCGGGAGCCTCTATTTCGTCTATGTCCACGCGGCGATCTATGGCTTCTGGATCGTTGCCAACCTCGGCTCGATTCCGGGCGTGAAGCCATGGGACCCGACCTTCGTCATCCTGGCGATGGTCGCGTCGGTCGAAGCGATCTTCCTTTCGACCTTCATCCTCATCACCCAGAACCGCATGGCCGCTGCGGCGGATCGGCGGGCCGAGCTCGACCTCCAGGTCAGCCTGCTCGCGGAGGCGGAGATCACCAAGCTCGTCGAGCTCGTCTCGACGATCGCCGACCGAATGCATGTCCCGACGAGCGGGCAGCAGGAGATCGAGGAAATGAAGCAGCGGGTCGCCCCCGAGGCGGTGCTCGACGCGATCGAGGAAACCGAAGCGGAGACGCCCTGATCGTCAGGCGAAGAAAGCGAGTGCAGTGATGGCCAAGACGAACAGCAGGACGAGGAGCGCAGTGGCGAGCGTCAGGCGGGTGCGCTCGCGCTGCCGTTCGACCCGTTCCTTCTCGAAACGGCGGCGGCTCTTCTCAAGAAAATGGTGCTCCCAATCGTCCACGCCCACCATGATTGGGATGAATTTTTGATGGATTCAAGATTAACCGGCGATGGCGGTTCCGGTGCAAACGGCGGCGGTCGTGCAGGCGCTTGCGCGCTCCGCGAAGTCATGGGCGAGCTTGGCGTGCCACACCCGCGCCGCTTCGGTCATTGCACGCTGGGCGGCCATTCGTTCCTCGACGGCGCGCCTTCGATAATAACGCTCGTTCGACTCCACTGGTCCCCCCTCCGCTAGAGAACCCCCGGACCATCAGCCCGGAATGCCTAAGAGACGGTTAATTCCGCAGCCGAAAAGCTGCCCCCGGAACGACTCACTTCAATAACGGCTAATGTCCCGCCGTGGAACAGCCGGATTGCGCCAGGATGACACGCCGGAACCGGACGCGGATCATCCTTGAAACCTAACGACTCGCCGCTCGTTGACGGGTCAAATGGTTCCGAAGGAAAGCACCATGCTGAGTTCGCTCGAGTCCCGCCGCAACTTCAATCCGAATGCGCGCGGGTACCACGCAGTCTATCACGACGGCGAGGTCAATCACTGCCCCGGCTGCGGCCGCACCCACTGGCTGATCGGCCGGATGTCGGCCGAATGCGCGTTCTGCTCGACCGCGCTTCCGCTGACCGACGCGATGACCCACGGCCCCGCGGCCGCGCCCATGTTCTGGAGCGGGAAGCGTCCGACCTACGCCGAGCTCAACGCCGCCTGACCTGGGCTGACATTCCGGCATTTCCTCGCGAGCGCCACCGGCATATGGTGGCGCTCATGGCGAAGAGATTTGCACTATTGCTCGTGCTGCTCGGGTCCGCGTCGGTTGCCTACGCCGGCGCGTCCGACTTCACGCTCGTCAACGGCACCGGCGCGGCGCTCGGCAAGCTGTCGATCCGCCGCGCCGAGAGCAACGACTGGAAGGCGCTCGGCAATGCGCCGGCCCCCGGGGCCCGGACGCCGGTCAAGTTCGATAATCCGGATTGCGCGTTCGACATCCGTGCCGAGGTGCCCGGCGCTCCGCCGGTCACCTGGGCGGGAATCAATCTGTGCGACGTGAAATCGGTGACTCTGAAACGCGACCAATCGGCAGGCGCGTGGGTCGACTACGACCAATGATCGAACGGCGGCGCATCCGCGCGCGATAGGGACCGGCAGCGATTGCCGGCTCCGGCGCCCTGACCGAATCGAGCAATTTGGCGCCCGCGACGAAAACGACGCCCGTGCAGGCAAGCGCGAGCAGCCAGCCGCCGTAGCCTGGATAGGTTTCCAGGTAGAGTCGTCCGCGCTCCACGGCGCCAAGCGCGATCGCGTAGATCACCAGCCACGCCTCGAAGCGCGTCTTGATCGTGAACAGCCGGCCGATCTTGCGGAGACTTGCCATCGTTAACGCTTGAACCCCTCAAGCGCTGTTTTGAGCCCTTCAAAGCCTAAGAGACAAGGTTAAAGTCACGGTAAGGAACAGCTTCTGTTCCGTTTCGGGATTCAGCCTTGGATCAGCTCGGCGAGCCCGAGCGCATTGAGCAGCGCGGCGCGGGCGCTTTCGATCTCGGCGATCAGCGCCGGGCTCTGAAGCTCGTCATGCGCAATTTGCTCGGGCCAGGTACGGCGGATGACGTCGGCGATTCGATCGAGCTTGGCTTCGTCGACCAGAAATCGTGGGTCGATCGTCGCTGGGTCGGCGACGACACGGAGCCGCAGGCACGCCGGACCGCCGCCGTTCGCCATCGATTGACGCACGTCGACGACTTCCACTCTGCGGATTGGACCGTTGCCGGCGACGTGCCGCTCGATCCAGCGCCACACCGACTCGGTTGCCTTGACCTCGGCCGGAACGATCAGCGTCATCTCCCCGTCTGGTGGGGTCACCAGCTGCGCATTGAACAGATACGATTTGACCGCGTCCGCGAGCGGCACGTCGGCCGCCGCAACTTCGACATATTCGAACCCGGGCACCTTCGCCTGCGCCATGTCGAGCAGCGGCTGCTTGTCGGCGAACGCCTGCTCGTGCGCAAAGAGGACTCGCTCGTTCGCAACCGCGACGACGTCGTTGTGGAACGCGCCGGCGGCGATTGCCTCCTCCGACTGCTGCGCGAAGACGGTGCGCTCGGGATCGAGCAGGTGAAGCCGGGCGACTGCCTTCGATGCTTCGACATGCTGGCGCGCGGGAAAGCCGCCGCCGGATATCCCATAGACGAAAATCTCGAGGCCGGATTCGCCATGAGCCGCCGCGAGCCGCATGTGGTTCGCCGCGCCTTCGTCGCCGAAAGCGTGCGGCACCGGTGCATGAACCTGGAAATGCGCGCCGTCCCGGAACGCGATCAGCAACTGACCGAGAGTCGAGCGCCATTCATGGCTGCGGTGCGGCATGGTGCGCAGGTTGGCCGGCGTCAGATGACACTTGCGGTCGGAGGTGTCGGGTGCGGGCGAAACCGTCGCTGCATTGGCGGCCCACATGGCCGATGCCGACATCGCATTGGCGGCGAGCGCCGGCTCCGCCTGCTCGATGGTCGTGCCGAGCCGCCCGAGCCATCCGCGGTGCGGTCGCTGCGGCGGCAGGAACACGCCTTGCGCAAGCCCGAGCGCGAGGTTCGCCCGCATCTTGTCGACGCCCTGCAGCGCCGCCGCGCGGGGCTCCGACACTTCGCCCGCATGCCCCATCGAGGCGACATTGCCGAAGCTCAGCCCCGCATAATTGTGACTCGGCCCGACGATCCCGTCGAAGTTGATTTCTCTCAGCATCAGCGCGGCACCGCCATCACCTCTTCGCCGCTGTCAACGTCGAGGAGCTTGCGCGCCGCCGAGTCGATTGCGGCCCCGTCATCGCTCACCTCGACCGTAGCATAGCAGGCGACGAAGTCGTGCAGCCGGCCGTGGGCAACGAGCATCGGCTCGCCGCCGGCCGGCTCGCGATCGAGCACGCGCAGGGTGCTTGCTGCCCTGATGGTGCGGATGTCGTCCGTGCGCGCAGTCACGGTCGGCCCGCCGTCGAAAATGTCGACGTAGCAGTCCCACACGAACCCTTCGTTCTCCAGCATCTTCAGCGCTGCCCGGCCAGTCGGATGCGGCTGTCCGATCACCGCGCGGGCGCTTTCGGGCAGCATCGACATGTAGATCGGGCTCTTGGGGAACAGGTCGGCGATGAATTGCGTGCCGTGCACCGCGTTGAACTCGTCCGCCTCGGGGAAGGTCATGCCGAAGAAGCGGCCGCCGATCGCGTCCCAGAAGGGCGAATGGCCGCCCTCGTCCATCACGCCGCGAAGCTCGGCAAGCACGGCATCTCCGAAGCGCTCACGATGCGCCTTGATGAACAGATAGCGCGAGCGCGCGAGCAGCAGCCCGAGGCCGCCGGCGCGCTCGTGCGGATGGAGGAAGAGGCCGCCCACCTCGCTCGATCCCTCGAGATCGGTGGTGAGGTTGAGGAGCTGGTTGCGGAAGGTCTTGGCGAGCTCGTCGCTCCTCTGAGTCAGCGTCGAGATCAGATACGAGTAGAACGGCCGGTCGGTCCCGACCGCGCCGAACACCTGGCACGTGCCGCGGATCTGCTTTGTCTCGCAATTTTCGAGCATGAACACGTAGAGATCGTCGCCGGGCGTATCCGTCTCGCGCCCGAACCCCGCCGCGCTCTTGTCGAGCTTGGCCTCGAGCGTCGCCTTCTCCGCCGGGAGGTTGGTGAAGCCGCCGCCGGTCAGCTTGGCGAGATTGTAGAAGGCGCGAAGGTCGCTCTGCCGCGCAGCGCGGATCCGGAAGCTCATGCAGGCTCCCGCATCAGGCGCAGGATGGTCAGGGCCGACAAGGCAGCGCGCTCGCCGAGGCTTTCGGTGATCAGATATTCCTCCATGCTGTGGATCTTGCCGCCGCGCACGCCCATGGTGTCGACCACGGGCACGCCGCACGCAGCGATATTATTGCCGTCGCACACGCCGCCCGTCGGCTGCCATGCGATCGTCTGGCCGACGTCCGCGCCGGCCTGCCGCACGAGATCGAACAGTGCTTCGGCGGCAGGCGTGAGCGGCTTGGGCGGCCGCCCGAACCCGCCGCTCAGCTCGATTTCCACCTCGCGTTCGGCCGTGACGGCGGCGACCGCATCGGCCATCTCGCCCTTTGCCGCCGCCTCGATCTCGGGCGTGCGCGGGCGCATGTTCACCCGCAGGATGGCGAGGTCCGGCACCACGTTGCTCGGACTTCCACCCTCGATGCGCGAAGGATTGACGGTCAATCCGCCCCGCTTCAGCCGGTCGAGACGAAGCGCCAGGTCGGCGGCGGCGAGCAGGGCATTGCGTCCGTCCTCGGGATTGCGCCCGGCATGCGCCGAGCGTCCGCGGACGAGCATTGCGAAATTCCCGCTGCCGGGCCGCGCGCCGGCTAGGGTTCCATCGGGAAGCGCCGCAGGCTCGTAGGTCAGCGCCGCACGCTTGCCGTGCGCTGCCTGCGCGAGCAGCGATGCCGAGGAGAGCGAACCAACCTCCTCGTCGCTGTTGATCACCACCTCGTAGCCGAGCCGGTCCGAACCCCGGCTTCGCTCGACCGCCTTCAACGCGGCGAGCATCACCGCGAGGCCGCCCTTCATGTCGGCGACACCCGGGCCGTTCAGCACCCCCTCCTCGATCCAGCGGGTCTGCTGGAACGCGTGCTCGGGCCCGTAAACCGTATCCATGTGGCCGGTGAAAAGGAGCTGGAGCGGCGCGGTCGGCCTGACGGTCAGGTGAAGGTGGCGGCCATGCTTGACCTTCACGCTCTTGCCGGAGGAATCGACCGCCTCGACCGGCTGCGGCTGCTCGAACCTGAGCACGCCGGGAAGCGCCGAAAAAGCGTCCGCGAGCAGGTCGGCCATCCGCTCGAGCCCGCCGAGATTGCGCGATCCGCTGTTGACCGCCGCCCAGGCGCGCACCTGGTCGAGCATCGGCGCGGCGGCAGCGCGCTCGACGGCATCGCGTTCGGTTGACGACAATTCGGCCATGCCCCGGCTCTAACGGCGCGGCTGGCGCAGCGCTACTGCTGCTGCGGCGAGGATTGAACGGGTGCGTCGGCGGCTTCGGCCATCCCCAGCCGCTGCTTTGCCGACGCGATCATCTCCTTGAAGCGCGGACGATCGCGGATCTGCTCGAAGTCGGGATCGGATTCGGCGTGCCAGATCCACGTGGTGCTCGTAACCTTGGCGAAGAAGGATTCGAGCGTTTTCAGCGCCTCATCCTCGTCGCCAAGCTGACCGAGCAGCGTGCAGGCCGCATTGTAGCGCATCACCAGATTGTCAGGATCGAGGAGCAGCGCGCGCCTCATCCATTCGCGGGAGCGATCGCGTTCGCCGAGCATGGCAAGCGCGTACGCGCCGCTCGCCAGCGCCGTGCCGTTGGTCGGGTCCATGGTGACGGCCCGCTGGACGCGCTCGCGAACCATTTGCGCCGCGGCCAGCAAGTGCGCCTGGTCCTCGGTGCTGCGATAACAAGTGATGAGCATGACGGCGTTGTGCCAGTCGGTATCGTTCAGCGACGCTGCCTTGGCGAAATATGGGATCGCCTCCCGAATATGGCCGTGGCGGAACAGCATCCGCGCAGCCTCGCGGTTCACCTCCCACGAGTCGGGGTCGAGCTTCAGCGCGGTCCTGATCTGCTTCTCCGCTTCTTCCGTGCTGCCCCCTTCCTCGAGGTAGCGCGCCTTGATGCACAGGGCTTCGGCCAGCCCGGGATTGATCTGGAGGGCGTGCTCGGCGGCGGACAGCGCATCTTCGTCGTGGCCGTGCACGAACCGCAACTCGAGCTGCGCGAGCCCCATGAGCGCCCAGGCCTGGGCATAATCGGGGTCGAGCAGCACGGCCTCCTTGCACAGCCGGGCGATGGATTGCTCGCGCCGGACCGTGCCGAAGGTGCCGCTGATCCACTGCTGGCGGGCCATCAGGTACAGATCGTAGGCTTCGACGTTCGATGTCCCGCGGTTCTCGATGGCTTTCTTTTCCGCCGGCAGCAGCTTCACCTTGAGCGCATCGACGATCGCCTTGGAAATCTCGTCCTGGATTTCGAAGATATCGGTCAGGTCGCGATCGAAGCGGTCGGCCCATAAGTGCTTGCCGGTGGACCCGTCGATGAGCTGCGCATTGATCCGGATTCTATTGCCCGCCTTGCGCACGCTCCCTTCGAGGACGTGGCTGACGCTCAGCTGTCGGGCGACCTCCTTCACGTCGGGATTCTGGCCCTTGAAGGCGAACGCGGTGTTCCGCGCGACCACTTCGAGCGCGGAGACCTTGGATAGATCGGTCGTGATGTCCTCACTGATGCCGTCGCTGAAATATTCCTGCTCTTCCTCGCCGCTCATGTTGACGAACGGCAGGACGCAAATCGACGCGCGCACCTTCTGCACGCGCGCTTCGGCCGGAGCCGCCGGCTCGTCCTCGCCGCCTCCGATCAGCGCTGCGACGCTGCCCTCCAGCTTCTTCCAGCCGGCCGAGCTGGTGTCGCCGCCCCAACCGCTCAGGTCCGCGCACTGGATCTGGTTGAACGGCATTGGCGGAAGCGCGCCGTCGAGCGTCGCCTGCACGAGCGTCCCCGCCTCGCGCGCAGTGTCGGCCTCCGCGCGCACCCAGTGCGACTTGGCCGACTCGCCCGACCACAGCACCACGACCGCCTTCGCGGATTTGAGCCGCTCCTCGATCACGTCCGAATAAGCGCGGTGCGCGGGAAGCTCGTCGTCGCGCCAGACGCTGAAGCCCTGTTGCCTCAGCGCCCCGGCGACGCGCTGCGCCGCGTCCTCGCTCGGCCGAGCGTAGGAGATGAACACGTCGCGGCTGTCAGGCATCGGGCGCGCTTTCGTCCATTCCGAGCCGCTGCCGCGCAGCGCCGAACATCTTCTTGAATCGAGGATCGTCGCGCACCGGATTCATGTCCGGATCGACCTCGATGTGGCGCATGTGGGAATTGCTGTTCACGCGCTCGAAGAAGGGCTCGAGAAGGTCGAGCCCCTGATCGCGGGTGCTGTCCGTTTCGGCCAGCGTGCAGGCAAGATTGTAGCGCATGACGAGATTGTCGGGATCGAGGAGAAGCGCGCGCCGAATCCAGTCGAATGCTCGTGCCTCGTCGCCCGTTATCAAGAGCGACTGCGCACCGGAGGCGAGCGCCTGACCGTTCGCGGGGTCCTTCTGAAGCGCCCGCTCCGACCTCTCGAAGGTTACTTTCGCGGCCCTTCGCATTTGGGCGTCGTCGCCGGTCGCTTTGTAACAGGTCACCAGGAGCAGCGAGTTGTGCCAATCGGTCTCCATCACCGACACGGCTTTCTCGAAGAAGGGAATCGCGTCCGGGATGTGATTGTGCCGGAACAGCATCCGCGCGGCTTCGCGATTGACCTCCCATGAGTCGGGGTTGAGCTTCAGCGCCTTTCGAATCTGCCGCTCCGCTTCCTCCTCTTTGCCTTCCTCCTCGAGGTAGCGCGCCTTGATGCAGTGCGCCTCGGGAAGCGCCGGATTGAGGTCGATCGCGCGCTCCGCTGCCGGCAAGGCGTTCTCGTCGCGGCCGTGGGTGAACCGAAGCTCGGCCTGGGCGAGAGCCATCAGCGCCCACGCCTCGGCATAATGCTCGTCCAGCAAGATCGCCTGCTCGCATAGCCGAACGATCGTTTGGTCGCGGCGCGGGTCGCCGAAGTTGCCGCTGACCCATTGCTGCCGGGCCATCAGGTAGAGGTTGTAAGCCTCGACGTTGCTGGTCCCGCGGCGCTCGATCGCCTTCTTCTCTTCGGGCAACAGCTTGATCTTCAGCGCCTCGACGATTGCCTTCGAAATCTCGTCCTGGATTTCGAAGATGTCGGTGAGGTCGCGGTCGTAGCGGTCAGCCCAGACGTGGTCGCCTTCCGCGCCGTCGATCAGCTGAGCGGTGATCCGCACCCGGTTGCCGGCTTTGCGGACGCTCCCTTCGAGCACATAGGTGACGCCGAGCTCGGCCGCGACGTCCTTCACGTGGACAGTCTGGCCCTTGTAGGTGAAGGCGGTGTTGCGGGCGACGACCGACAGCGCCGAGACCTTCGACAAATCGGTGATGATGTCTTCGCTGATCCCGTCGCTGAAATATTCCTGCTCGGCTTCGCCGCTCATGTTGATGAACGGAAGCACGCACACCGACGCGCGCTTCTGCTTGGCCGAACTCTTCTTCTCCGCGGCCGCCGCGCTCGGCCGCGCCTCGGTGCCGCAGGTTCGACCGATCGCCTCCAGCAGGTCGTCGATCGCCTCGGGGCTGCCGTTTCCGTCCCACGCGCCGAGGTCGACGGTCTGGAACTGGCGGAAGCCGAGCGGCGGCTTGGCCGAGCCGAGCGAAACCGGCACCAGCCGCCCGGAATCGCGCCCTTCGGCGGCCTCGTCCTGCACCCACGCCGAATCGATCGAGGTCGGCGACCACAGGACGACGACCGCCTCTGCGTCCTTCAGCGCCTTGTCGATCTCGCTCGCGAAGCGGGAGCCGCCGTGCAGGTGCCTGTCCCACCAGACGTCGTGCCCGGCTTCGGAGATGCAACTCGCAAGCTCTTTTGCTGCCTCGGCGTCGTCGCGCGCGTAACTGAGGAATATCCGAGCCAAACACTCTCCCCCGAACTCGCTGCCTGTCTGCGCTCAGACGCGTTAACCTGCAAGCCGGAGCGTCGCGGTAACGCCCTTACGGAATTACAGATATTCGGCGAAATCTCCCAGCAGCCGGCGGTAGAGATCGCGCTTGAACGGAACGATGAGGTCGGGGAGCCGCTCGGGCTCGACCCATTTCCACGCGCGGAACTCCGGATGCGCCGTGGCGATGTTCACGTCGCTGTCGCGGCCGAGAAAGCGGGCGAGGAACCAATCCTGCTCCTGCCCGATCCATTTCCCGCCCCACAGGCGCGAGCGCCACTCCGCGGGCAGCTCGTAGCGCAGCCGCTCGGGACACTCCGCGATTCGCTCGACGAGGTGCGGCGCGATCCCGGTCTCCTCCTCCAGCTCGCGCAGCGCCGTCGCCCACGGCTCCTCGTCCGCGTCGATTCCGCCCTGCGGCATCTGCCAGGCGTCGTCGGGATTATCGATCCGCGCTCCGACCCAGACCTTCCCGTCCGAGTTCAGCAGCATCACGCCGACCCCGCGGCGGTAGCGATTGGGTTCACTCATGGGCTGCGCGTTAGCGCATCCGACGTGTCGCGTCAGCGCAGGTGGGCGATTGCGTGCTCGAGTTCGTCGATCTGCGATTCGACAAGGTCGACATTGGTGAACTGAGTCGCAATGAGAGACTCGTGCTGCGCAAGTTCGCCGACCAGCTCGGGATGCGCGCGCAGTCCGTCGGCGGCTCCGCCGACGTCCGGGATGTCAATTGTGCAGGTTGGCGGCAGGCCGAGTCCCCTGCCGTCGAGTATCAGGTGGTCGCCGCACGCGGCGCGAATCTGTTGCTGGATGTCGTTCGGAATGATCAACCGGACGTCGTTGCGATATTTCGAATCCAGCCGGTCGTATGACAGCAGGCTGTAATCGTACGTCATTAGCCGCTGCAGCGGCCTTCGGATCGCGGCATCCTTTATCCGCCGCAACTGGTCGCCGCCGAAGATCTGGGCCCAGGTTTGACCATTAGCGCTTATGCCGTAGCTCTGGCTCGCCTGGTAGGCGGCAATGACGAATTGCGTATCACTAACTCTGGGATCGCGTCGCCAGCCGGCGAAGGCGACGTCGGCATAACGGCCGGTAATCTGAAGATATTTGCGGATGCTCTCCATCGACTGCCGTTGCTGAATCATCTCGGGGCGTAGCTCCACCAATAAGTTGTTGGTTTCGCGGCCCGCTGCACGCTCCTGGTTCCAATCGTTGACCCAGTTGCCGACGAACACACCGATGATGACAATGATCAGCTCGATGCCGATCGTCACCCAATGCTGCTCTTTGAGGCTGGTCGTAAGCCGGCGCACAAACACAGGCGGCTCCCACCGGTTGGCTACGCCGCCGAAACTATAGAAGAGGTGGCGAAAGGCAATCGCAGGTCCTATCCTGCTCTCCATGGCCACAGCCTCGCACCGCGTCACCGAAACCGAAGCATCCGCCAGTCCGCCGCAGGAAGCGGTCGTCGTTCGCTTCGCCGGCGACAGCGGCGACGGGATGCAGCTCACCGGCGGACAGTTCACCCTCTCGACCGCGCTCGCCGGCAACGACCTCGCGACCTTCCCCGATTTCCCGGCCGAGATCCGCGCGCCGCAGGGCACGACCTTCGGAGTCTCCGCCTTCCAGATTAATTTCGGTTCGTCCGCGATCGACACGGCGGGCGACCAGCCGGACGTGCTGATCGCGATGAATCCGGCGGCGTTGAAGGTGAACGCGAAGGAGGTGCGCGAAGGCGGGCTAATCATCGCCGACGAGGGCGAGTTCACGGCGCGCAATCTCGCCAAGGCAGGCTATGACGAGAACCCGCTGGAGGACGGAAGCCTCGCCAGATGGCAGGTCGTCCACTTCGATATCTCGCAGCTGACGCTCGAAGCCGTGAAGCCGTTCGGGCTCGGCAACAAGGAAGCGCTGCGCTGCAAGAACATGTGGACGCTCGGCCTCGCGCTGTGGATGTTCGACCGCGACCGCGCGCCGATCGTCGAGTGGCTCAAGAAGAAGTTCGCCAAGGCGCCCGAGCTCGCCGAAGCGAACATCGCCGCGCTGAACGCAGGCCACGCCTATGGCGAAACCGCCGAGATGGGCGCTCCGTTCAAGCAGCATCACCTTGCTCCGGCGCCGGCCGAGCCGGGGCTCTACCGCACCGTCACGGGCGCCGAATCGCTCGCGCTCGGCCTCGTCGCCGGTTGCCAGCTCGCCGGCCTGAACATGTTCTTCGGCTCCTATCCGATCACCCCCGCAAGCCCGCTTCTCCACCATCTCGCGCGGCTCAAGGAATTCGGCATCACGACCTTCCAGGCGGAGGACGAGATCGCCGCCGTCTGCGCTGCAATTGGCGCAAGCTACGCCGGTCAGCTCGGCATCACGTCGTCCTCGGGACCGGGCGTCGCGCTCAAGATGGAGGCGGTCGGACTCGCGGTCATGACCGAACTGCCGCTGGTGGTCGTCAACTCGCAGCGCGGCGGCCCGTCGACCGGTCTCCCGACCAAGACCGAGCAGTCGGACCTGTATCAGGCGGTGTACGGCCGCAACGGCGATGCCCAGGTGCCGGTGATCGCCGCCCGCTCGCCATCGGATGCGTTCGACTGCGCGATCGAGGCGTGCCGCATCGCAACCCGCTATATGACTCCGGTGATGCTGCTCACCGACGGCTATATCGCCAACGCCGCGGAGCCGTGGCGCGTGCCCGACATGAGCCAATATCAGCCGTTCCCGGTCGAGTTCTTCGACACGCCGCCGGCGGAAGGCGAGGGGGTGATGCCCTACGTGCGCAACGCGGACCTCGCGCGCCCATGGATCCGGCCCGGAACGCGCGGACTCGAGCACCGCATCGGCGGGATCGAGAAGGCGCCGGGCACCGGCAACATCGACTACCGCCCCGAAGTCCATCAGGAGATGACCAACACCCGCGTCGGCAAGGTCCACGGAATCGCCGACTCGATCCTCGATCAGCAGGTCTGCATCGGCCGCGAAGGCGCCGAGCTCGCCGTCGTCGGCTGGGGCTCGACCTTCGGTCCGATCCACCAGGCCGTCCGGCGCGCGCTCGCCAAGGGCCAGGACGTCGCGCACGTCCACGTCCGCCACATCTGGCCGATGCCGAAGAATATGGCTGTCCTATTGAAGGGCTTCAAACATATCCTGGTGCCCGAGATGAACATGGGCCAATTGAAGACCGTGCTCCGCGATCAGTTTTTGGTCGATGCGCAGTCGCTGACAAAGGTCAGCGGCCACCCGTTCCGAATCGCCGAGATCGAGGCCGCCATCGATGCGGGGCTTTCGGGAGGGCGTCAGTGAAGCTGCGTCGTCACTGCGAACATTCGCGAACATTCGCGCGCACTGTTCCCCGGCGAAGGCCGGGGTCCAGGAGCGCGATGCGCTTCAATTCCTTCCTACAGAGCCGGACACGCTGCTGCGCAGCGTCCTGGGCCCCGGCCTTCGCCGGGGAACGGCATTGAAACAGCTCAACGTCTTCCCGCTGGCAATCATGCTGGTCGTCATCGTCCTGCTCGTAATCTGGTTGAGGCCCCACTCATGAACGACATCGCCTCCCTCACCACCGCCAAGGACTGGGCGAGCGACCAGGAGGTCCGCTGGTGTCCCGGCTGCGGCGACTACGCAGTCCTCAAAGCGGTCCAGCGGACCATGCCCGACCTCGGCGTGGCGCGCGAGAAGACGGTGTTCATCAGCGGCATCGGCTGCTCGAGCCGCTTTCCCTATTACATGGCGTGCTACGGCTTCCACACGATCCACGGCCGCGCGGCGGCGATCGCGACCGGCGCCAAGCTCGCCAATCCCGAGCTCGACGTGTGGATCATCACCGGCGACGGCGACGCGCTGTCGATCGGCGGCAACCACACGATGCACGTGCTCCGCCGCAACCTCGACTGCCAGATCCTGCTGTTCAACAATGAAATTTACGGCCTGACAAAGGGGCAATATTCGCCGACCAGCCGCGTCGGAACCCGCTCGCCCTCGACGCCGTTCGGCTCGGTCGACCGGCCGGTGACGCCCTGCGCCTTCGCCCTCGGAAGCGGCGCGCGGTTCATCGCTCGCGGGATCGACGTCCACAAGAATTTGCCCGACGTGCTCAAGGCCGCGCACGCGCACCGCGGCGCGAGCTTCGTCGAGATTTTCCAAAATTGCATCGTCTACAACGATGACGTCTTCGCCAGCTTCACCGAAAAGCAGTCGGCTCAGCAAAAGCAGCTGTGGCTTCAGGCCGGCGAAAAGATGCTGTTCGACGGCGGCAGCAAGGGCCTGGCGCTCGATCCCGAGCGGCTGTCGCTCAAGGTCGTGCCGGGCGACGACCCTTCGGTGATCGTCCACGACCCCAGCAACCGGCAGCTCGCCGCGATGCTGATCCTGATGGACCCGGAGGAGTTCCCGATCGCGCTCGGCGTCATCTACGAAGACCCGCGACCGACCTTCGAGAGCGCAGTCATTGAGCAGAACAAGGCCGCCGCTTCGGGCAAGACCCCCGACCTCCAGGCGCTCGTCGCCAAGGGCCAGACCTGGATGGTCGAAAAGGAGCCGCACCGGATTTGAGCGAGAAACATCCTCCCCTGCATTTGCAGGGGAGGGGGACCGCCGAAGGCGGTGGAGGGGCCCTCTTGGGACGCCCGAAGACCCCTCCACCAGCTTCGCTGGTCCCCCTCCCCACGAAATCGTGGGGAGGATAAAACTTGGACAATCTCACTCACTCGCTCGTCGGCGCGGTCATGGGGCGCATGGGGCTCAAGCGCCTCAGCCCGCGCGCCATGCCGGCGCTGATCATCGCCGCGAACCTGCCGGACATCGACAGCTTCGTCGCCGCCGGGGTCGGTTGCGATCCGTTAGCCGCGCACCGCGGCTTCACCCACGGCATCGGCGGTCTCGTCACCATGCCATTGCTGGCAGTCGCAATCATTTGGGCATGGGAAAAGTTGCGACCCGGCAAGGAAGGTCCGCTGAACCTTCCCGGGCTGCTCCTGGCCTGCTTCCTCGGCGTGCTCAGCCATCCGTTGCTCGACCTCATGAACACCTACGGCACGCGCCTGCTCGAGCCCTTTTCGCACCGCTGGTTCTACGCCGACACCTTGTTCATCGTCGATCCGTGGATCTGGGCGATGCTGATCCTCGGCCTCGAATTCTCGTGGCGCGCCGAGCGGCTCGGGAGGGACTGGCGCCGCCCGGCGGCGTGGGCGTTCACCGCCATGCTGCTCTACATCGGGCTCAATGCCGCGATCTCGGCACGCGCCGTCGCGCTGACCCGACCGCTGGTCGAGCACGTCGCGCCGCCGCGGATGGTCGTCGCGGGCGAAGTCCCGCTCGAGTTCTGGAAACGCAAGATGATCTGGCGGAGCGATGCGATCGGCGGCAGCGGCGATTACGACCTGCTCGAAGGCCTTAACCACGCGAGCCTCGACCCGAGGATCGTACCGCTGCGCCTCGGCGATCCGAGGCTTGCCGCCGCGGCGAAGCGCGACGGGCACGTTCGCGCCTTCCTGTTCTGGTCGCGCATGCCGCTGGTGATCGAACAGGACGGCCGAGCCTATCTCACCGACCAGCGCTTCTACGACGGGACTCGCCGAAGTGGCGCCGGCAGCTTCCTCATCCCGCTCGACAACCATTGAATCAGTTCATACCTCGCCCTCATGAGCACACGCGGCGAGCATTTGGTGCTTGGCGATCGCGGTTTCGCGACCGGCGGCGGACTTGTTGCGCGCCTCGCCGCGCCCGCGCTCGACCGGCTCCTCGACGACCTCGACGGGCGCCTCGCGCTCGGCGGAATCGAGGCGACTCTGCCGACCGGCCAGAAGCGGCGGCTCGGCTTCCACGCCAAGGGCCCGCGTGCGGTCGTTCACATCCAAAGCTGGATGGCGCTGGTGCGGCTTGCGACCTCGGGTTCGGTCGGCTGGTACAAGGCGTGGGCACTCGGCGAATGGTCGAGTCCCGATCCGGTCGAGCTGTTCGCGCTGTTTTCCGCCAATGCGGCCGCGCTCGGCGATACCGCCCGCGCCAAGGGTCCGTTCCGCTGGATCAACGCGCTCGCTCATCGCCTGCGGGACAACGCGCCGGGGAAGGCGCGCAAGAACATCGCCGCGCATTACGACCTCGGCAACGACTTCTACGCCGCGTGGCTCGATTCGACGATGACTTACAGCGCCGCGGTCTTTGCATCCCCGCAAGACAGTCTGGAGGACGCGCAGCTCCGCAAAATCAATGCGTTGCTCGATCGCTTAGACCTCAAGCCCGGACAGCGCCTGCTCGAGATCGGCTGCGGCTGGGGGACTCTGGCGATCGAGGCGGCGAAGCGCGGGGCATCGGTCGTCGGGCTTACGCTTTCGACGGAGCAGAAGGCGTGGGCGGAGCGCAAGATCGCAGAGGCCGGACTGACTGACCGCATCGAGATCCGCCTTCAGGACTATCGCGACACGGCCGAGCAATTCGACGCCGTCGCTTCCGTCGAGATGGTCGAGGCGGTCGGCCAGCGCTGGTGGGGCGCTTACCTCGACAGCATCGCGCGCAACCTCAGGCTCGGCGGCCGAGCCGCGCTGCAGTTCATCAGCATCCGCTCCGAGCTGTTCGAGCGCTATGCCCGCAATGCGGACTTCATCCAGACCTACATCTTCCCCGGCGGCTGCCTGGTCGACGAGGCTCGTTTCGACGGCTTGGCGAGAGACCGGGGGCTGTCGTGGAGCGGTCGTCAAGGCTTCGGGCTCGATTATGCGGAAACGCTGAAGCGCTGGCGCGAGCGCTACGATCAGGCGGTCGCGAGCGGTGCGCTGCGCGAGTTCGGCAAGCCGTTCCATGATCTCTGGCGCTACTATTTCATGTATTGCGAGGGCGGCTTCCGCGGCGGAGCGATCGATGTTGCCCAAGTGACCATGGTCAAGTCTTGAAGGCCATCTACGATCGCGCGCGGGCGCTCGGCGAAGGGCTCGCGGCAATCCGCAAGCAGTTCCAGTTGCCGAGCGGCTTCCCGCCCGAGGTCGAGGCCGCCGCCGCTGCCGCCGCGCGCCTCACGCTGCTCGATCACGTCGACCGCACCGGCATTCCGTTCGTCACGCTCGATCCGGCGAGCTCGACCGACCTAGACCAGGCGTTCGCCATCGAACGGTCCGGAAGCGATATCATCCTGCGCTACGCAATCGCCGACATCGGCTGGTTCGTCGCCGAGGGCGGGCCGGTCGACGCCGAAGCATGGACCCGCGGCGAGACCATCTATTTGCCTAACGCGAAGGTCAGCCTCTATCCCGCAGTGCTGAGCGAAGGCGCGGCGAGCTTGCTGCCTGACGGCGACCGGCCGGCGATCCTCTTCACGGTGCGCGTCCGGCCGGATGGGCTGACGAGCCTTGACGGCGCCGAGCGCGCGCTCGTCAGGAGCCGGGCGAAGCTCGGCTACGCGACCGTCCGCGCCGAGGACCTGCCCGACGGATTTGCGGAACTGTCGCGCCGCATCGAGCAAGCCGAGATCGCGCGCGGCGCGTCGCGAGTCGATCCGCCGCAGCAGGAGGTGGTGGAGCACGGCGGTGCGCTCGCGCTCGAATTCCGCCCGATGAGCGCGGCCGAGATCGCCAATGCGGGCCTGTCCCTGGCCGCCAACCTCGCCATTGCCGACGCGCTGTATGCGCATGGGACCGGGCTGTTCCGGGTCATGCCGGAACCGGATGACTGGGCGATCCGGCGGCTGCGTCACAGCGCGCGCGCAATCGGCGTCGACTGGCCGAAGGCCATGAGCCTCGAGGCTCGCGAGCGGGCGCTCGATCCGAACGACCCGAAGGAGGCGGCATTCATGCTGGCGATCCGCCGCTCCGGCGCTCACGCCAGCTACGAGCGATACGTTTCCGGGCAGAAGCCGTGGCATTCGGCGATGCGGGCGACCTATGTCCACGCGACGGCGCCGCTCCGTCGACTCGCGGACCGGTATGTCGACGCGGCCGCGCTGGCCGTCGCGAATGGTCTCGCTGTACCCGGCGCCGTCAGCGATGCATTCGAGCGGTTGCCGGACGTGATGAACCGAGCCGACCGGCTCGCATCGGAGGTCAATGCCGCCGTGCTCGAGCTGGCCGAAGCCGTTGCGCTCGCCGGACGCGCCGGCGAGATTTTCAGCGGCGTAGTCACGGACATCGACGAGCGTGGCGCCCGGGTGCAGATCGCCGACCCCGCAGTGATCACGCGAATTCCGGTCGACGGGCTCGAGATCGGGGAGCCCGTGCGCCTGCGGTTAGAAGAGGCCGATCCGTCGCGGCGGCTATCGCGATTTGCGCTGGCCTGAGCAGCGCTCAGCGTTGATCGTGCTGGTATCCGTTCGCGACGACCCGCCGCTGGGCATCGCTCAGCCAGTTGATCTGGAGCACCTTGAACGTGCCTGCGGTGGTCGCCATCGCATTGTAGGCGCCTTGAGGGTCGAGCCACTGGATCGAGCGGGTCGACCGCGGATACACCGCGCCGGTGACCCGCTTTTCTACCGTGTCCGCCGCGTTGCCGTAGTTCATCGTGTCCGACGCGAGCCCGCAAATCCGCGGCGTCGCGTTCCGTCCGCCCTCGTAGTTCAGGATGTAGAGATAGGCGTTGCCGCCTCCGTTCAGGCGCCACACCTGCGCGGTGCTCGGCGTTCCCAACCGCTGCTGGAGTGCCTGTGGAAGTCCGCCGAAACCGACTGCGGCGGCGTCACCAGGTGAGAGCGTCGCCTTTCCGTCGAGGCACGCGGCGACGAACAGTTGCGGCAAGTCGGCCGGACCGACATCGGCCGCGGCAACGGCAGTACCGCTGTTGAGGAGCAGTGCGAGTGCTGCAGCAATCATATGAGGCCTCCCTTTCGTTCAGGAGACTAGTGGCTCGATCCGACGACCGTGGTGTTCCGCTGCGTGTCGGCCACCAGATCCCGGTCGCGCTGCTGCTGGTCCTTCCACTGCTCGGCAGTCATGCAGATCCGGTTTGAAACCAGCCTGGACCCGGGCTCCTGCACGTCGTGGCAGACCAGCCGCGACTTCGCTTTCGCGGCGGGCTGCGCGTCTTCGAACACAATGCCGCCTGACGCTTGCGGCTGTTGAGCCTGCTGTGGGGCTGCCGCTGTGCTCTGCGCGATGACCGGCGCGGATGCGAGCAACAAGGTTGCCGAAACGATCAATTTCAACATTGGACCCTCCAAACAGAGGTCATTCCATCGGGAAAGCCGAGCACTTCCGTGACTCGACCTCCCTGGCGGTGGAGTAAACCCGCAGAGAACTGAACGGCAATAGTTTTCCGTTGTGGCGGTTAACTATCGTGCGACTTCGCCTTCGGCTCTCGTGCTCGAGCGAAGTTGCTGAGCACCTTTTCCGTCAGCCGCGCGCAATCCGCGCCTGCGAACGGAAATGTGCCGCTGAGCGCATTGCGGACTTCGGGAGCGAGCGCCTGCTGAAGCTTGCGCCGGGCGCGCATCAGCCGGGTCTTGACCGTGCCCGAAGGAATATCGAGCGTCTGCGCGGCATCCTCGACCGACACGCCTTCGATCTCGTGCAGCACGAACACGATGCGGAAATTGTCCGGCAGGTCGGCGATCGCCCGTTCGAGCATCGCGCGCAGCTGCTCGCGCGCCGCTTCCGCTTCGGGGCTCGGCGCGTCCGAGCCCTTTGCCAGCTGCTCACGATAGGTTTCGAGCACCTGCACGCCCTCCGATTCGAGATTGCGGCGCCGGCGCTCCTGGACCCGCTTCCGGGCAAGCGCCTCGTTGATCGTGATCCGCGTCAGCCAGGTGGTGAGCGAGGAGCGCCCCTCGAAGCTATGGATGGCGCCGAGCGCCTTTTCATAGCAGGACTGAAGCACGTCCTCTGCTTCGAAGCGATTGCGGAGAATGCTCCAGGCGGTGCGGAACAGGCGCTGGTTGTTCGCGCTGACCAGCTGGCGCACCGCTTGAGCATCGCCGGCCGCGCAGCAGCGCGCGAGTTCGATGTCTGGCATGCCCGCATAATCGCGCGCAAGGCTGGGGGTCGTGCTCATTTCGCGATCATACTCCCGCGCATTCCCGGGTGATACTTGCAGTAAAATGCTGCCTTGCCCGCAGAATTGATGTGCAGGCTTCCGCGCGCGCCCGGCATCAGGTCGAGGTTGAAGCTGTTGTTCGAAGCCGTGACGGTGTGGCGGAACATGTCCTTGTTCACGAAGACGACCGTGTCGCCGACCTTGAGCGGCGGAACGGGTCCGTACTTCATCTGGTCGATGACGACGACGTGGGTAGCGGCTGCTGCCGGTGCGGGGGCCACCGGCAGCAGCGCGCCGACAACCGCGGCGCACAGAGGTAATCGCCGCGGCAACATCCTCATTTCAGCTTGGCCGCCAGCTGCTCGGCGTGCGCCTGATGCTCTTCGAACAGCTTCAGGCCGGTCTCGAGCAGCGACTTGAGCTCAGGATTGTGCGCCGACGGGATCAGCGTCGATTTGAGCGCGCCGTTGACGGTCTTGTGATAGGCGACCTCGTTG
Organism: Sphingomonas sp.; assembly: GCA_025980335.1. GTDB lineage: Bacteria > Pseudomonadota > Alphaproteobacteria > Sphingomonadales > Sphingomonadaceae > Sphingomicrobium. Next base: position 15,382 of record JAICXO010000004.1, on the reverse strand, counting down.
TTGGCGTACTCGCGGTCGAACGCGGCGCCTTTCAGCTTGGCGAGCTTCGCACGCTCAGCATCGGCAGCCTTCGTGAGGCTCGCGCTCGTCGGGTTTGCTTGCGGCGTCACGTGGAGCTTCTTGACCAGCGCCAGCGCCTTATCGTTCACCGCCGTGTGATCGCGCACCATTTCCTGGGCGAAGTCGCGCACCGCCGGATTGTGCGACATCTTGAGCGCCTGCTTGGCCGCCGCAATGTCGATGTTTCCTGCGGTGTAGGCGATATGCGCAATCTGCGGATCGGTCGGTCCGGCAGCCTGCGCCGGAGCAGAAATCGCGAGCGCGCTCGCGGCCGCGATGAAGAATGCAGCTCGTGTCATTGATTGTCCTCCGCTGTTGGTGAGGACTTGGATGCCGCCGGCGCGGAAAGGGTTTCCTTGCGCCTCGCTAGGCTTCAATCCGGACCTTCTCGCCGCTTGGCGAGTCCGCGGTTAGCCGTTCGACGATCGCAGCAGCAACGCTCTCCGGCGGCTTGACCGTCTCGGGCTCCTCGCCGGGAAAGGCGAGCGCGCGCATGCGGGTCCGGGTCGCGCCGGGATCGACGATATGGACGCGGATGCGCCCCGTATGCTCCGTCTCGTCCGCATAGGCGCCGAGCAACGTCTCGAGCGCGGCCTTCGAGGAACCGTAGGCTCCCCAGAAAGCACGCGGCTCCGCGCCGACGGACGAGGTGAGAGCAATTACATCAGCACGGTCAGAACGCCGAAGCAGCGGATCGAACGCGGCAATCAGCGCCTGGTTCGCGAGCAGGTTGATGCTCAGCAGCCGAGAATATTCCCTCGGATCGATGTCCTGGACCGGAGTCAGCGAGCCGAGCATCGCGGCGTTGAGGACGAGGATGTCGAGCTTGTCCCACCGTTCGGCGATCGCGACGGCGAGCTTGCCGATGCTTTCGCCGTCGGTCAGGTCGAGCGGCGCGATCGTCGCCGAGCCGCCGGCGTCGTGGATCCGCTCTTCCACCTCCTCCAGACCGGAGGCGGTGCGCGCGACCAGCACCACGTGCGCCCCCGCTGCCGCCAGTGCCTCGGCAGTCGCGCCGCCGATGCCGCGAGAGGCGCCGGTAACGACGGCCAGCTTGGCGGCGAGAGGTTTGGTGTCAGTCATGAGCGGCGCACTAAAGCTGGTACGATTGAATGGAAACCCGCTCTTCCTGAGTAGCCATTGAGCTTGTCGAAATGGCGTATCGAAGGATCAGCGGCTCGCCACTAGCGACAGTGGCGCGCCTTTTTGCTTTTCGGTCACGTCGGTCAGCGTGGTCGGATAGAGGCCTGTGAAGCAGGCATCGCAGCGCTGCGGCTGGCCGGCCTCGCGCTCCTGGCCGAGCGCACGGTAAAGCCCCTCGATCGAGATGAAGGCGAGGCTATCGGCGTTGATGTAGTCGCGCATTTGTTCGACGCTCATCTGGGCGGCGAGGAGCTTGGCGCGCTCCGGCGTGTCGACCCCGTAGAAGCAGCTGTGCCGCGTCGGCGGCGAGGCGATCCGCATGTGAACCTCGCGTGCGCCGGCGTCGCGCATCATCTGCACCAGCTTGACGCTGGTCGTCCCGCGAACGATCGAATCGTCGACGAGGACGATGCTCTTGCCGTCGACGAGCGCCGAGTTGGCGTTGTGCTTGAGCTTGACGCCGAGGTGCCGGACTTCCTGGCTCGGCTGGATGAAGGTGCGCCCGACGTAGTGCGAGCGGATGATTCCGAGCTCGAAGGGAATTCCACTTTCCTGCGAGAAGCCGATTGCTGCCGGGACGCCGCTGTCGGGCACCGGCACCACGTAATCGGCCTCGACCGGCGCTTCGCGCGCGAGTTCGGCGCCGATGTTCTTGCGAACCTCGTAAACGGAGACGCCTTCGGCGATGCTGTCGGGGCGCGAGAAATAGACATGCTCGAAGATGCACGGCCGCGGCGGCACGCTCTGGAACGGCCGGAAGGAGCGGATGCCGCCGTCGTTGACGATGACCAGCTCGCCCGGCTCGACGTCTCGGAGGAAGCTCGCGCCGATCACGTCCAGCGCGACCGTCTCCGACGCGAAGATGGTCGCTTCGCCGAGCTTGCCCATCACCAGCGGACGAATGCCGAGCGGGTCGCGGCAGGCGATCAGCCCGTCGTTGGTGAGCACGACGAGCGAATAGGCGCCCTCGACCTGCTTGAGCGCGTCGGTCAGGCGGTCGAGCGTCATGTCGCAATGGGACGTCGCGACGAGGTGGATGATGACCTCGGTATCGCTGGTCGACTGGAAGATCGAGCCGCGGCGATTGAGCGTTCGCCGAAGCTTCATCGCGTTCGACAAATTGCCGTTGTGCGCGACCGCGAACCCACCCTCCGCCAGCTCGGCGAATAGCGGCTGGACGTTGCGCAGGGCAGTCTCGCCCGTCGTCGAATAGCGCACATGGCCGATGGCGCTCCGGCCCGGCAGCCGGCGCATCACGTCATCGCGGTCGAAATTGCCGGCGACATGGCCCATCGCGCGATGAGAGTGGAAATGCTTGCCGTCGAAGCTGGTGATGCCGGCTGCTTCCTGGCCGCGGTGCTGCAGCGCGTGGAGGCCGAGCGCGACGAAGCTCGCCGCATTGTCGGCGCCCCAGATTCCGAAAACGCCGCACTCCTCGTGCAGCTTGTCATCGTCGAACGGATTGGTCGTCAGCATGCTTCCAGGGTCCCCGGCTACCCGCATTGCAATCTGTCGAGGTGCATATAGGGGCGGGTCGTGCCCTTGTCGCCCCTAGAACCGATAAATCGTGAAATCTTAACCGCTTAGCAGCAACGGTTGGTCGCTTACCCTTTGTAAAGAGCGGGGAATTTGCGGCGCAGCGAAGCGATCTTCGGCCGATCGTTGACCACGATGTACGGGTAGTAAGGGTGCTTCTCGGCAAAATGCTGATGATAGCTTTCGGCCGGGTAGAAGCCGCCGTGCTCGATGTCGGTCGCGATGGGTTTTCGCCAGATATGAGCGCCGTTCAGCTTGGCGATGTAGGCGCGGGCGAAGCGCTCCTGATCCGCGGACTGCGGGAAGATCGCGGATCGGTAGCTTTTGCCCTCGTCTGGGCCTTGGCGGTCCACTTCAGTGGGATCGTGCGCGACGGTGAAATAGATTTCGAGCAGCTTGCCGTAGCTGATCTGTGACGGATCGTAGCTGATCCGCACCGCCTCCGCATGGCCGGTGTTCTCCGAGCTGACCTTGTCACAGCTCGCGTCCGCCGCCGATCCACCGGCATAACCGGACACGACGCCGGTCACGCCCTTCACATGATCGAAAACCCACTCCATGCCCCAGAAGCAGCCGCCGGCGAGCACGGCGGTCTGGGTCCGTGCAGGCGCTGCGCCTGCTTGCGCGAGCGGCAGGCTCAGCAAGGCTCCCGCCAACAATCCCATTGCAGCCTTCATTCCTCGGTCTCCTTCGCGTGGGATATACGCCGACCGGTGAACCTCGGATGCACGTGCTGGACGGCGGTTGGGTTGCTCAATAGGACGGTACTGACAACGGAGTAAGTCCGACATGCCCACCTACCGCGCGCCCGTCCGCGAGACCTTGTTCGTCCTCAATGACGTGCTCGACATCGGCCGCTACGCGAACGTGCCGGGCTTCGCCAATGCTTCGCCGGACGTGGTCGAAGCGATCCTCGATGAGGCCGGCCGGTTCTGCGAGGAGGTTCTCCAGCCGCTCAACCGCATCGGTGACGAGATCGGCTGCAAGCGCGCCGACGACGGATCGGTGACGACGCCGCCGGGCTTCAAGGATGCGTGGGAGCAATGGGTCGCCGCCGGATGGCCGACGCTGACCGCCCCCGAGGAGTTCGGCGGCCAGGGACTTCCGCAGGTGGTGGGCACCGCAATGGGCGAATATGTCCTGTCCGCGAACCACAGCTTCGAAATGTACCAGGGACTGACCAGCGGCGCAGTCGCGGCACTCTATGTGAAGGCATCCGACGAGCTCAAGCAGCGCTACTTGCCGAACATGATCAGCGGCAAGTGGACCGGGACCATGAACCTGACCGAGCCACATGCCGGGACCGATCTCGGGCTTCTCAAAACCCGCGCCGATCCGAACGACGACGGCAGCTTTTCGATTACCGGCACCAAGATCTTCATCTCGTCGGGCGAGCATGACCTTTCCGAGAACATCATCCACCTGGTGTTGGCGAAGCGCGTAGGGGCAGCCGACAACGTCAAGGGCATCAGCCTGTTCGTCGTGCCCAAGTTCCTGGTCAACGAGGATGGAAGCCTCGGCGAGCGCAACGCCCTCTCGTGCGGCGCGCTCGAGAAGAAGATGGGAATCCACGGGAACGCGACCTGCGTGATGAACTATGACGGCGCGAAGGGCTGGATGGTCGGGGAAGGCGAGAAGGGTCTCCAGGCGATGTTCATCATGATGAACGCTGCGCGCCTGGGTGTCGGGCTGCAGGGCCTCGCACAGGGCGAAGTCGCTTATCAAAACGCCGCCGATTATGCCCGCGAGCGGCGCCAGGGTAAGGCGCTCGACGAGTCCGAACGGGAGGCGGGCGCGAAAGCGGACCCGATCATCGTCCACCCCGATGTGCGGCGGATGCTGATGGAGTCGAAGGCGTGGAACGAAGCTGGCCGCGCGCTCTGCCTGTGGGGATCGCTGCTCGTCGACCTCGTGCGCCGGTCGCCCGACGACGCGGAGCGCCAGCAGGCCGACGACCTGCTCGGCCTCATCACCCCTGTGATCAAAGGCTATCTCACCGACAAGGGGTTCGAGGCGGCAGTGTATGCGCAGCAGGTGCTCGGCGGCCACGGTTACATCCGCGAGCATGGCATGGAGCAGTTCGTCCGCGATGCGCGGATTACCCAGATTTACGAGGGCACCAACGGCGTCCAGGCGATGGACCTCGTCGGCCGCAAGCTCCCGCGCGACGGCGGCCGAGCGACCCGCACCTTGTTCGAGCTGGTCCGCCGCGACATCGCGGAGGCGAAAGCGTCGGGCGATCCGGCCGGAGTCGCCGCCGCGCTCGAGCCTGCGCTCCAGGATCTGCAGGCCGCGACAATGTGGCTGGCGCAGAACGCGCCCGCGAACCCGGACAATGCCGGCGCGGGCGCTTACGCGTACATGGACCTGATGGGCCTGGTGACCCTTGGCTGGATGTGGCTCAAGATGGCGGCCGCCGCGTCGCAGGCCCTCGCTGCTGCCGAGCGGAAGGAAGGCGCCGGATTCTATGAGACCAAGCTCGTCACGGCCCGCTTCTACGCGGCGCGCGAGCTACCGCTCTCGACCGCACTGCGGCGCAAGATCGAAGCCGGAGCGGATACCCTCATGCAGATTCCTGCCGAGGCGTTCTAGGCACTGCCAGCGTCCGCCGGAGCGGCGCTCAAATTCGATGAAACGCCGCGCTGTTCGACGCACGGCAGGCCGCCTGCCTTCGCGGATCGGTTGCATACGGCTACCGGGTTCGCGTGTCCAAGCCATGCGCTTCCCGACTGTCCCGCCACGCAAGTCCTTCCCTTGCACTCGGCCCCTTCGAGCAGCCGATCTCCGCGCCGCAGATTCGCGCAAACGGTCTTATTCCGCTTCCTTCCGGACACGTCGTGCCGCCCGACGTCTGCGGAACCGGCCCAGTTGCACTCTCTCCCGAGACCCGCATCGACTGGAACGCGAGCGAAGGGCCGGTCAAACACGCGCAGAGCACCACTGCCGATTAATGCGGCCGCTGCACCCGCTCGCGGCCGCCGTTCGTTGATGGTTCCGGACCTCGTCGAGGAGAAGGACAATGACGCAGACCGGCTGGATCATCGTGGCGATCGTCGTCGTGGCGCTGCTCATCATCGCGGGGTTTCTGTGGTCGCGGAGCCGCCGCTCGGCGCACCTCAAAGACCGGTTCGGACGGGAATATGACCGCACGGTCGACGCGAAGGGCGGGAAGGGAAAGGCCGAAGCGGAGCTCGCCGATCGCGAGAAGCGGGTCGCGAAGCTCGACATCCGGCCGCTGGAGCCAGCGGAGCGTCGCGAGTTCCTGACACGGTGGAAGGACGTGCAGGCGCGGTTCGTGGACGATCCCGCCCGCGCGGTTGCGTTTGCCGATGCGCTCGTCGGCGAGGTGATGAGGGCACGCGGCTATCCCGTCGCCGACTTCGATCAGCGCGCCGGCGACATATCGGTCGATCATCCGGTCGTCGTCGAACATTACCGCAAGGCGCACGAGATCGCGGTTCGTCACGAGCACGGCGATGCGAGCACCGAGGACTTGCGCCAGGCGATGATCCATTACCGGGCATTGTTCGATAATCTCGTCGGTGCCGAAGCGCCCGCGGCCCGGGAGCCGGAGCCTGCGCGATGATCCGGGCCGTCGTTCCGATCGGGGCGCTGATCGTGCTCGCCGGCTGCAGCGGTCATGCATCGAAGCAGGACCAGCTCAATGCCGCGGCGAACCAGTCGACGCCCGCGGCCGCGAACGTTCTCGAAGGCGCTGCCGAGAACGGCATGAACCCGCAGGCGGCGCTGAACGAAGCGGCTCAGGCTCAAGCCAGCAACAGCAGCACGGCAGCGGCCGCCGGGAACGAGCCGCTCAACGATATCGCGCCCATACCGGGTCGGCCCGCGAAAGCGCCGCCGGGGAATTCTCAATAGAGAGCCGCGAGCGGCTCGGAAATCAGTCGCTTACCAGAAAGCGAGCGCCAATCCCGTGCCGACAACCGCGACTGTAAGGCCCAGCCCGAGTGCCGCGCTGCGCCAGTTCGCGAAGGTGCTTTCCATGACAGCCTCCCATTGTGTCCCCGAGCCGACTCTTAGCACGAAATCAATTCGAAGTTGATGTGAAATCGTGACGAGTCAGCGACTTAGTCGTGGATGAGTTGCGCGCCGCAGCAATTCGCGGCTGATCCGCATTCAACGGCGGTTCACGATGGCACGACGACCTGCCCGCTGTATCCGACAAGCGCAGAACCATCGCCGCATGTGCGGGCGTTTTATGCGCAAGGCTCCCAACCGATGTGGAAGGAGGAAAGAGCCATGCGTATGACGACGAAAATGCTTGCCGGTGCGGCCGGGCTTGCGGCGATTACAGCGGCGGCGCCTGCTGCGGCGCAATATTATCCCTACGGCTATAACGCTTACGGAACGGCGTACGGGACCGCATACAACCCCTACGGAGCGAACCGTTACGCCTATGGCGGCGGCGCCTATGGCGTAAATGCCGCCACAGCCTCGCAGCAGTGCACGGCTGCGGTGCAGAGCCGGCTTTACAACCGGACGAGCCTGGGCGCGATCCTCGGCTCGCTAGTCGGCCTTCCGACGACCCCCGCAGGTCGGGTGCTGAGCGTCACGCGCGAAACGCGCACCGCCAACGGCGGCATGCAGATTCGCGGCCTCGCGAGCAGCGGACGCTACGCATATAACAATTATGGTGCGTACGGCGTCGGTGCGTATGGCGCACTCGGCTATGGGTACAACCAGTCGGCCGACCTGTCGTTCAGGTGTAATGTCGATTACCGTGGCTACGTTCGCAACGTGGACATCAAGCGTCGCTAACGACGGCCTGCTGTTGAAATGGGAAGCGCCGGCATGCGCCGGCGCTTCTTTTTCGTGCACGCGCTAAGGCGCTGCAAAAATTCAATTTATCCGGACATTGCAGGTTCAGCGCCGGTGCGGCTAAACCGGACGCGAACTGGTGCGTTCATGACCAGCGGGTAGCGGGTGCGTGGCGCATCAACGAACAAGCGAAGTGAGATCAATGGCTAAGCTTCTACGCGGCGCTCGGCCGCTGAATGGTATCTTCGTCGGACTCGCGGCGGCAGCAATTGCCGTGCCGTTCGGGGCGAGTGGACCGCCGGCGGCCGCAGCGGTTGCCTCACGTTCGAGCGATGCGGAGATCTCCGCATTCTACCGTGCGCGCGGCGGTGCTCCCCTGTGGATCACGCCGAAATCCGGCGCGGCGGAGGAGCAGCTCCTGTCGCTTCTCGCGACCGCGCAGGCCGACAACCTCAATCCCAAGCGATACAATGTGAAGGCGCTGAGCCGCGCCGTCGACGATGCGCACCGCGGCGATCCGGGCGCGGTCCGACGCGCGGACTCGATGCTGAGCGAGGCCTTCGTCGCCTACGCACGCGACCAGAAGCACGATCCGGGCGGAATAATCTACGTCGATCCGCAGCTTCGGCCCACGCCGCCGTCTGCGTCCGAGCTCCTCGACGCAGCGGCGCGTGCGCCTTCGCTCTCCGATTATGTCCAGAACATGGGCTGGATGAACCCGATCTACGCAAAGCTTCGGGCGGCGATCGCGAGCCGCATGTACCGAACAGACGCGGAGCGGCGGATCCTCCAGCTGAACCTCGAGCGGGCACGCGCTCTTCCGTCGGGCAACGGCCGCTACGTCATCGTCAATCCGCCGGCGGCCCGTCTCTACATGTACGAGAACGGGCAGGTCGTGGATTCGATGCGGGTCGTCGCAGGCCGACCCGATGCGGTTGCGCAGACGCCGATGATGAATGCGTATATCCGCTACGTCGCGCTGAACCCCTATTGGAACTCGCCGCCGGACCTCACCTCCAAGCTCCTCGCGCCGCGCGTGCTCAAGGGCGGGCTCACCTACCTCAACTCGCACGGTTACCAGGTGCTTTCGGACTGGTCCGACCACGCGCACGTCATCGATCCGATGTCCGTCGACTGGCACGCGGTCGCTGCCGGAAAGCAGATCCGGATGCGCCAGAAGCCCGGTCCGGCGAATTCGATGGGGCGGATGAAGTTCATGTTCCCCAACGCGCAGGGCATCTGGCTCCACGACACGCCGGAGAAGGAAAAGATCGATGATGCGGCGCGGCTGCAGAGCAACGGCTGTGTTCGGCTCGAGGATGCCGCGCGGCTCGAGCGGTGGCTGTTCGACGGACGGCCGCCGAGCTGGAAGCGCGCCAAGCCGGAGCAGAAGGTAAACCTTCCCGCGCCGGTGCCCCTGTACATCACCTATCTGACCGCGGTGCCGAGCGGGACGTCGATCGTCTATTTCGACGATTTCTACGGCAAGGATCGATCCGAAACCCGGCGCTTCGCGGGACTTCTGTAGGCGTCAGCTGGCCTGGCGCCGATCCTGAACGTACCACGGCGTCAGCATCGTCACGTCATTGCGCCGTTCTTTCTTCGGCGTGAGGCGCCCAAGGTCGAACTGGTGTTCGAACTGGACTCCGAACTTGCCCGCCTGCGCCCAGCGCACGATCCCGCGTACCGGTGCGACGCCGACGATATCGATCGCGAGCTCCGAGCCCGGTGACACCGGCACGTCGCATTCGACCAGCGCGCCCATCGACGAAATGTTGCGGAGCTTCAGCTCAACCCTCGCGCCGTCGATGAAGGTCACGGCCCGGCGCATTAGCCGGTGACGCGGCTCGCGGCTGCAAGCGAAACCGTCGGCCGCGACTGTCACGTTGTTGGCCAGCTCGCGAGCAACCGAGGATTCGCTCGGCTTCCCGAAAATGTAGCCCTGGACCATGCTGACGCCGAGTTCGCGGATCAGCTGGAGGTCGTCGTGGGTCTCCACGCCCTCCGCGCACGTGTCCATGCCGAGCGTTTCGGCGAGCGTGACGATCGCGCGGATGATCGCGCCGTTGCGGTTGGCGCTCAATGCTGCGCCGCGGACGAAGCTCTGGTCGATCTTGATCTTATCGAACGGCGCCTTCTTCAAATAGCCGAGCGAGCTGTAGCCCGTGCCGAAATCGTCGAGCGCGAGACGGACGCCGAGCTTCTTGAGCCTGGCGAAGGTTTCATCCGTGGAATCGCCTTCGGCCAGGAAGACTCCCTCGGTGATCTCCAGCTCGAGCCGCTCCGGCGCGACGCCGGTCTCGTTGAGGTGGTTGGAGACCATGATCACGACGCCGGGGTCGTTGAACTGCAGCGGCGACAGGTTCACGGCGACGCGAACCGATTCCGGCCAGTGCGCGGCTTCCTCGAGCGCTGTGCGGAGGACCCACTCGCCGATCCGCCCGATCAGCCCTGCTTCCTCGGCGACCGGAATGAACTTCGTAGGAGAGACCGAGCCGCGCGAGGGATGGTGCCACCGGACCAGCGCTTCGAAGCCGGAGATTTCCTCCCCGGCGGCGTGCACGACCGGCTGATAATGGACGGACAATTCGCCCCGTTCGACCGCTTGCCGCAGATCGTTCTCGAGCAGCTGCCGCTCCGCCGCCTCGCTGTGCATCGAGGGCTGATACAGGCAATGCTTGCCTCGGCCGGCGGCCTTGGCGGCATAAAGCGCAAGATCTGCATTGCGGACCAGCGCATCGGCGCTTGCCCGGCCCGGATCGCCAATCGCGATCCCCACGGAAGCGCCGATCGTCACCTTGTGGCCTTCAATCTGGTACGGTCGCGACACCTGCTCGATCAGCGTGCGCGCAAGCGATTCCAGCAGGCCGATATCGACCGTCCCAGGGAGCACCGCCTGGAACTCGTCGCCGCCCAGGCGACCGACCTGCCCATGATTGCCCATCACCGATTTCAGCCGCTCGGAGACCTGCCGGAGAAGCGCATCGCCTACCGGATGGCCAAGCGTGTCGTTCACGTTCTTGAACCGGTCGAGGTCGATCATGAACAGCGCACAGCCCTTCTGGCGGTGCGCTGCGTTGCGGAGCGCCTCATCGAGCGTCTGGCGCATCATTGCGCGATTGGGCAGTCCGGTCAGCGAGTCGGACCGAGCGAGGCGCGAAATCTCGCGCTCGGACTTGCGCTGCTCGGTGAGGTCGGTGCCAATGCCGCGGAAGCCGAGGAACCGGCCGCGTTCGTCGAAGATCGGATTGCCCGATAACGACCAATGGACGTCCTCCTCGCTTGCCGGCCTGACGACGACGTCCGAAAACGGGAATCGTGCGGAGAGATGGAAGCCGAGAGTCTTGCGCTCCTCGAGCGCTTCGGACGCTTGATCGACCGACAGCAGATCGGTGAACTTGCGGCCGAGAAGGGCTTCCGGCTGGCATTGGAAATCGTCGGCAAGCTGGCGCGAAACGTAAGACAAGGTGCCGAGCGAATCGGTTTCCCAGAACCACCCGCGTCCGCTGTTCTCGAACTCGTCGACGAAGTTGAGCGCCTTCTGCGCTTGCCATTCGACCGCTAGGCGGCGACGCCCCCTCGCGACAGATTCGCGGGTGTTCGCCACGCTGTAGGCAAACATGACGATCGCCAGCGCATCGATGGCGAAGGTAATCGCCGGATCGGTTGAGAAGAGAAGCGTTGCCGCCACCGCGACAACGGCATTGATGATTGCGAGCGGCGGCGCGGTGACGGCGGCAATCGATCGGACGAAAAAGCCCGCCGTCATCGCCAGCGTAACAAATCCCGGGTCCTTCAGGCTGAAGCTGGCGGTGCCGACGCTCGACATCGTCCACAACGCGCCCATGACCGCGAGATAGCCGCACATGAGCCGCCCGATCGTGTGCGGCGCCGTTTGAAGCCGTCGCCAACCGAGCAGGACAAAGCCGGCGGCCGCGTCGAGAACGAGCGTTGCCCCCATCGGCAGCAGCCATGCGATCGTGATTTGGGAGGCGCCGGGCCGCTGCACGAGCAAGGTGGCGGCAATGATCAGGTGCCCCGCAAGAAGCAGCCACGGCGCGAAGGTCCAGCTGTCGACCCGCCGTTCGGCGAGCGTCAGGTCAGCGCTTTCCTGCTGGTCGACGACGTCGAACAGCAATGCATCGCGAATCGACGCGCGAGGAGGCGCCAGCCGCTCTACTTCCAGTGACTTGCCGAACAAAGTGCGACGCATAACACCCCATGTGACACCACTCGGGAGCCAACCCGGAGCGTCAAACGAGGAGTTTCTAATCGAGTGGGTTGACCGTCCAGCTAATGGATAGAGTTAACGAGATTTAATGGCAGCATCTCGCATCGCTTCCGAGAATTGCCTAGACCTTGCTGGCGACCAGAGCGGTGATGGCAGGCAAATGGCGGATGTCTTCGTATCCTACGCGAGAGGGGACGAGCGAGTTGCGCGCGTCGTCGCTCAGCGGTTGATCGAAGCCGGATACAGTGTTTGGTGGGACAGCGAGCTGCTTCCACATAATCGCTTTGCCAATGTCATCGAGGAGCAAATCGGTGCCGCGCGCGCGGTGCTGGTCATTTGGTCGGAGATCGCGGCAAAGTCGCAATGGGTGCGCGCCGAAGCGGAACTCGGCCGTGCCGATGACAAGCTGGTGCAAGTCGCAATCGATCAATCGCCCGTCCCGCTTCCGTTCAATCAGTTTCAGACCGCCGATCTCCGCCGCTGGCGCGGCGATCCCGCTAATCAGCAGTGGCAGAAAGTGTTGGCGAGCGTCGCCCACCTCCAGGCTTCCATGAACAGCTCGGCGGTCGCTCCGCCGCGGCTCCCGAAACGCTTCGCAGTTGGCCGAAACGGCAAGCTTGCGCTGACGGCTGCAGCGCTCGTTGCCGTTCTGGGTGCCGGAGCAATGGTCCTTCGCGGCTTCGATCAGCCTGCGCGTGGCGCCCGCATTGCAATTCAGCCGTTTCGTACCATCGGCAATGCTGCCGGTTTGACTGATTTCGCTGCCGAGCTCTCCGACAGCCTGCAGAACGTGCTGACGCAGGACCAGCTGCAGACACTATCGCCATCCGAGGCCGACGCGCTCAGGGGAGCCGATCTTGCTGCCAATTCGAAGAAGCTCGGCGTCGGGCTGATGTTCAGCGGCACTGTCCAGGCGAAAAGCCCGAACATCGACGTCAGCATGCGCCTCGACGACCCCGTGCAGCATTCGACGCTTTGGACGGCTGAAATCTCAGGCCCCGCGGCGCAACCCGACGAGGTTCAGGCGCGCGTCGGCGCACTGACCGTCGCGGTATTGAATTGCTCGGCGCAAGGGTTGGCGCCCGGTGTCCATCTCATGGATTCCGCCCTTCAGGCGTTCCTGCATGCCTGTGAGCTTTCGCAAACCGCCTTCCATGGTCTGGCAGGCGGCCGCGCAGCCTACGCGATGCTCGACGCGATGCGGCAGGCAGCCCGCATTGCACCCGATTTCGCGGCGGCGCACTCCGTCCTGGCGAAGCATCTCGCCTTCGTCGCAGCTGAAAAGCTGGTGGACCAGACGGCCCCGCTCCGCGACGAGGCGCAGCGCGAAGCCCGTCGGGCGCTGGAGCTCGATCCGAAGGATCCCGACGCTTTCGTGACTTTCGGTTTGCTCACGTCGCCGCTGGAATATTCCAGGCGCGAAGGCTTCTACCGTCAGGCACTCGCGTCGAACCCCTCCTGGTCTCACGCAAACGGCTTTCTCGGCAATGTCATGACGGACACCGGACGGCTGAAAGACGCTGCGAGCCTTTACCAGCGTGCAGCGTCGGTGAATCCGCAGAGCGACGACTGGGCACTGGAAGCAGCGGCCGGCCTGATCCGCATGGGAGACACGAGCGAAGCCGATAAGGAATTGGCGCGCCTGTCGCAGCTCTGGCCGAACAGCGCCGAGAATTTGAAATACCAGCTGGAAAGCATGATCGCACAGAAACGATGGGGCGACGCGCTCAAGCTGGTGGATCGCACCAGCGATTTCGAGTCGGCCTTTTCACCATCCTGGACGGCAGGCTTGCGCGAGATTCTGGGCGCACTCCAGTCCGGCGATCCGGCTGCACGCAACTCCGTGCGCGCCGACCTGCTGGCCTCCAGCAGCACCAACCCGGAGCAGGCGATCGGCCGCTTGGCGTTGCTAGGCTTCGTAGATGACGCGTTTTCGGTCGCTCAACGAGACTTGCGAGTCGACAGCAGCGAGGACGATTCCTCCGAGTTTCTCTTTCAGCCGGAGACCGAGCCGCTCCGCCGCGATCCGCGCTTCATGAGCCTCGCGGCCCGGTTCGGACTGGTCAAATACTGGCGCAGCTCCGGCCAGTGGCCGGACTTTTGCAGCAATCCCAAGCTACCGTACGACTGCCGGCAAGTCGCGGCGAAGGTCGTGAGCCAACCGCTGCCACACTGACTCTATTCCGGCAGGAAATCCGGGACGGAGAGATAGCGCTCGCCAGTGTCGTAGTTGAAGCCGAGCACTCGCGGATGGTCTCCGAGCTCCGGCAGCTTCTCGTCGATCGCGGCAAGCGTCGCCCCCGACGACATTCCGACCAGCATGCCCTCCTCGCGCGCGGCGCGCCGGGCCATTTCCTTGGCCGCGCCGGCATCCACGTCGATCACCCCGTCGAGGATCGAGGTGTCGAGGATGCTCGGCACAAAATTCGCACCGAGCCCCTGAATCGGGTGCGGTCCGGGCTTGCCGCCACTGAGGATCGGCGAAGCGGCCGGTTCTACCGCGAACACCTCAAGGCCCGGCCATTCCTTCTTCAGAACCTGCGCAACACCCGTGATATGCCCGCCTGTGCCGACGCCGGTGATGACGGCGTCGAGCGGGGCATCGGCGAAGTCATTGAGGATCTCCTGCGCAGTGGTCCGCCGGTGAACTTCGACGTTCGCCGGATTGTCGAACTGCTGCGGCATCCAGCTGTTAGGCGTCTGCTCGATCAGCTCGCGAGCGCGGTCGATCGCGCCGGACATGCCCTTTTCCTTCGGCGTCAGGTCGAACTGTGCGCCATAAGCGAGCATCAGCCGCCGCCGTTCGACGCTCATGCTCTCGGGCATCACGAGGATGAGCTTGTAGCCTTTCACAGCAGCAACCATGGCAAGGCCGATGCCGGTGTTGCCCGACGTCGGTTCGATGATGGTCCCGCCAGGCTTCAGTTTGCCGGTGCGCTCGGCATCCTCGACCATCGCCAGCGCGATTCGGTCCTTGATCGAGCCGCCGGGGTTCGCGCGCTCCTGCTTGATCCAGACTTCCGCGCGATCGCCGAACAAGCGGTTGATCCTGACGATCGGCGTGTTGCCGATGGTCTCGAGGATATTTGCGGCCTTCATCAAGCAGGCTCCTCCGGTTGGGCCTCGCGCAAATCGGGTGCGTCGAAGCTTTTTGCAAGGCGGAGCTCGGGAAACCACCAGGACCACAAGAATACGACTGCGATCGCTCCTACGCCGCCGGCGATCACGGCCGGAATGGGACCGATCACGGCTCCCAGAAACCCAGATTCGGTCTCGCCGAGCTCGTTCGAGGCGGAGATGAACAGCGAGGAGACCGCGCCCACCCGGCCGCGCATTTCGTCAGGCGTGTACAATTGGATCAACGACTGACGGACGTAGACCGAGAACATGTCGGCGGCGCCGAGCAGGGCGAGACAGGCAAGCGAGAGCGGCATCGAGCGCGAGAAGCCGAAGATGATTGTCGCGGTGCCGAAGATCGCGACCGCGAACAGCATCTTGACCCCGACATTGTGCCTCAGGGGCCGCGCCGAGAAGAAGGCGGCGGTCAGCGTCGCCCCGACCGCCGGCGCGGCGCGCAAGTGGCCGAGTCCCTCCGGTCCCGCATGGAGCACGTCGCGCGCGAACACGGGAAGCATC
>JAICXO010000028.1 GCA_025980335.1 Sphingomonas sp. | reverse complement strand
TTGTCTGGCACCTTGCGCAGGCCGTCCATGTCGTCGCTGAAGGCGATCAGCCGGGTCGGTGCCCCGCTCAGCTCTTCATAGGCGTGGCGAACGAAGCTCGTGCGCGCGACCTCGTTGAAGGTACCGATGTGCGGCAGGCCCGACGGCCCATAGCCGGTCTCGAAGATCACCGGCTGGCCGCCCGGCTTTCCCTCCGGCCACCGTTTCAGCAATTTGCGGGCTTCCTCGTAAGGCCATGCCTTGGACGCCATTGCGGCGGAATGGATTGAGTCGGCGTCCAAATTCGTTGCTCTTCTGTTCTCGCCGGCTAGGGTCTCGCGGATGCCGGCTCCTTTGCCTCTTCCCGCGCTTCACGCACCCCACGCGGGAATCTGGCTTGCGAGCGGCGAGGGAGAGGTGCGCGAGGCCGCCCGCGGCGAGGCGATCGCGCGGGCGGCCGAGACTCCGCACGTCATCCTCAACGCCCCGCTGCTCGGGCAGAGGCTCGGCTATCCCGAGCTAAGCGGCCTCGACCTGCTCGAGCTGTTCGCCTTCATCCACCCGGCGCGCTTTGCGGTGCCGACGGTTGCGGGCCTCAGCCGGACGCTCGGCCTCGACCCGCCGGCAAGCGAGACCGACGCCGCAGCGGCGCTCGGCCGGATCGCCGATCGCCTGCTTGCCGTGCTCGACGATCCCGAGTGGAGCGAGCGCGAGGGCGCGTGGACCAGCAATGCCACGCTGCACCGCCTGGGCTGGGCCTGGGCGCCGCTGATCGGGGCCCGGCTGCAACCGCCGGAGCGCGGAGAGCGGATGCTTTTCTCGCGCCTGAAGCAATGGGATGAAGCGGCGGAGCGGCCGCCGCCGCGCACGGTGATCGTCGATCCGGCCGATGCACGGGCGAAGCTCGACGCGCTGACCGGCCGGGCCGAAGCGCGCGAAGGACAGAAAGCGATGGCGGAGGCGGTGACCCAGGTGTTCGCGCCCAAGCCTGCAAAAGCGTCGCCAAACCTGCTGCTTGCCGAAGCGGGGACGGGGATCGGAAAGACGTTGGCCTATCTTGCGCCGGCCTCGCTGTGGGCGGAGCGGGCGGGCGGGGCGGTGTGGGTGTCGACCTTCACCAAGGCACTGCAGCGCCAGCTCGACGCCGAAGGACCCAAGCTGTTCGCCGACGCCGCCGAGCGCGCGCGCAGGATCGTGGTGCGCAAGGGGCGCGAAAACTATTTGTGCCTGCTCAACCTGGAGGATGCGCTGCAGGGCGCGTTCGCGGGCCGCGCGGCAATCCTCGCCCAGCTGGTCGGCCGATGGGCGGCTTACACCAAAGACGGGGACATGGTCGGCGGCGATCTTCCCGGCTGGCTTCCGAGCCTGTTCCGCCGCGCCGGATCGACCGCGCTGACCGACCGCCGCGGCGAGTGCGTCTATGCCGGCTGCCCGCACTATCGCCGCTGCTTCATCGAGCGCGCCGAGCGGGCGAGCCGGGAGGCGGACATCGTCATCGCCAATCACGCGCTGGTCATGGTCAATGCGGCGCGGGCACGCGAGGACTCGCCGGGGCGCATCCTGTTCGACGAAGGCCATCATTTGTTCGACGCCGCCGATTCGACCTTTGCAGTCACGTTCGGCGGCCAGGAAGTGATCGAGCTCAGGCGCTGGATCGTGGGTCCGGAAGGCCGCTCGCGGGGCCGGCGGCGCGGGCTCGCCGCGCGCCTGATGGACGTTGCGTCGTACGACGAGGAAGGGGCGCAGGCGCTCGAAGCGGCGGTCGAGGCGGCGAGGGCGCTGCCGTCGGACGGATGGCTCCAGCGGCTGGTCGAAGGAGCGCCGTTCGGCGCGATCGAGGCGCTCCTCTCGCAGGTCCGCGGCGTGGTCTATGCGCGCTCCAGGGCGCAAGAGGCCGGCTACGGGCTGGAGACCGAGCTTGCCGAGCCGGACGGCGCGCTGGTTTCCGCGGCGGCCGCCGCGATGCAGACGCTCGACGCGCTCCAGAAGCCGCTTGCAGCGCTTGGGCGGCGTCTGGAGGCGGTGCTCGAAGACGCGCCGGACTGGCTCGATTCGCAGGCCCGCGCGCGGGTCGACGGCGCCATCCGCGGCCTTTCGTGGCGGCGCGAGACGCTCGCTGCGTGGGTGGCGCTGCTCGCGCGCATCGGGGGCGAGGCCGACCCGGAGTTCGTCGACTGGCTCGCGGTCGAGCGAATCGACGGGCGGGAGCTGGACGTCGCCATCAACCGCCGCTGGCTCGATCCAACGAAGCCACTCGCCGCGGTCGTGATTGCGCCCGCCGACGGCGTGCTCGTCACTTCGGCGACCCTGCGCGGGGGCGAGGACTGGCCTTCGGCCGAGGCGCGGACGGGCGCCGCGCATCTGCCGCACGCGGTCCGCCATTTCGAGGCGGAGAGCCCGTTCGATTACGCCGGCTGCTCGGAAGTGCTGATCGTCACCGACGTGAAGCAGGGCGACATTCCGTCGTTGGCCGGCGCCTATGCGCGGCTGATCGCGGCCGCGAAGGGCGGCACGTTGGGGCTGTTCACCGCGATCCAGCGGCTCAAGGCCGTTCATGCGCGGATCGCAGACCGGCTCGCCCGCGACGGGCTGCCGCTGCTGGCGCAGCATGTCGACCCGATCGATGCGGGCACTCTGGTCGACATCTTCCGCGACGATCCGCGCGCGTCGCTGCTGGGGACCGACGCGCTGCGTGACGGAGTCGACGTGCCCGGCGAATCGCTTCGGCTGGTGGTGATGGAGCGCGTGCCGTGGCCGCGGCCGACGGTGCTTCACGCAGCGCGGCGGATGGCCGGGGGCGGGAGCGCCTATGACGACCGCGTGGTCCGGGCGCGGCTCGCGCAGGCGTTCGGAAGGCTGATCCGGCGCGAGGGCGACCGCGGGCTCTTCGTGATCCTGTCAGCGGCGATGCCGTCGCGGCTGCTCAAGGCATTTCCGGCCGGCGTAGCCGTGCGCCGCATACCGCTCGACGAGGCGATTGCGCGGGTGGAGCAATTCCTCCCTCGCGAGGGAGGAATGATTAGCGCTCCAGCGCGTCCGCTAGCCGGTTTCGAAGCGCGATGAGGCGGAAGACGTCGACTCCGATCGGCTCTTCGTGCTCAGGCATTTCCGAGACGCGCTGCGGAGCGGGACCTTCGTCGATCGGTGCCGCAGCCTGGGCCGTGTCCCGGTCCCGCAGCAGCTTCTGCACGCCGCGCACGGTATAGCCTTCCTGATTGAGCAGGCGATTGATTCGCCGGACCAGCTCGACGTCGGCGGGACGGTAGTAGCGGCGGTTGCCCGCGCGCTGCATCGGCTTCAGTTGCGGAAAGCGCGTTTCCCAATAGCGCAGGATGTGCTGCGCGACGCCGAGCTCGTGCGACAGCTCACCGATCGTAAGAAGAGCGCCGGGATCCTTCTGTCCGGCGGTGGCCACGCGAGAGGCCCCTAGCCCTTCGCGATTCGGTCGCGCATGATCTGGCTGGCGCGGAAAGTCATCACGCGCCGCGGAGCGATCGGCACCTCGATGCCGGTCTTGGGATTGCGCCCGACCCGCTCCCCCTTGTCGCGCAGGATGAAGGTGCCGAAGCCCGAAATCTTGACGTTCTGCCCTTCCGAAAGCGCAGGGCACTTGTGGTGAAGCACGCGTTCGACGAGGCCGGCGGACTCCGCGCGCGAAAGACCGAGACGCCGGTGCACGACGTCCGAAAGATCGGCGCGAGTCAGCGTGCCGTTTGCGCTCGTATCATTGTTGATCCGCGCGATCCCGAGATCGGCCATGATGTTCTCCCGAGTCGACGGCGTGCCCCCCGCCGTTTCAATACACGTTCGTAACGGAACTCCGCCCTGTCGGCAACTCGGCTTTTCGCCGGATATTCCAAACTTTTCAATACCTGAGCGCTGCCGCGCCCCATGTAAATCCGCCGCCCATGGCTTCGAGGACGACGACGTCGCCGCGCTTGATCCGGCCGTCCTTCACCGCCGTGTCGAACGCAAGCGGA
The DNA here is from genome assembly GCA_025980335.1 of Sphingomonas sp. Lineage (GTDB taxonomy): Bacteria > Pseudomonadota > Alphaproteobacteria > Sphingomonadales > Sphingomonadaceae > Sphingomicrobium. Next base: position 21,348 of record JAICXO010000028.1, on the reverse strand, counting down.
ACCGAAGCCGCCGACGTGTTCGCATGCCGGTCGACGGTAACGACGACCTTCTCCGACGGAAGGCCGAGCTTCCTCGCCGTCGCGTCGAGGATTCGCGCGTTCGCCTGATGCGGGACGACCCAGTCGACATCGGCGGCGTTGAGGCCCGCTTCATCGAGCACTTCGGTGAGCACGTCGGCGAGGTTGACGACCGCGTGCCGGAAGACTTCGCGGCCCTTCATGCGCAGCTTGCCGACGGTGCCGGTGGTCGATGGTCCGCCGTCGACGAACAGCAGATCGTTGTGGCGGCCGTCGGCATGGAGCTTGGTCGCGAGGACGCCGCGCTCGCTTTCCTCCGCGGCGAGAACGAGCGCTCCGGCGCCGTCGCCGAACAGCACGCAGGTCGCGCGGTCCTCCCAGTCGAGGATGCGGCTGAACGTCTCCGCCCCGATCACCAGCGCTTTCTGCGCAGTGCCCGAGCGTAGCATCGAATCGGCGACCGACAGCGCGTAGAGGAAGCCGGTGCACACCGCGTGCACGTCGAACGCGATGCAGTCGGGAATCCCGAGCGTCGCCTGCACCTTGGTCGCTGACGAGGGGAAGGTCTGGTCGGGCGTGGCGGTCGCGAGCACGATCAGGTCGATGTCGGTTGCGGCGATGCCGGCATGGTCGAGCGCCCGCCGGGCCGCCTCGATGGCGAGGCTGGCCGTGGTTTCGCCTTCCCCCGCGACATAGCGGGTGCGGATGCCCGTGCGCTCGACGATCCACTCGTCCGTGGTGTCGACGGTTTCGGCGAGCTCCTCGTTGGTGACCTCGCGCTTCGGCAGTGCGCTTCCCACACCGAGGACTGCGGAACGCCTCACTTGGAGCTTCCGTTGGCGAAAGCGTGGGCGCGGAAATTGTCGAGGTCCTCGCCGATCTTCCGCGTGATGTCGTTGCGCACCATGCTGGCGGCGACGTGGACCGCGTTGGCGACGCCCTTGGGGGTCGCGCTTCCGTGGCTCTTCACGATCAGGCCGTTGAGGCCGAGGAAGACCGCGCCGTTGTGGTTGTTCGGATCGAGGTGGACCTTGAGCAGGTTGAGCGCAGGCTTCGACAGCGCGAACCCGGCCTTCGAGCGGAGCGAGCTCTTGAACGCGCGGCGCAGCAGGTCGGTGACGAACCGCGCGGTTCCTTCGGCGGTCTTGAGCGCGATATTGCCGGAGAAACCGTCGGTTACGACGACGTCGACCTGCCCGCGCGACAGCTGGTCGCCCTCGGTGAACCCGTCGAAGCGGAGCGGGAGGTAATCGGCCTCGCGCAATAGCGCCGCAGCCGCCTTGAGTTCGTCGGTGCCCTTCAGCTCCTCGGTGCCGATGTTGAGGAGCTTCACCCGCGGCTTCGAGATGCCGAGGACGCAGCGGGCATAGGCCGAGCCCATGACGGCGAACTGCACCAGGTTCTGCGCGTCGCACTCGGTGTTCGCGCCGAGGTCGAGCATGATCACGTCGGTGTCGCCGAGCGTCGGCAGCAGCGCCGCGAGCGCGGGCCGGTCGATGCCCGGCATTGTGCGAAGCGCGAGCTTCGACATGGCCATCAATGCGCCGGTGTTGCCGCCGGACAGCGCCGCATCGGCGTGCGCTTCCTTGACTGCGTTGATCGCCATACCCATCGACGTGGTGCGCGCGCGGCGGATCGCCTGGCTCGGCTTTTCGCTCGCTTCGATGGCTTCGGGCGAATGGACGATCGCAACGCGCTCGCGAAGGCTCTTGTGGTGCTCGATCTCGCTTTCGACCTGCTGCTGGTCACCGTAAAAGGTGAAGCGCAGCGACGGGTCCTTGCGCAGCGCGCGCGAAGCCCCGGCAATCATCGCCGAGGGGCCGCTGTCGCCCCCCATTGCGTCGATTGCGATGTGCGGGCCCCCGTTCATGGGCCGGGAAGCTAAGCCTCGGTGGAGACGATTTCGCGGCCGTTATAGTGGCCGCACGCCGGGCACATGTTGTGCGGCAGCTTCAATTCGCCGCAGTTCGGGCATTCCTGGAAGCTCTTGGCCGTCAGCGCGTGATGGCTGCGGCGCATGTTCCGCTTCGACGGCGAGGTTTTTCTCTTGGGGACAGCCATTGCGGCACCTTCGACTCAAGTTTGCATCAATAAAAATTGCGACGATCTGCGCCTCATCTCTGCGGGCAGAACCCGCGGGCGGCGGCCGGATCGTCGCGAACCGCCGCTCCTATAGCGAATGGGGACGAGAGCGCAAGTCAGGCGGCGGCGAGGACTGGCCGCCCCTAATGGCAGGTTTCGACCCGTTCCTGCCATTAGCCAAAAGCTGCTTCTGGCGCATTGCAGAGGGAATGCCTTCTGTTACGTTAGAGTAACTTCTGGGGACTAGCCGCATGCACGTTCGCCTGCCCAAACCGCTGCATGGCTGGCGTGAGTTTGCGGGCGAAGTGGGAATCATCGTTTTCGGCGTCCTGATAGCACTCGGCGCGGAGCAGTTGGTCGAAGCGTGGAGCTGGCACAACAAAGTAGGGATTGTCCGCGCCTCCATCATGAGCGAGCTCGGCAACGACCGCGCCCGGTGGGAAGCAAATATCCGGGGCATTCCATGTGCGCTTGGCGTGATCGATCGGCTAAACCGTTGGGCGGAAGCCGGAGCGCCTGTGACAACCCGGCCGGACAGCCTCGACCTTCGCGATCAGCTGAGCATGTTTGGGATGCATTCGGCAAACTGGAATCTCGCTGCGGGGAGTCAGGCGCTCGACCATTTTCCCGTTCGCGAACAGATCGCGCTCGCTGCGCTTTACGACGCAATTGTTGCTCGCAACGTAGACGTTGAGCGCCAGACCGATCTGACGATCCAGGCTCAGACACTTGTCCCGCTAGCAAGCGATCCCGCGCAGCGCCGTGACCTTCTTGTCGCCTTGGGCAAGCTAAGGAGCAACATAGGCGTCGCGATGGACGAAGACGCATACATGAAGAAGCATTTCGATGCCGTCGGAGTGAAAGCAGACCGAAGCGATTTCGAGTCCGACTTCGCGCAGAGCAGCTGCGCAAAATAATCGGTTGCACAACTTCTGTGTCCGCTTTCCACCCATTCCTGCCATTAGGGTTAGGTCGATGTCAGCACGATGTTGACGAGCGCGAGGCCGTTCTTCGCCGATGCAGAAGCACACCAGGCGCTGACTAGCCCATCGAGTTGAGCGGGCTCGTCGTCTGTCGCAGCAAAGGCGGCCGCAACTTCATCAGAGACTTCGCCTACGCTGTCCTGAGCGCTCAAGCTGACAGTCCACTCGCGGAGCGCATCACGCTCGTCGCTGGCGCTAACTTGGGAAATGTAGCTGCCGCCCGCGTACTCGAGCAGAACTGTGTAAAGGTGCATGGCCCACGCTGGCATGGAGAGGCGCTCCATTCAATGACAGCTTTCCACCCATTCCTGCCGCTACCGCGCGATTGGCAGCTTCCGACCCATTCCCGCCTTCCGCCGGTGAGCTACGGACCGCTTGCACGCGTTAACGCCGAACTGTTGCGCTTCTGGGGCTGCCGACCGTCATCATGTGGCTGACGACGCGTCGCCTGAAGAGTTGGCGCTAACGGCAGCTTTCCACCCATTCCGGACATTGGCGATCACGCCGCCAACGCGGCATCTCCCACGAACGGATTGGTGGCGCGCTCGTGGCCGAAGGTGGACATGGGGCCGTGGCCGGGGACGAACGCCGTCTCGTCGCCCATCGGCCACAGCCGCTCCGTGATCGAGCGGATCAGCTGCTGCTGGTCGCCACGGGGGAAGTCCCAGCGGCCGACCGAGCCCCTGAACAGCACGTCGCCGACGAGCGCGAGGTTCGATTCAGGGTGGTGAAACACGACATGGCCGGGCGTGTGGCCGGGGCAGTGGCGGACATCCAGGACGAGCTCTCCGAGCGTCACCCGATCGCCGTCAGCGAGCCACCGCGACGGCTCGAACGGCCGGCCGGCGATCCCGTATTTGGCGCCGTCGTCGGCGAGCCGGTCGATCCAGAAGCGGTCGTCCTCGTGCGGGCCTTCGATCGGGACGCCGAGCTCTTCGGCAAAGATGCCGGCGCCTCCGCAATGGTCGATGTGGCCGTGGGTCAGCAGGATCTTCTCGATCGTGACTCCGGTCTGGCGCGCGGCGTCCTTCAGCCGAGGCAGGTCGCCGCCGGGGTCGACGAAGGCGGCGCGCATCGTCCTGGTGCACCACAGCAACGTGCAATTCTGCTGGAGCGGCGTGACCGGGATCACGGCCGCTCTGAGCGGCGGCTCGGCGCTGCTCATTTCCAGGGATTGGCCGGGTCGATCGGCTGAAGGCGTGCGGTCGCGGGCGCCCCGTCCTTCATCGATGCGGCGACCGCTTCGGCCTGCCGCATGACGCGAAGCACGTTCCCGCCGGCGAGCTTCGCCAAATCCTCGTCGCTCCACCCGCGGCGGATCAGCTCGGCGAACAGCAACGGATAGCCGCTGACGCTGTTCATCCCGGGCGGTGCGGCGTCGTACGGGATGCCGTCGAGGTCGCCGCCGAGACCGACATGGTCGTGGCCCGCGATCCTGACGATATGCTCGATGTGATCGGCGATGAGGCCGACGCCGGCCATGGGCGCCGGATGCGCCTGCTCCCACTCGGCGAGCTTCGCTTTCCTGATCTCCGGCTGGCCGGTGTAGAGGGTGTCGAGGCGCGCCTGCTCGGCCGAATGGTCGGCGTCCCACTGCCGGTACGGCTCGGAGAGATGGCCGAGGTAGAAGTTGACCATCACCACCCCGCCGTTCGCCGGGAGGCGCTTGAGGATCGCGTCGGGCACGTTGCGCGGGTGATCGGCGAGCGCCCGGGCATCGCTGTGCGAGAAGATCACCGGCGCCTTGGTGACGTCGAGCGTGTCGCTCATCGTCTCCGGCGAGACATGGGCGAGGTCCACGAGCATGCCGAGACGGTTCATCTCGTGCACGACGGTGCGGCCGAAATCGTTGAGGCCGTGCCACTTGGGATCGTCGGTCGCGCTGTCGGCGAACTCGTTGTCCTTGAAGTGCGACAGCGTCATGTAGCGCGCGCCGAGGTCGTAATAGGCGCGCAGCGCGGCGAGGCTGCCGCCGATCTGGTGGCCGCCTTCGACCCCGATCAGCGAGGCGATTTTCCCGGCTTTGTGGATGCGCACCACGTCGTCCGCCGTGCGCGCCAGCTCGAGGTCGTTTGGATAGGCTTTGACCAGCCGCTTCACGGTATCGATTTCTTCCAGCGTAGCGCGGATCGCGGCGTCGCCGGTGACTTCGGAAGGGATGTAGACCGACCAGAACTGTCCGCCGACATGGCCTTGATGAAGACGTGCCATGTCGGTCATCAGCGGCGGCTTGCGCCGGTCGGTGCCGCTGGCGAGCCCGTCGACGTTCATGTTGTAATTCTCGCGCAGCTGCTCGGCGAGATCGTTGTGCCCGTCGATCAGCGGCGTGCGTTCAAGGATGCGGTCGATCCGCGCCTGGACCTTCGGGTCGATCGATTGCGCCTGAAGCGCGGCCGGTATCATTGCCAATGCCCCTGCGAGCAGGAGGAAGTGCCTCGTCGCCATCGATGACGGTTTAGGAACAGCCGTCGCGTCGCGCAATCGGAGGGCTTGCGCATCGCCTCGCGAGCCGCGAAGCATAAGCGCGAATGGCGCCCGATCTTGAAGTCAGCATGGATTTCGATCCCGATGAAGGCATCGCCAATCTCGACGAGCATCTCGACACGCTGAAGCGCGCGGCGGAGGCGCAAGGATTCAAGTTCGACCGCCATGCCGCCCGCAACGAGCTGCAGGCGGCGACTTTCGGCAAGAGCCGGCGCGCGGTGGCGCGGCTGCTGGTCAGCCCGAGCGGCGCGATCGCGATCGAGGTGAAGGGGGCCGAATGAAGCCTCCCCCCTTGTGGGGGAGGTTGGTGGGGGGCGGCCGGCGTCTGCCGGCCAAGGACTCCTTGTTTGCGTCACCTGCTGCTGCAGCTGACGCGCCCCCACCCAACCCTCCCCACAAGGGGAGGGCCCGAGGTTGTTGCTCACGCCGCCAAGGGGAACCGGAGCAGCCGGTCCGAGACGGGCACCAGCGCTGCGGCATCGCCGCCGACCGAGCGCATGATCTCGGGGTGGTGCGCGTCGAGGCCGCCGGTGAGCGCGCCGAATGCCGGCATGATCAGCTTGCTCGCGGAGACGACGAAGCAGCGGCGCGATACATGCCGTCCCTTGAGGTTCACGCGCAGCTTGGGATGGAAGTGGCCCGAGATTTCAGGCCGCTGCTCGCCGACGCGGGCTTCGTGGCGGAGGATGACCCCGTCGATCTCGACTTCATCCGCGATGCGCCCGCCGCAATGGTCGGCAAAGCCCGGATCGTGGTTGCCGATGATCCAGGTCCAGTCCAGGATGGACGTGAGTTCGGTCAGGAGCGTCCGCGCAGTGGCCGGCAGCCGGTCGCAACCGAACGCGTCGTGGAAGCTGTCGCCGAGGCAATAGAGCCGCGCGGCTCCGCTGCGCTCCACTTCGGCCGAGAGCGCCGTCAGCGTCGCGTGCGAATCATAAGGCGGAAGGAATTGCCCGAGCCGCGCGAACCAGCTCGCTTTTTCGAGGTGCAGGTCGGCGACGAGCAGCGCCCGCTGCGCCGGCCAGAACAGCGCGCCGGATGCCGTCGCCTCGAACGTTTCGCCTGCGAACGAAAAGGGAACCATGACTCCTTCATTGCGAGGAGCGGACTGACGAAGCAATCCAGAAAAATGGTTCACACGAAGGCACGAAGGACACGAAGGACACTAAGGTGTCGCGCCCTTCTTCGTGCTCTTCGTGCTCTTCGTGCCTTCGCGTGAAATTAGAGCTGGATTGCCGCGCCGGCGTTCGCCGGCTCGCAATGACGAGCTAACTTACTCGTAATCCCCGCCGGACGGGCTCGGGCGCGGGGGGGCGGCGGCGGTGAGGCGGAGGGCCTCGGCGGCCTCGCTCAGCGACGCCAGCTCTTCGGTCTCGTCCTCTTCGTCGACGCGGACCTTCTGCAGGTTGGTGACGATCGCTTCCTCGAGGTGCTTGGGCTTCACCGTCTCCTCGGCGATCTCGCGCAGCGCGACGACCGGGTTCTTGTCGCGGTCGCGGTCGATGCTGAGGTCGGCACCGCCCGAAATCTGGCGCGCACGCTGGGCCGCCATCAGGACGAGATCGAACCTGTTGGGGATCTTGTCGACACAATCTTCAACCGTAACGCGCGCCATTCGTCGCTCCGCAAAGTTATTCCGCAGTTCAGGGGAATATGGGATGTGAGGAAGGCCGCGCCAATAGCTTGCGGGAGCGGCAAAAGTCAACAAAACCATGGCTCATGGCCGACCGCGCCGCCTCGACCGCCGCAAGCGCCCCAATCCGCGCCGAGATCGCCGGCAACCGCCTCGAGCTGATCGAGAGCGGCGAGGAACGTTTTCGCCTATTGCTGGAGCTGATCGCCGGTGCCCGGACCAGCATCAAGATGCTGATGTACATGTTCAACCCCGATCGGGACGGGGACGCCGTGCGCGACGCTTTGACCGATGCGGCTCGGCGCGGCGTCGACGTCAAGCTGCTGATCGACGGCTTCGGCTCGGGCGCGCCGTCCGATTTCTTCACCGACCTCGGCGAAGCCGGCGGCGAGCATTGCGTGTTCAACCCGAGCTGGGGACGGCGCTACCTGCTCCGCAACCACCAGAAGCTGATCGTCATCGACCAGGAGACCGTACTGATCGGCGGCGCGAACATCGACGCGGCCTATCTCGACGACCATGGAGCGAAGCACTGGCGCGATCTGTGGCTCCGCCTCGACGGGCCCGAAGCGCTGCTTCCGGCGCGCTATTTCGACAGCCTGTTCCGCTGGTCCAAGCGGCCGAATTCGAAGCTGCGGTCGCTCAAGCGGATGATCGCCGAATATAACGAGTGGCGCGGCCCGCTGCAGTGGAAGTTCAGCGGGCCGTTGAGCATGCGAAACAGCTGGTGGCGAAGCATCGGGCGCGACATCAAGCGTGCCCGGCGGCTCGACATGATCTTCGCCTATTTCGCTCCGCCGGGTGCGATGATCCGGCGCATCGGCAGGGTCGGGCGGCGCGGTCGCGCGCGGGTCGTCAACGCCGCCAAGTCGGACAACACCGCCACGATCGCCGCAGCGCGGCACAGCTACAGCCGGCTGATCCGCCGCCATGTCGAGATCTACGAATATCAGCCGGCGAAGCTTCATACGAAGCTCGCGATCGTCGACGACATCGTCCACATCGGCTCGTCGAACTTCGATTACCGAAGCTTCTACATCAACCTGGAGATCATGCTTCGGGTCAGCGACCGCGGCTTTGCCGAGCAGATGCGCGGCTATTTCGAGCGCGAGCTCGCCGACTGCAAATGGATCACGCCCGAGCTCCACCAGCGCAGGGCGAACCCGTGGCGGCGCTTCAAATGGGCAGTCTCGCACTTCCTCGTGAACGTGATGGATTATAGCGTGACGAGGCGCCTGAACTTCGTCAGGAGTTAGGCTTGCCGCTCGCCCTTGTATGCCCAGAAGAGCACCGCCGGGGGCACGTTGACCCACTCGAAGCCGCGCTTGATCGGGGCGAAGTGCGGCGCGATGAAATCGCGCACCTTGGGGCTGAACTGATAGACCAGGAACGCGCCGCCGGGGCGGATCACGTTGGCGGTCGCTTCCGCGATGTCTTCGCCGACCCCGGCCGGTAGGGTCGAAAAGGGGAGGCCGGAGAGAACATAGTCGGCCGACCCGAGTCCGTGATCGACGAGAATCTTCTCGACGTCGGCAGCGGAGCCGTTGACCGCGACGAGCCGCGGATCGTCGATCGAATCCTTGAGGTACCGGGTGAAGTCGGGGTTGGTATCGATGGTCACCAGCTTCGCGTCGGGTCCGAGCTTTTCGAGCACCGGCCGGGTGAAGGTGCCGACGCCGGGTCCATATTCGACGAACAGCTTCGTGTTGGCCCAGTCGACCGGCGCGAGCATCTTCTCGATCAGCACGCGGCTCGACGGAATGATCGAGCCGACCATCACCGGGTTCTTGAGGAAGCCGCGCAGGAATTGCCACTGGGGACTCGGGCTGCGGCGGTCGCGGCGGCGCTGAAGTCGGCGTGAACCTTTCAGCGTGCGCGCGGGTGAGGTCGACATGAATACTCCTGGCGGGAGGGGAGGGCGAGCGTTGGCAAATGCGCCGCCACTTGGCAAGTTTTCCAACGCGCTAGTGGCCGCCCAGACCCCGCGCTGTCTGCGAACGGCGCCATTTGCGCGACGAGGCGGAGATCGCGCGGCCTAGGCTTTTCCGCCCTCGCGCGGGTGGAGCATTCCCGGAAGCACGAAACCGATGCCGCCGAGCGGGCGCGTCGCGTCGCTCTTCAGCGTGTCCTGGATCCGGCTGTACTCGTCGAGCATCTCGGTCGTGACCGACGCTCGCGTTTCGCCGAGTGCGACGTCGAAATCGGCCATCGTCACCGTCGCCGCGTCGAGTCCTCGGCGAAGCGCGGTCAGGCCCGCCCGGCGCACGAGGTCCTCGAGGTCGGCGCCAGTGAAGCGCTCGGTCCGCTGCGCGATTTTGTCGAGGTCGACATCATCGGCGAGCGGCATGCTCTTGGTGTGGATCGCGAGGATTCGCCGCCGTCCGGCTGCGTCGGGCACGCCGACATAGATGAGCTCGTCGAACCTGCCGGGGCGAAGCAGCGCGGGATCGACCAGGGTCGGCCGGTTCGTCGCGCCGATCACGACGACGTTCTGAAGCTCCTCGAGCCCGTCCATCTCCGAAAGGATCGTGTTGACCACGCGCTCGGTGACCTGCGGCTCGCCGAGACCGCCGCCGCGCGCGGGCACGAGGCTGTCGAGCTCGTCGATGAAGATGATCGTCGGCGCGACCTGCCGTGCGCGGTTGAACAGCCGCGCGATCTGCTGCTCGCTTTCGCCGTACCATTTGCTCAGCAGGTCGGATGATTTGGTGGCGATGAAATTGGCTTCGCTCTCGCGCGCCGCGGCCTTGGCGAGAAGGGTCTTGCCGGTGCCGGGAGGGCCGTAGAGCAGGAAGCCCTTGGCCGGCCTGATGCCAAGCCTGCGGAACGCGTTCGGATGCTTGAGCGGAAGCTCGACGCCTTCCTTCAGGCGGTCGCGCGCCTCGTCGAGCCCGCCGATGTCCTCCCAGCGGACCTGCGGCGCCTCGACCATCACTTCGCGCATCGCCGACGGCTGGACACGCTTGAGCGCATTTTCGAAGTCATTCCGCTCGACTGATAACTGGTCGAGGATCTCGGTCGGGATGAGCTGCTCCGCGAGGTTGATGCGCGGCATGATGCGGCGGACGGCCTCGAGCGCCGCCTCGCGGCACAAGGCGGCGATGTCGGCGCCGACGAACCCGTAGGTGCGCTTCGCAAGGTCATCGAGGTTGACGTCGGGCGCGAGCGGCATGCCGCGAGTGTGGATGCCGAGGATTTCGCGCCGTCCGGGCTCGTCGGGCACGCCGACGACGATTTCGCGATCGAAGCGGCCGGGGCGGCGAAGCGCCTCGTCGATTGCTTCGGGACGGTTGGTCGCGGCGATGACTACCGTGTTCTGGCGCGGCTCGATGCCGTCGAGCAGAGTCAGCAGCTGCGCGACGAGGCGCTTCTCGGCCTCGCCGGTCACCTGTCCGCGCTTCGGCGCGATCGAGTCGATCTCGTCGATGAAGATGATCGACGGCGCGGCCTGCGCCGCCTGTTCGAAAATTTCGCGCAGCCGCCGCTCGCTCTCGCCATAGGCGGAGCCCATGATTTCCGGCCCGTTGATGAGAAAGAACTTGGCGGCGCTCTCGTTCGCGACGGCGCGCGCGAGAAGCGTCTTGCCGGTGCCGGGCGGGCCATGCAGCAACACGCCCTTGGGCGGATCCACTCCGAGCCGCTGGAACAGCTCGGGATGGCGGAGCGGCAACTCGACCATTTCGCGCAGCCCGTCGATCGCATCGCGCATGCCGCCGAGGTCGTCGTAGGTGACGTCGGCGCGGCGCTGCCCGTCGGCCGCGGTATATTCGGGCAGAAGCTCGACCGTGGTGTTGGCATCGATGTGCACGATTCCCTTGGGCGTCGTCGAAGCGACGACCAGCCGAAGCTCCTGAAGCGCGAAAGCCGGAGCGTTGAGCAGCTGGCGGATGTGGTCGGGCATGTCGGCGTTGATCCGCTGGTGCCCGGTGGTCGCGACCGTGTCGCCTTCGACCAGGGGCCGGCCGGCAAAAGTGCGCTTCAGCGCATCCGAGGAACCCTGCAGGCGCACGTTGGGCTGCGCCGGTGCGAAGACCACCTTCGTCGCCGGCTTCGACTCGGCCTTGCGCACCTCGACGAAATCGCCCGAGCCGACGCCGGCGTTGGCGCGCTGGAGCCCGTCGAGCCGGACGATGTCGAGATTCTCGTCCTCGCCGTACGGGCGGATCGCCCGCGCCGCTGTCGAGCGTTTGCCGACGATCTCGATCACGTCGCCTTCGGACAGGCCGAGCTCGTCCATCAGCTTGTCGGGCAAGCGGGCAAAGCCGCGGCCGCTGTCGGCGGGCGGAAGGCTCGCGACCTGCACCTTGCGCGACTTCACGCGATCGATCGTGTCAGCTTCAGGCATCTTGTCTCCTGTCCCGCGCTCGTTCCCATAGCGCAACGGTGCGTATGGCGCGCGGGTTCACTTGTGCGCTCAATATTTGATCGCCCCGGCGATTTTGCGAACCACCGAGCGTGGAGCGAAGCGGGTGCTCGCCGCGCCGACCTTGTTGATCAGCCCGGCGACGACAACGGCGCGGTTCGCGTCGAGGCCTCTGAGACCGGTCTCGACCACGCGCGCGGCGTTCATCGCCACTTTGTCGAACAAGCCGTTGCCGCCAAAGCCCGCGACGTCGCCGAACTCGGTGCGGGTCGGACCGGGGCACAGGCAGCTGACCTCGATTCCGTGGGGCTTCAGCTCCTCGTGAAGCGCTTCGCTTAGCGACAGCACGAACGCCTTCGTCGCGAAATAGACAGCCATCTTCGGTCCTGGCTGAAATGCCGCCGTGGAAGCGACGTTGAGGATCGCACCCGATCTCCGTTCGATCATCGCGGGTGCCGCCGCCCGGCACAGGTCCGTCAGCGCGCCGACATTGAGGTCGATCATCTGCCGCAGCCGGCCGGCATCGAGCTCGGCGAAGCGGCCGATCAGCCCGAAGCCGGCATTGTTGACCAGTAGGTCGACCGTCTCGCCGTTCGCGTCGATGTCGGCCATCAAGCTCGTGGCAGCACCTTCTCGCGAGAGGTCGATCGCAACCGCGCGTGCGTTCCCGACTTCGCGGGCAAGCTCGTCCAGCCGGTCCTTGCGCCGTGCGGCGAGGACGAGGCGGTGGCCGCGCCTCGCCAGCTGGCGCGCGAACTCAACTCCGAGCCCCGCCGAAGCGCCGGTGACGAGGGCGACTTTGATCACGCGGCCGCTTATCCGACCTTCGCTTTCACGATCTTCCCGGGCTCACGCGGCGGCTCGCCTACCGGCAGCGCGTCGACATGCTCCATGCCGCTCTCGACCTCGCCCCAGACGGTGTATTGATTGTCGAGGAAGGGCGAGTCCGCCGTCACGATGAAGAACTGGCTATTCGCGCTGTCGGGGTTCTGCGAGCGCGCCATCGAGGCGACTCCGCGCTTGTGCGATTCGCGCGAGAATTCGGCCTTGAGGTTCGGAAGCTCGGAGCCGTGGTAGCCGGTCCCGGTCGGATCGCCGCCCTGCGCCATGAAACCGGGGATCACTCGGTGAAAGACGACGCCGTCATAGAAGCCGCTGTTGGCGAGCTCGGTAATGCGCTCGACATGGCCGGGAGCAAGGTCGGGGCGGAGCTTGATGACGACGTCGCCGCCGCTTGAGAGGGTGAGGGTCAGGCGGTCGGCATCGGCCATGGAATGAACTCCGGATGAAAGGTTCGAAAGACCGGCGATTTAGGGACGCTCCGGTGGTTGCGCCAGAGCAGGTGCGCCCATAGGAGGGCGGCACCGGGTCCAATCGAGGGGAGCGCCATGGCCGACAACGACCAGATCCCGCCCCCGCTGATCGCGGAATCGAACCCGGGCCATTCGAGCGCCATCGACGAGGAGGACCGGCTCCGCCCGGCGTTCGTCGAACGTGTTCTGGACGCGGTCGATGCCGGCGACGACGAGACGGCGCGCCAGCTGGTCGCGCCGCTCCACCCCGCCGATATCGCCGACCTGATCGAGCTTGCCGCGCACGACGAGCGTGAGGGGCTCGTCAAGGCGCTCGCCGGGATCATCAGCCCCGACGTGCTCGCGGAAATGAACGATTATGTCCGCGAGGGCCTGCTCGACGAGATGGAGCCGCAGCAGGTCGCGGACATCGCCGGCCAGCTCGAGACCGACGATGCGGTCGCGCTGATCGAGGACCTCGACCGCGACGAGCAGGAAGCGGTCCTGCAGCGGATGGAACCCGACGACCGAGCGGCGGTCGAGGAGGCGCTGAGCTACCCGGAGGAATCGGCCGGCCGCCTGATGCAGCGCGACCTCTGCGCCGTGCCGGAGCAATGGAAGGTCGGGCAGGTGATCGACTACCTGCGCTCGAACGCCGATCTGCCGACGGATTTCTGGGAAGTGTTCGTGGTCAGCCCGGATCATCATCCGGTCGGCACCTGCAAGCTATCGACGATCCTCAGGACTCCGCGCGACACGCCGGTTGCCGAGGTCATGGTGCGCGAGCAGACGCTGATCCCGGTCGACATGGACCAGGAAGACGTCGCGCTCCGGTTCCAGAAATATGCGCTCGTCTCGGCGGCGGTGGTCGACGATTCGAACCGGCTCGTCGGCATGATCACCGTCGATGACGTGGTGCACATCATCCAGGAGGAAGCGGGCGAGGACGTGCTTCGGCTCAGCCAGGCCGGCGACAGCGACATCAATGCGCCGCTCACCGAGATTGTCCGCACCCGGATGTGGTGGCTGTTCATCAACCTCGGGACGGCGATCCTGGCGGCTTCCGTCGTGGCCGCATTTCAGGGGACGATCTCGCGGCTGGTGACGCTAGCAGTGCTCATGCCGATCGTCGCCGGAATGGGTGGCAACGCCGCCACTCAGACCATGGCTGTCACGGTCCGGGCCTTGGCAACCAATCAGCTGACCGAATCGAACACGCTGCGGATGATCATGCGGGAGCTTTGGATCGCGCTCGCAAACGGTCTTGGACTAGGCGTGGTCATGGCCGTGGGATGCCAGTTCGTCTATCACGATACGGCGCTCAGCCTGGTGCTGTTTGCAGCGATGGTCATCAACAATTTGAACGCCGGCCTGTCGGGTGTCCTCATACCGGTCGGCCTCGAGAAGCTGGGGATCGATCCGGCCGTGACCTCGACAGTGTTCGTCACCACGATGACCGACGTGATCGGTTTCTTCTCGTTTCTCGGTCTTGCCGCGCTGTTTGGCCTTCACGGCTAAGCCATTGCGAATCATGGAGGAAGTCGGCATCCGTTAGCGCGTGCCGAAACTCCATCTGACCAAGGTCGCGTTCGCGTGCCGCGACTGCGAGGCGCTGCAGCAGAGGATTGCGAACCGTGCTTCCAATGGCGAACTCCGGGTCGCGACGCGCATGCGCCCGAAGCGCGCGGCCGAACTGATCGGCGGCAATCTCTACTGGATCGTCAAGCACCGGCTCGTTGCGGGAATCGAAATTCTCCGCTTCGAAGACCGCGACGACGGGCGCATCGATATCGTCTGTTCGGCTGAGTTCGTGCCGGTTTCGCCGATGCCGCGCCGCGCGCACCAAGGCTGGCGCTATCTCGAGGAGTCGGATGCACCCGGAAGCGAGGACGATGCAACCGGCCTCGGCGCGCTGCCGCCGCGGCTTTACGGAAGGCTGGCGTCGCTCGCGCTGGTCTAGCGGCAGCCGCTGACCGTCGCCGATCCGCTGACCCGCAGCGTGCACGCCGGATTGCCGCTCAGGCGCACGGTGGCGGGCCCGGTGGCGTCGACGGTTACGGCATTGGTCGCATTCGCGGCGATGGTCGCGGCGCCTTCTGCGCCGAGTGTCGCATCCTTGGTGGAAAGCGCGGCTGCGTCGAGGCTCGAGATGCCCCGGGTCACTGCCGTCAACTTGGCCGCTTGCCCCGCCAGTCGCGCGCTGGCGGTACCGACGACGCTGACGTTGAGCTGGTCCACCGTCGCGTGGGCGATGTCGACGGCGCCGCTTCCCTGCACCGACAGGTCGAATTTCAGTCCCTTGACGCGGTCGATCGACAGGCCGCCCGAGCCGTTGAGCCATGCGGCAGCGAGATCGTGCGTGCCGATGGTCACCGTGACGGGGCCGGAACTCTGGCCGGGGAAGCCGCCCCATGAATCGAGGTTGTTGTGGACGACGAGCGTGTCGCCGCGGACATCGATCGCCACCCGGTCGAGTGCCTCGGGCGAGCCAGTTGCCTTCGCGAACGGCGCGACGTCCGTCGTCAGCGTGACCTTGAACGGCCCATCGACCCTCACCTTCTGGAAATCGGTGATTCCGAAATTGCGGGTCGCTCCGGCTGCCGGGGCGGCGGCGAGGAAAAGGGCGGCGGCGAGAAGGGAGGTGCGCATGACGGCGCACCTTCCGCGATCGTGGTTAAGTCCGTCTTAAGAGCAACTGACGTCGCCCGACCCGGCCTTGCTCACCGCGCATTTGGCGCCGCCCGTGACGGTGACGTCGCCCGAGCCCATGATGCTGACGTTCGCCGTGCCGGTTGCGTGAGCCTTGACGTCGCCCGAGCCGGCGATGCTGACCTTGAGCTGCTCGCTCGCGACCTGCGCGGCATCGATCCCGCCCGAGCCGACGATGTCGTATTCGGCAGACGAGGCGCGGCCGCCGCCGATTTTCGTATCGCCCGATCCGGCGACCGACAGCTTGACGGATTGGACGTTGAGGGAGCCGATCGCGAGGTCGCCCGATCCGGCGAGCTTCGCCTGGAAGTCGTTCCCCTGGACTGCGTTGACATTGAGGTCGCCCGATCCGGCGAGCGTCGCCGCGCCGATCTGCGGCACGGTGACCGTGAAGCTCGCCTTTCCGTTCGATCCCCAGCCCCAGTTGAAGAAGCCGTGCTCGCGCTTCGGACGGATCACCAGTTTGTCACCTTCCACCTCCACGGTCGTATGGTCGAGAAGCTTCTGCGAGCCCTGCGCCGATACGCCGGGGTTCGCGCCCGTGTTGACGGTGACATCGTAGGGACCTGCGACCTCGATGGCGTGGAAGTTGCCGACCGGGAAGCTGCGGGAGACGGTCGGCCCGGCGCCTTCGCCGTGGACCTGACCGCAGGCGCCAGTAGCTGCGGAAGCGGCGATCACTGCTGCGGCGATGGATTTGCGCATGTCATCTCCTCGAGAGCATTTCGTTCGATAGTGTAGCGGATTCTCGCGTCACGAGCAGTGCACGTCGCCCGAGCCGCTGCCGCGCACGGTGCATTTGGCGCCCCCGGTGACGCTCACGTCGCCCGAGCCCATGATCGTGACTTCCGCGCGACCGCTGACGCATGCGGAAACGTCGCCGGACCCGCAGACGGAGACGGTCGCATCCTCCAAATCGACGCCATCGACCGCTATGTCGCCCGATCCCGCGGTTTCGAGCTTCGCCTGCTTCGCTTCGCCGCGGTCGATGCGAATGTCGCCCGAGCCGAACACCGAGCAATCGAGCGCCTTCGCTTCGATCATTTCGACCGTCAGGTCACCCGATCCGGTGAGCAGGGCGCGAAATTGCTCGCCGCAATAATCCTCCATGCGGGCGTCGGCCGAGCCGTTGATGGTCAGATTGAACGCGCCGGTTTCGACGGCGTCGATCGCCAGGTCTCCCGAACCCATCAGCACCGTGTCGAGCTCGCCGCCGCTCACCTTGTCGATGCGAATGTCGCCGGATCCGGCGGCGGACAGTTTGACCCGCTCGGCCTTGATCTCATCGATCGAGAGGTCGCCCGAACCGCTGCATGCACAATCGAAGGAATCTCCCTTCACGCGGTCGACCGAGACGTCGCCGGAGCCGCTCGTCCGAAGCGCGCGCAAGCGCGGCGTGGTGACCGTGACGTGGACGCTCCCGTCGCACTCGCCGTCGCAGCCGATGAACAGCGACTCGCCTTCGTTCTCGACCGCCAAAGCGTCGAGCGCCCATTCGGGGCCGTTGGCGCGAACGCTAGGCCCGCTCCCGGTCTGGATTTCGAGTTCGAACGGCCCCGCGACCTCGATTCGGTCGAAGTCGCCGATTTCGAATTCACGGTCGGCCTCGGGGCTGTTGTCATCGAAATCGGCCTGGTGGCGCTCGCCAGCGGCTCGGCTCGCAGTCACGAACGCCGACAGGATCTCCATTGCGAGCGATCGCGGCATCGCACCTCTCCTGGTTAGTGTCTTACAACACTAATACGCGCACAGGAGTGAGTCGGCAATGGCCAAAAAAAGAAGGGCGCCCCGAACGGAGCGCCCTTCATGTTGACTCCTATTCGTCCCCCCCGCGAACGCGGGGGTCCCGCTTCCGTACGAAACAGCGGGATTCCCGCCTTCGCGGGAATGACGGGTAAGACTACGCGTCTTCCTTCGACTTGTGGTGGACGAGCGCTGCCTTGTTGAGGATCTCGAGAATCTTCGCGAGCGCCGCCTTCTCGTCGGTCTGCTCCATCGCGGCGAGCTCACGCGCGAGGCGCGACGACGCGGCTTCGAAAATCTGCCGCTCGGAATAGCTCTGCTCGGGCGCATCGTCCGGGCGGAACAGGTCGCGAGTCACTTCGGCGATCGACGTCAGGTCGCCCGAGTTGATCTTCGCCTCATACTCCTGGGCGCGGCGCGACCACATGGTGCGCTTGACCTTGGGCTTGCCCTTCAGAGTCTCGAGCGCATCCTTCATCGTCTTGTCCGACGAGAGCTTGCGCATGCCGACCGAGTCCGCCTTGTTGACGGGCACGCGAAGGGTCATCTTCTCCTTCTCGAAGCGGAGAACGTAAAGCTCGAGACGGGTTCCGGCGATTTCGGTGCTTTGCAGCTCGACGACGCGGCCAACGCCATGTTTGGGGTACACGACATAATCGCCGACATCGAAGCTGAGCGCCTTTGTAGCCATTGCTAACCTTTCCGTTTGCGGCAACAGAGCCGGCGCATCCGCAACGCCCCCCAAAACGACCAGCGGCCGTGGCTCCATGCCTGTTTCGTGGCTTCCCTATGATTTTAAGGCCGCAGCTGAATCGCTCGCGGCCCCGTATGAGAGTTTTATATCAGAACGGGGTTCAAATTGCGAGTCCCAGCTGAAGCGGTGCCGCCTCCGCGCCTTCACTTAAGTTATGGAGGCCCAAGCCAAGCAGGCGGATGCCCTTGGGGATGGGATGGAGCGCGGCGAGGAGTCCTTGGCCGGCACTGCTGAAGGCAGGAAGGTCAGGGACCCACGAACCGAAGCTTTTCGAACGGGTGACGATGGTGAAATCGCCGAACTTGACTTTGAGGGTTACGGTGCGGCCGCTCACTTCGGCACGCTTCACGCGCTCCCACGCGTAGCCCGCGATCCGCTCGAGCTCGACGGCGAGGCGCTCCGGATCGGTCAGGTCCTCGTCGAACGTTCGCTCGGCGCTCACCGATTTGTAGGGCCGATCGGGCTTCACTTCGCGCTCGTCGATCCCGCGGCAGATGCGGTGGTACCAGGCGCCGGAGCTGCCGAACTGCGCTTCGAGCGCCGGCAGGCTCCATTCGCTGAGGTCCGCGCCGGTGAGGATGCCGAGCGCCTCCATCTTCCTCGCCGTGACCGGGCCGATGCCGTGGAATCTCGCCACCGGCAGCGAGGCGACGAACTCGGGTCCGCGCTCGGGCGTGATCACCGTCAGCCCGTCGGGCTTGCGATAGTCCGAGGCGAGCTTGGCGATGAACTTGCAGTAAGACACGCCCGCCGATGCGGTGAGGCCGGTTTCCTCACGGATCCGGCGGCGGATGTCCTCGGCGATGGCGCGCGCGGTGCCGAGGCCGAGCCGGTCTTCGCTGACGTCGAGATACGCTTCGTCGAGGCTCAGCGGTTCGATCAGGTCGGTGTAGGCGGCGAAGATCGCGCGGATCTGGTGGCTGACGGCGCGATAGACGTCGAACCTGGGCCTCACGAACACCAGCTCGGGGCAGCGGCGCTTGGCCGTCACCGACGGCATCGCCGAGCGCACACCGAACTTGCGCGCCTCATACGATGCGGCAGCGACGACTCCGCGGTGGCCACCGCCGACCGCGACCGGCTGGCCCTTGAGCGAAGGATCGTCGCGCTGCTCGACCGACGCATAGAAGGCATCCATGTCGACATGGATGATCTTGCGGATCGGGCGTGGCTCGCTTTGCATCGCAGCAGGCTTCTGATTAAGGGCGCTGCCCATGAACATCCATGAATATCAGGCCAAGGAACTCCTCGCTAAGTACGGCGTGCCCGTTCCCGCGGGCTATCCGGCGATGACTGTCGAGGAAGCCGTCGCGGCTGCGGAGAGGCTTCCGGGTCCGCTGTGGGTCGTGAAAGCGCAGATTCACGCCGGCGGCCGCGGCAAGGGCAAGTTCAAGGAGCTCGGCGATTCGGCGAAGGGCGGCGTCCGCCTTGCCCGTTCGATCGATGAAGTGCGCGACAACGCACAGGAGATGCTCGGGAAAACGCTGGTGACCGTGCAGACCGGTCCCGCCGGCAAGCAGGTCCAGCGTGTCTACATCACCGACGGGGTCGATATCGAAAAGGAATTCTATCTCGCTCTGCTCGTCGACCGCGAAAGCGGACGGATTGCGGTGGTCGCCTCGACCGAGGGCGGCGTGGAGATCGAGAAGGTCGCGCACGAGACGCCTGAGAAGATCGCCACCATCACGATCGATCCGGCGACGCGGCTGATGCCGCACCACGGCCGCGAAGTGGCCGCGGCGCTCGGGCTTACCGGCGATTTGGCGAAGCAATGCGGAAAGGTCCTCGCGAAGCTCTACGACGCGTTCGTCGGCACCGATGCGTCGCAGATCGAGATCAACCCGCTGGCGGTGACCGACAAGGGTGAGCTGCTGGTGCTGGACGCGAAAGTTGGCTTCGACAGCAACGCAAGCTTCCGGCACCCGGACCTCGAGCAGCTTCGGGACCTCAGCGAAGAGGACCCCGCCGAGATCGAGGCCTCGAAATACGACCTCAGCTACATCAAGCTGGACGGGTCGATCGGCTGCATGGTCAACGGCGCGGGCTTGGCCATGGCGACGATGGACATCATCAAGCTCGAGGGCGGCGAGCCGGCCAACTTCCTCGACGTCGGCGGCGGCGCGAACAAGGAAAAGGTCACGGCGGCGTTCAAGATCATCCTCAGCGACCCGGCGGTGAAGGGCATCCTAGTCAACATCTTCGGCGGAATCATGCGCTGCGACATCATCGCCGAAGGCATCGTCGCCGCGGCGCGCGAGGTCGACCTGCGCGTGCCGCTGGTGGTGCGGCTAGAAGGCACGAACGTCCAGCAGGGCAAGGACATCCTCGCCTCGAGCGGGCTGCCGATCATCGCGGCCAACGACCTCGGCGATGCCGCGAAGAAGATCGTGGCCGAAGTGAAAGAGGCCGTGCCTGCCTAGTTTTCGTCACCCCCGCGAAAGCGGGGGTCCCGCTGCCTTTCCTTGAGCGGGGTTGAAGAAAGGCGGGATTCCCGCTTTCGCGGGAATGACGAGTTGGAGGTTTGCAAATGAAAGTGCTGGTCGCGGTCAAACGCGTGATCGATTTCAACGTGAAGCCGCGGGTGAAGATGGACGGCTCGGGCGTCGATCTCGCCAACGTCAAGATGAGCATGAACCCGTTCGACGAGATCGCGGTGGAGGAGGCGATCCGCCTCAGGGAGAAAGGCGTCGCGAGCGAGATCGTTGCGGTGTCGATCGGTCCCGCGAAGGCGCAAGAGACGCTGCGCACCGCGCTGGCGATGGGCGCCGACCGCGCGATCCTGGTGCAGACCGACGAAGAGGTCGAGCCGCTCGCCGTGGCCAAGATCCTCGCGAAGATCGCCGAGGAAGAGCAGCCGGGAATGTTCATCCTCGGCAAGCAGGCGATCGACGACGACAATAATGCGACGGGCCAGATGCTCGCCGCGCTGCTCGGCTGGCCGCAGGGGACGTTCGCCTCGAAGGTCGAAGCGGCCAACGACAATGTCACCGTCACGCGCGAGGTCGATGGCGGACTCGAAACGGTGAAGCTTCAGCTGCCGGCGGTGGTCACCACCGACCTGCGCCTCAACGAGCCGCGCTACGCATCGCTGCCGAACATCATGAAGGCCAAGTCGAAGCCGCTCGCAACCAAGTCGCCCGGCGATTACGGCGTCGACGTCGCGCGGCGGCTGGAGACGATCAAGGTGACCGAGCCGTCGAAGCGCCAGGCCGGAATCAAGGTCGCCAGCGTCGACGAGCTGGTCGATCGCCTCAAGGGTCTGGGGATTGCGAAATGAGTGTGCTGGT
>JAICXO010000142.1 GCA_025980335.1 Sphingomonas sp. | reverse complement strand
GCGTTCGCTTTTTCCCTAGCGGAAGAAGATGTGGTTGCCGATCGAGGCGACGCGCTTGAGGTGCCAGCCCGGCGAGACGTAGCGCGCGTGGAAGAAGAGCGCGTCGCCGACCTGCGACTGCTTCAGGCCTTCGTCGACGATCTTGGCGACCGCCACGGCGGTCTGCCACTGGCGACTGTCGCGAGCGACATGCGGCAAGGAATGTCCGTGGATGAAGGAGAATTGCCCGCGCTGGAAGATCACGCCGCAATAGGTCGAGGGGAACCGCCCGCCGGAGTCGGTGCGATTCGCGATTACCTGCGCGACGGCCAGCTGACCGGCGAGCGGCTCGCTCTTGGCCTCGAAGTAGACGCCGGTGGCGAGACATTCGAGCTCATGGCTGCCCGGGTCGGAGCTGCGGAGGTCGGCAACCATCGACGCGAGGTCCTCTGACCGGTCGATCGACGGCTGATTGCTCTGGTCGTCGGTGGGAGCTTGCTGGCTCTCCGTGTCGGGCTGCGAAAGCTGCGGCTGACCGTCGGGATCGATCAGTTCCGGGACAGAAACCTTCGCGAGCGTCGCGTTGGCGACCCTGGTGAGCGTTTCGGAACCCGTAGGTCCGGCTTGCGCCGGAGCAATGGTCGAGGCGGTGAGCGCAGCACAAATCAGCAGCGCCGAACGAAAAGAAGCCAAAACTGTTACCGTGAAATTGCGGTTAACCGCGGATGTTCAAGCACCGATTACTTGCAAATACTTCTGCTGGTGCTTGCCGTGATTCCCCGTCTCGCGTGGCATTCTCGGCATCTTTGCCTGGAGAATGCCCCCCGCTCTTGTTGTTGTGCACCCGTTTTGACCGCAGCCGCGGCAGGGTCAACCCGACGAGGTCGTTTCAGCGATGAACCGTTCAGCGTCCGCGATATCCAGTTCGATCGCCCACGAATCCCCGTCGAAGCGTGCGCGGCGCGCGAGGAAGCCGGCGATATCGGCGGAACTCGCCGACTCGCCCGGCCCGACCGGCTGCCAGCGATAGCTTCCGTCGGCGGCAAGCATTCGCTCCAGGCAGGCGACATGGCGGCCGCGGCTGGAGACGAGGATCAGCAGCGAGCCGCGGTCCGGATCGCCCTTCTTGAGAACCGTGGCGAAATCGCCGGAAGCGGCGGCGCGGCGAAGGATGCCCGCGACTTCGAGCCCTGCGGGGAGGCGCTCGCTCAGGCGGCGTCCCGCTCGTCCGCGCCCATCAACACGGCGGCGAGCGCATCGCGGCTTCGCGCGCCGCGCATCTTCTCCAGCGTCGCCGCGTGGCGCGTGACCCGGCTGATCGCGGCGAGCGCCTTGAGATGGTCGGCGCCGGCATCGGGCGGCGAAAGAAGCAGGAAGACGAGATCGACGGGGCGCGCGTCGATCGCCTTGTAGTCGAGCGGCTCGGCGAGGCGCGCGAACAGGCAATAGATCTGCTTCACGCCCTCGACCTTGCCATGAGGAATCGCGACGCCGTGGCCGAAGCCGGTCGAGCCGAGCTGCTCGCGCTCCGAGACGCTGGCGAGAATTGCCGCGGCATCGAGATCGAGCCGCTGCGCCGCGAGGCTGGCGAGTTGCTGCAGAAGCGCCTTCTTGCTTCCGCCCGGAAGGCTCGTCTTGATCGCGTCGAAATCGAGGAAATCCAGCAGATGCATAGCCTTACTCATGAACCGCGCCGCTGTGGCATCGCGGCTTCGTGATGGAAAGAGGGGTTTACGCCTGGCGCGGCTCGACCCAGCCGATGTTTCCGTCCTCGCGGCGATAGATCATGTTGAACTCGCCGGTCCCGCTGTTCTTGAACATCAGAGCGTTGGTGTTGCGCAAGTCCATCAGCATGACGGCGTCCGACACGCTCGATTCGGGGATGTCCACCCGGGTTTCGGCCACGACCGCCGGGAAGGACGCTTCGCCGTCGTTCGCCGCCTGCGACGAATCGAGGATCTTGTAGCCGGCGTTCTCGACATACTCCTGGGCTTCGCCTTCGCCAGGATTGTGGTCCTTGAGCCGACGCATGTAGCGGCGAAGCTGCTTTTCGATCCGGTCCGCGGCGCCGTTGAACGCCATCTGCGGCTCGCGCGCGCTGTGCGACGCCTTGAGGACGATGCCCTGCATCACCGGGGCGACGATGTCGCAGCTATAGCCGTTGTCCGCCCCCCGCCCGAAGGTGACGTTCGCCCCGACCGTGCGCGCGAAATATTTCTGCGTGATTTCGGATATCCGCTGCTGCGCATATTCGCGCACCGAATCCCCGGGATCGACCTGATGACCTGCGACGCGAA
Source organism: Sphingomonas sp. (assembly GCA_025980335.1). GTDB lineage: Bacteria > Pseudomonadota > Alphaproteobacteria > Sphingomonadales > Sphingomonadaceae > Sphingomicrobium. The sequence goes on along the minus strand of JAICXO010000142.1, from coordinate 1,885 downwards.
CGTCCACTAGACTGCTCCTTGTCGTCGGCGGCCGCTTAGGAGCCGCCCGAACCAGCCGTCAACCGGTCAGGCGAAGCGCGCCCAGAGCGGGTTGACGAGTTGAGCAATAAACGCGCGATGGCGTTCGAGTTCCTCTTGCGCCGCCGCGTGCGGCCGCGGCGGACGCGGTTCGCGGATGGTCACCGGTCCGCTCGATTGTTGCACCGCCACCGAGGCGGTATCGGCGACCAGGCCGAGCCCGATCTGGCGACCGCCGGTGAGCTCGACATAGACCTGCGCCAGCAGCTGCGCGTCGAGCAGCGCGCCGTGCCTGATGCGCTGGCTGCGGTCGATGCCGAAGCGCATGCACAAGGCGTCGAGGCTGTGCTTCGCGCCCGGATGCTTCGACCGCGCGAGCGTCAGCGTGTCGACCATCCGGCTCATGCACACGCCCGGCCTGCCGCAAAGCTCGAGCTCGTGGTTGAGGAATCCGAAGTCGAAGCTCGCATTGTGCGCGACGAGCGGCGAATCCTCGATGAAGTCGATGAGCTCCTCGGCCTTCTCGGAAAAATGGGGCTTGTCGGAGAGGAAGATGGTCGTGAGGCCGTGAACGGCCTCCGCCTCGCTCGGCATGTCGCGGCCGGGATTGAAATAGGCGTGGAAGTGGCGGCCCGTCTCGACCCGGTTGTAGATTTCGACGCAGCCGATCTCGACCATGCGGTCGCCGCCCGCGGGGTTGAGGCCGGTGGTTTCGGTATCGAAGACGATTTCCCGCACGGCGGCGAATCTACGCTCCGGGCAGCTCCAGGCAAGCAAGAATGTCGCGCACCTGGGCTTCTGTTGTGGATAGCTCGGTGCCGGTATCGATGACGAAATCGGCGCGCCGCCGCTTCTCCTCGTCGGGAACCTGGCGTTTCAGAATCGAATCGAGCTTCGCCGCCGTCATTCCGCGCCGTTGAAGCACCCGAGCGCGCTGAATCTCCGGCGGCGCGGAGACGACCACGACCTTGTCGAACTCCTTTTCGCCGCCGGTTTCGAACAACAGCGGAATTTCGAACACCAGCGCCGGCGCGGCCGAGTTTTCGTCGATGAACGCCTGCCGCCACTCGCGCACCGCGGGGTGGACGACGGCCTCGAGCGCGGCGAGCTTTGCCGGGTCGCTGAGGACGATTTGCGCAAGGCAGTCGCGGTCGAGCGTTCCGCAGCGGACGGTGCCGGGGAATATCTCGCCGATCCGGTCGACAAGCGCGCCGCCGGGGCCCTGGAGCTGGCGCACGACCGCGTCGGCATCGAACACCGGCACGCCGGCGGCGGCGAACATGCCAGCGACGGTGGACTTGCCCATGCCGATGGAGCCGGTGAGCGCGATCCTGATCATGCGGCCATCAGCCCTCGTTCGCGCAGCGCGCGGAGAAGCGCGATCAGCGGCATGCCGAGAATCGTGAAATGGTCGCCTTCGATGGAGTCGAACAGCTGCACTCCGCGGCCCTCCAGCCGGAACACGCCGACAGTGTAGCCGACCTCGGGCCATTCGGCATCGAGATATGCGGCGATGAAGGCTTCCGATAGCGGGCGGACCCGAAGCATCGCGGTTTCGGCATGCGACCAGTCGAGCATTCCGCCGCGGGCGAGCGCGACGGCGCTGGTCAGCTCCATCGCCTTGCCCGAGAAGAAGCGCAGGTGCTCGGCGGCTTCGTCGCGGTCGAGCGGCTTGCTGAACAGGCGGCTGCCGCAGGCGACCACGCTGTCGCTCCCGATCACCCAGTCGCCCGGGATGCTTTGCGCCTTCGCCGCGGCGAGCCTCGAGGCGATTTCTACCGGGTCGTCGAGGCCCAGCTTGAGCTCTTCCTCGTCGAGCGCGGGCCTGACCGCATCGTACTCGACGCCAGCGGAATCGAGCATCTGC
>JAICXO010000129.1 GCA_025980335.1 Sphingomonas sp. | reverse complement strand
CCGTCATTCGGGCAAGCGCCCCAGGCGCGACCCGGTCGTGGTTCTGGCTCGAGGATTGCGAGAGGACTACCTGCACGGGGCGCTTGAGCTCGCGCGCGAGGTCGATTGCGATCGGCACCGCGTCTGCCTCCAACGCTCTTCCCGCGGGCTCTCCTGCGGGGAGCGGATAGAGCACGTGCTCGGCGGCGAGAAAGCTCGGCGCTTGCGATGCTGCCCAGACCTCGACATCCGACCCGACGACGCGCGCAGTGGCGCTCAAGGGTTCGATCCCGAGGTGTTGGGACGGCGCTACGTAATACGTCGCGGCGAGTGGGCGCGAGCCGCGCACGACCCGATCATAATCGCCGCGGCTGAACCACTGCACCGCCTCGGCGGACGCGAGTGCCTCCTCGAATGCGCGCCGCACGTTGGGCGGAGTGCGTGCCCCGCTGAACGTCGGATCTGCTGCTTTCAGTCCGCGCTCCGCGGCCCACCAGGTCTCCGCCACGACCGCGAGCCATGCATCGCGCGCAGCCACGTGGCGGATGCCCGGAACGCTTGCAATCGCCTCGCGCGCGAAGCCCCGCAGCCGACCGCCCGGTGGTGCAATGCGGGCGGACGCGAACAGGATGTCGGGCAGCCGCACGTCGGCTGCGAAGCGCCAGCTGCCGTCCGCCTTGGCGGGACCATCAAGCCTCGGCAGCGGCTGTCCGATCAGGCGTCCCTTCGTCCCCTGCCGCAGCCGGGGACTGCCCGGCGCGGCCCGGTCGGCAGCCTCCTCGGCCAGCTCGCCGAAGGTGAAGGTCCGGCCCCGGTTCATCACGAAACCGTCGCCGGTGTCGCAGTCCTTTGGCTCGACATTCCATCTGTCCGCCGCTGCGCCGACCAGCATTTCACGCGCCACCGCCGCGGCATGGCGCAGCGCTGGTTCGAACGCCCGCACCGACGTCGAATCTGCTGTGATCCGGCTATGCTCGGGCCAGCCTTCTTCTTTCGCGAGCGGATTGACGTAGGCGCCGGTCAGCGGCGCCGGTTCGACGGCGACGCTGTCCCAGGTGGCGCCGAGCTCATCGGCGACAATCTGCGGCAGCGCGGTCCAGATGCCCTGACCCGTCTCCGTCTGCGCGACGGCGACGGTGATCCGCCCGTCGCGCGCGATCTTGATGAAATTGCCGAACGCCTCTTCGTCCTTGTTCGTGACGAGATCGCTGCTCGCGTGGCGCGGCCACAGCGCGAAGGCGACGACGAGGCCGACGCCGGCGCCGCCGCCGATCAACACCGTGCGGCGGTCGAGCTTCAACGGGCGTACTGCGCCTTCAGGGCGCGGCGATCGATCTTGCCGGTGCCGAGCTTGGGCAGCGGTCCGTCCGCGAATATGATCCGGTCAGGCATTTTGAATTTGGCGAGCCGCCCGTCGAGGAAGCTGCGCAACGCCTCCTCGTCGATTTTTTCGCCGTCCTTCGGGAGAACAACCGCGACCGGCACTTCGCCCAGGCGTTCGTCCGGCGCGCCGAAGACCGACGCTTCGGCAACCGAGGGGCACGCATAGAGTTCTGCCTCGACCTCGGCGGCGGAAATGTTCTCGCCGCCGCGGATGATGATTTCCTTCTTGCGGTCGACGATGAACAAATAGCCGTCCTCGTCGAAATATCCGACGTCGCCGGTGCGCACGAAATGATCGGCAGTGAACAGCTCCCGCGTCGCGTCCGGATTGCGCCAGTAGCCGCCGATGTTCGCAGCGCTGCGGATGGCAATCTCGCCGGTTTCGCCGCTCGCGAGGTGCCGGTCGCCCGCGCCGAGGATCGCCACTTCGACGAATGGCGCCGCGCGCCCGGTCGACCCGGGCTTGGCCGCGTAATTGCTCCAGAAGTTGAGGCAGCCGACCGCGTTGGTCTCGGTCAATCCGTAGCCAAGCGCAGGCTGCGCATTGGGAAACTCCTCCTTCAGCCGTTCCACGTGGCTGACCGGACGCGGAGCGCCTCCGGCGGTGATGTCCTTGAGCGAGGAGAGGTCGTACTTGTCGCGCTTGGGGTGGTTCATCAGCTCGAGGCTCATCGTCGGAACGCCGACGAAATAGGTGATCTTCTCTTTCTCGATCAGGCGTAGAGCTTCTTCTGCATCCCACTTCGGCATGATCACCATGCAGCGCCCGACGACGAAGCTGTTGAGCATCACCGGCACTTCGCCGGTGACGTGGAACAGCGGAACGCTGAGTAGCGTCCGCGGCGTCGCGGGCGGACGGCCGTCCTGCTCGAGCAAGGCCTTGAGGATGATCAGCCCGGCGGCATAGCTGTAGGTGCCGGTGGTGACCGCGCGATGCGTGGACACGGCCCCTTTGGACAGCCCGGTCGACCCCGAGGTGAAGAGTATGGTCGCGTCATCCTCGGGCGCAACCTGCGGAAGCTCGCTGCTGCCTTCGGGCGCGAGAAGCTCGGCCAGAGCCTGCTCCGCCGGCATCTCGACCGGCAGGCTGAGGATGTCTCGGCGGGTGCAGCGTGCAGCAATCCTTTTCGCGCGCGACTCATCGGCGACGATCAGCTTGGGGTCTGTAAGCGTGATCGCATGCTCCATTTCGGCGGGCTCCCACCAGCCGTTGAGCAGGGTCGCGATCGCACCCGCCTTCACCGCGCCCATGTAGCTGAGGATCCACGACGGCGAATTGCGCATCGCGATGGCGACGCGGTCGCCTTTCGCAATCCCGCGCGCGGCGAGACCCTGCGCGACCCGATCGGACAGGCGGTCGAGATCGGCGTAAGTGAAGCGCTCGTCGGCGGTGACGACCGCTTCGTTGCCGGCATTCAGCGCGCAGAAGGCGTCAAAGAACGCCGGCAGCGTCGCAGGGAAGTTCTCGACGATTACCCGGCCGAGCGCGTCGCGGCCGACGGAGAGCTGGCCGTCCGGTCCCGTGACCCTCGCCAGTTCCGCATCGAAGCGGCGGTCGAGCGCGCTCTGCATTCCCCCTCCGACTTCCTTTGCCTTTGCCGACACGCGCCTTATGAGGCGCTGACCATCTAGGGGGAAGCCCTTGCAAGCCGCGCCGGACAACTCGCAATATATCGCCTTCCCGAACTTCGGCCTCTCGCCGATCGCGCTACACCTCGGCCCGTTCGATTTGCGCTGGTACAGCCTCGCGTACCTCGCCGGAATCTTCATCGGCTACTGGTACTTGCTGAAGCTGCTGAAGCAGCCCGGCGCACCGATGAGCCGGCGGCATGCCGACGACCTCGTCTTCTACGCGGCGCTCGGGGTGATCATCGGCGGCCGCGTCGGCTACGTGCTGTTCTACAATCTCGGCGAATATCTCCACCATCCGATCGAGATCCTGAAGCTGTGGGACGGCGGCATGTCGTTCCACGGCGGAGTGATCGGAACCTCGCTCGGAATCATCTATTTCGCGCACAAGGAGAAGCTGTCGTGGCTCCGGATCCACGACTATGTCGCCTGCTGCGTGCCGTTCGGCCTGTTCTTCGGCCGTCTCGCCAATTTCGTGAACCAGGAATTGTGGGGCGCGCCGACCCACGTGCCGTGGGCCATCCGTTTCGTCGAGATGACGCCCTACGGACCCGTACTCGGACCTCCCCGGCACCCGAGCCAGCTCTATGAGGCCTTCCTTGAAGGCATCGTCCTGTTCTCGATCCTCGCGTGGATGTTCTGGAAGACCAAGGCGCGTTACGACCCGGGCAAGCTCGTCGGCGCCTTCTTGTTTTTCTACGGCTGCTTCCGCTTCGGAATCGAATTCATCCGCGAGCCCGACAATCAGCTGATCCGCTTCTCGCAAATGACTGGATTGCACATGGGCCAATGGCTCTCGCTGCCAATGATCATCGGCGGCGCATGGCTGATGTGGACGGCCAAGCGCCGGCGCGTGCGGGTCGAGCCGACGGCGGGGCCCGCTTCGGTTTCGTGACGCCGCTCGAACGCGCGCTCCGCGACCGGATACAGGCCGAGGGACCGATCAGCGTCGAAGCGTTCATGGAAGCCTGCAACACATATTATTACGCGACTCGGGACCCGCTCGGCGCATCCGGCGACTTCACGACGGCGCCGGAAGTCAGCCAGATGTTCGGCGAGATCGCCGGCGCGTGCCTCGCCGACGCGTGGAAGCGTAGCGGAGCGCCCGCCGACGCGATCTACGCCGAGCTCGGCCCCGGCCGCGGAACGCTGGCGAGCGACGCGCTGCGCGTGCTCCGTTCCGCAGGATTCGGCGGCGAGGTCCATTTGGTCGAGTCGAGTCCCGTCCTGGGTCTAAAGCAGAAGGAGACGGTCCCTGACGCGGCAATTCACGAGACGATCGACGAGTTGCCGCCAAGACCGCTCTTGCTCGTTGCCAATGAATTCCTCGATGCCCTTCCGGTTCGGCAGTTTGTTGGAGCGTCCGAGCGGCGCGTGATCGCGGCAGCAGGCGGCCTCGCATTCGATCGCGACGGCGAGATCGTCGAAAACTCGCCGGCACGCGAACAAGCCGTCGCCACGGTCGGGCGATGCGTGGTGGAACACGGAGGCGTCGCGCTTCTCATCGATTACGGGCATTCGAGGAGCGCGGCCGGCGACACGCTGCAGGCAGTGCGTCGCCACGGCTTCTCGCCCGTCCTCGACAGCCCCGGCGAGCAGGATCTGACCGCACACGTCGACTTCGAAGCGGTCGGCCGTGCTGCGGCGGAAGCGGGCGCCAGCATCAGCGCTGTCGTCGCCCAGGGCGAATGGCTGATCCGCCTCGGCATCGAAGCGCGCGCACAGGCACTCTCGCGCGCCAACCCGCAGCGCGAGCAAGAGATCGAGAGCGCATTGCACCGGCTCACCTCAGCCGACCAGATGGGACACCTGTTCAAGGTCATCGCAATCCATTCGCCGGACTGGCCAGTGCCGGCGGGGTTCGCATGATTGGCTACCGCGACGCCCGGGTGCCGGATGCTGCGGCGCTCCACGCCCTCTTCCAGACAGTCTTCTGCAACACCTTCGCGCACTTGTATCCGCCTGAAGACCTTCAGACCTTCCTCTCCGGCGTCGCAGTCAGCGACTGGGAAGCCCAGCTGAACGACCCAGCTTTCGCCGTGCGCATCGGGGAAGCCGACGGGGTGCCCGTCGGTTATGTGAAGCTCGGTCCGCTCAAGCTCGACGTCGAGACCTCGG
>JAICXO010000053.1 GCA_025980335.1 Sphingomonas sp. | reverse complement strand
TGATGCGGCCCAATTCGCCGAACTGGACACGTTGGGTGAACTCAATCGCATCGCGCAGAAACACGATGTGCAGGTGATGATCGAAGGCCCCGGCCATGTGCCGATGCACAAGATCAAGGAGAATATGGACCGGCAGCTCGAGGTCTGCGGCGAGGCGCCCTTCTACACGCTCGGCCCGCTCGTCACCGACGTCGCGCCCGGCTACGACCACATCACGTCAGGCATCGGCGCGGCGATGATCGGCTGGTTCGGCACCGCGATGCTCTGCTACGTCACGCCCAAGGAGCACCTCGGCCTCCCCGACCGCGACGACGTCAAGGTCGGCGTCATCACCTACAAGCTCGCCGCCCACGCGGCCGACCTCGCCAAGGGCCACCCCGCGGCGCGCCTCCACGACGACGCGCTGTCCCGCGCAAGGTTCGAGTTCCGCTGGCGAGACCAGTTCAACCTCTCGCTCGACCCGGAAACCGCCGAGCAATACCATGACCAGACGTTACCGGCGGAGGGCGCCAAGACTGCCCACTTCTGCTCGATGTGCGGCCCCAAATTCTGCAGCATGAAGATCACGCAAGAAGTACGGGAATTCGCCCGCCTAAATCCTCCCCGGGACGGGGAGGGGGACCATTCGGCCCAGCCGAATGGTGGAGAGGCCGCGTCAGCACCAGCTGACGCGGAAGCCGGCATGACCGAACCCGACACCTCCGGTCAGGATGTCGACGCGAGCTTCGCTCAAATGAGCAAGCGCTTCCACGACGAAGGATCCGAGCTCTACGTCCCGGCGGCGGAGTAGAAGTTAATCCGGCCAGCGAAGCAGCGCCCAATCGACTAACAAAGTCGATCGATCCTGCAGCCGCTCCGGGGTCCAGTCGGAGTAAGTCTTCGCGAATTCGCGGGCTGACTTGAACATTGCGTCCGATTCATAGATCGGTCGCTTTACCCCATAGCCGGAGTTCGCGAGATCGCCGTTCATCGCTGACGAAAGTGGAATGAGGTTAGCCCAAACGTTGGTCAGCTTCTGTCGCTGGTCCTTGTCGAAAACACCATCCCAGGCTTCATCCGGGTTTCGCGGAAGCACATGTTCGATTTGAGACGGGTTGACGGGTACGTCCCCTCCTAGGGACTCGTCATATTGGCGAATCACGAATGCAGCGACTGTGGAGCCGTAAAGCGCTCTGGACCGTATGGAGCGCGCAACAAATTCGTCATCGGGCCACGTGACCGTCGTGCGCTCCTTGATTTTAGCCGCGACCGCGTTTGCAGTGCGGTTCTCCTTCGTGTCTTCCCACAGCCGCTTAAAGACCGCATGCAGTCCTGTTGGCTCGATTCCGCACAGCGCGCGTCGGATCAGGAACGCTTCGATTTTATTTAGAATTTCGAGGCCGGTAGCTTGATCGATGCGTTCGTCCGCCACTGCCTTGGTCAGTTGCATCAGAAACGGCAGAGCCGAGGCGGGGAAGCCGAAGTCATTATAGCGCTTAACAGCGGCAGCGACGTCTTTCGTCAGGCCTTGCCGGTTAGACCCGGTCATCAGGTCAAGGAAAGCGTCCTGGTAAGTCGCCAGCTTGACGATAATCTCGGCAGGATCGCTGTGTTTCTCCCACTCTTTCCGAAGATAACCATAAACCTGCGATTTGCTCAAATTTGAGTTCTGAATAAGGCCGTAGGGAAAAAAATAGCCTTCAAATAGCGTGGTCGTATCACTGATCTTAAATCGCTCGTAGAACGGCTGCCAAGTGTGCGTGTCTACATAGTCGATCTTGTCCGGGCCGAGATCGGCTACCCGAGAGAAGATTTCGTTTCGAACGAGATCACCAACGGTCATGGGCTCCTGGCGAGAGTTTAGACTATCGAAGATTTTCGGTCCGTTCGTGGGGTCCACCACATCAATTTGTACCACACTCACTCTTTCGAGAAGTGCGTTGATAATCAGCGAAACGCGATCGGTGCCGTACTTGTTAACCTGATCTTTGAAGAACACTTTAGCAGCCTGATAGTTCTTCCAAAGAGGTCCGCTGTCCCAACCTGTTGGACTCAACTTTTCGGGCTTAAACGATCCAAGCTCAACAGCGAAAGCGGAGTTCTTTTGTAAATCTTCCATCACCTTGTTGAGCTGATTGCGATCTTCCTTGCACGAATGCAGTTTGAAATTCGATTCAGCTTTTACGGAACGACCAATCGCCAGATATTTTTGAAAAAGCGACACTGCCTCGCCGATCATTCCGTGATCCGACAGAGTCTTAAGTCCCGCAGACAGATACAGGTATATGGTCGTAATTCGCTGCTGCCCGTCGATGACCTCGTACAGAGTCGGATCAGACGGCGAGCTCCGACGGCCGTGAATAATGACAGCCCCTAGAAAATGGGTCAGTGTCTCATCGTCAACGAGGTCAAGGAGATCACTTTCGAATTGGTCGAGCCGCGCCTTCTTCCACTTATACGGCCGCTGGAAGTACGGGATAGAGAAAATGGAATCCCCCGAGAGCAGGCCCGAGACATCGGATTCCTCCGAATTGTTCGTGAGCTTTCCTATTGCGGCCATTCTTCCCCCTCACTCGGCGCGCAGGAGTGAAGCTGAACGAACATTCATTGTCCAGGCTCAACGAAAACAAAGGCGGAGCGCATCGCCCGGCCTTCATCCCCACCGACAGCAATTGGAAGGGTCTCATTGCCCGGCAGCAGTTCGGTGAAACTGATTATCCGCGCGCCGGAACGCCGATGGCGCCGGCGATCGCAGGATCGAGTTCGTAACCAACAGCGGACCGGCCGCCGATCTTGATCGTGTTCCGGCCGTTGGGAGTGACGAAGCGGCCGCTCTTTCGGCGCTTGATCACACCCGACGCAAACGCCGCGAGATCGGTTGTGCCTTCATCTTTGCTCTTGCCGAACCGGTATTCGCCTCGAACAACCGCTGCCGGCATTCGGCCGCCACTCGGGGAAACTAGTTTGAATCTATTGTCTTCGAACATTCTAAGCCTCCGTGTCTGAAGAGGCCTAACCAGCTACAGGCCGACGGGATAGATTGCCAATGGCTTTTTATCGTTCCCTAAGTGTCTGATATAAGAGATGAACAGCAGATCAGGTTGGACGCGGACGAAACCTAGCCATCTCACCGATACACCTCCCGCCGATGCGCTACCCGCACCACCAGGATGGTGATCCGCTCGTCCTCGATGCGGGCGATCGCGCGATAGTCGCCAATCCGCCAGCGCCAGAGGCCGCCGAGTTCGCCGGCTAAAGCGCTGCCCAATTGTCGTGGATCGTCCAGTGTTGCGATGCGGGTCTTGAGCGTCTGGATGATGCGTTTCGCTTCCGCCCGGCCGAGCTTGGCAAGTTCCTTTTCGGCGGCTGGAAGAAATTCAATCCGCCAGGCCAAGCCGCTTCTCTACCTCCGCAAGCGGGATCGCGTCCTCGCTCCGGAAATCGCGCAGCCGCTCCTCGGCGAGGAAGAAATCCTCGAGGTCGTCGAGATGTGCCTCGATCGCCTCGCGCGCATAGAAGGTCTTCGTACGCCCCGTCTTAGCGGCCAGGCGCTCGAGCCGTTCCTCGATGTCCTTGTCCAACCTGACCGCAAGCACCGCAGCTTCTCCTTTGCTATACATATATAGCATTATCGCTTTTCAAAGGCCAGCAAGACGCCCGCAACCGGGTCGCTTTCGTCCCATGCTGACCATGCACGAGGCCGCACCGTCAGAAGCTGGATCTAAACCGCTGTCCTACAGCACCCCACTTGTGCTCCAAGCTGCCCGATGCGCCCGACTCGAACAGGCGTCCGCCCCGCCCGTGCTCAGCGGCGGCGAACAACTGCTTTCGGGCTGCCCCGGAGGCGGCCGGACCGGAGTCGCCCGGATCGGATTCCGACACTTCCGACAACCCCCGAAATCGACGCGCCCAACCCGGCAGGTGTCGGATTGTGACGCCGCCACCGCGAACATTCGCGAACATTCGGATGGCGCCGCCCGCGCGTGCACGCGCCCGCGCACGCATACGCCTGCTGCAATCGCTGCGTTTCGCGCTTCTGGCCTCGCGTGTGCCCGCGCGCGGCACTGCCAACCTTGGCAACGTCGAGCGTCGCGGATCGGCCGGCGGTCTTGCCTAGTCGTTCTTCAGGTTCTCGAGCCCGCGCGGCCCGCCCTTCTGCGACGGCTGCGACGCGTTGGTCTTCACCTTCGCCTTCTTCGGCTTGCGCGCTTCCTTGTTCGATCGTTGCTGACCCTTGGCCACTGCTCGCTCTCCTGCCGGGGCGCACACGCGCCGCACCGGCGCATCATAGCCGTTCGACGGCGCCGCTCCTAATCGGCGTGGGCCCGCTCTCCAGCTTCGCCGGAAGAAGCCGGTGCGAAACGCTTCTTGAGGTCGGCGCGGATCGAGGCGCCGGCGAGGTGCGCGTCGATGTTCGAATAGCCTTCGTGCCTCAGCACCTTCCGGATCTCCTCGACGCTCGAGAAACGCGGGGCAAGCTGAAAGGCGCGTTCGATAATATGCGGAGTCTGCATCTGAATTCCTGATCAATTTCGCTCCCGTCACAAACGCGCGGGGCTCGCGATGCGTTCCGTGCCGGCCCGGGAAACAGCAGCAGCCGCATCCGCGCTCGTCGGCGCGAGATGATGTTTCGTAAACGGCCGAAGCTTGCCGTCCGGCGGTCGATTGGACCGCTCGCCTCCGCCGGAGACGTGATATTGAAGTTGGTGCCGGATCGGGCACATTCCGCCGGAGACACGGAGGGTCGATTGTTGATGATACGCGTTCTGATCCTCGCCCTTGCGTCGATTCTGCCCGGCGTCGCGCACGCCGCTGCTGCCGATCCGCCGAAGATCGAAAGGCCGCGGCCGGCTCCGCCGCCGACGATTGCCATTCCGACGCTGCCGCCGGCGACGTTCGATCAGACGCTCGCGGTCGGCGGAAAGGCGGTCAAGGCGCGCCAAATTGATACCCGCCTCAGCGTCGACGTGCTCGTGAACGGCCGCGGGCCCTATCATTTCATCGTCGACAGCGGCGCGGATACGTCGGTCGTGGGCCTTCGCGTCGCTCACGATCTGCAGCTGCCGCTCGGCACTCCTGCAATCCTCAACGGGATGACCGACCGCAACATCGTCGATCGCGTCAAGATCGATCAGTTGACCGTCGGATCGAACACGATCGACAATCTCCAGCTCCCCGCCCTGCGCGAAGGCGACGTCGGCGCGGACGGCATCATCGGCATCGATGCGCTCGTTCACCAGCGCCTCATGATGGATTTCGAAAAGCATCTGATCAAAGTCGAGGACGCGCGGGTGCCGGAGAGGTTCGAGCCCGGCACGATCGTCATCACCGCGCGGCGCCAGCACGGCCAGCTGATCCTGACCCATGTCAAGGCGGCGGGCTACGATCTCGACGCGATCATCGATACCGGCTCGGAGATCACCATCGGCAATCTCGCGCTGCGCGACAAGCTGCTGCGCCACAATCCCGACAAGTTCGTGACCATCCCGGTCATGGGCGTGACCGGCGCGATCGAGAAGCTGCAGTTCGCACGCATCGGCGAGATAAAGCTCGGTCCCGTGACCCTGCGCGACGTGCCGATGGCCTTTGCCGACGTGCCCCCGTTCAAGATGTTCGGCCTTTCCGAGCAGCCGGCGTTGCTGCTCGGCACCGACCTCCTCGATACGTTCCGCAGCATCTCGCTCGACTTTCGCAGCCGAAAGGTCCGCTTCCAGCTGAGGCGCTGCGAGGATTCGGTCGTGGTCGACACCGATCCCGACAATTTCACGCGTCTATCCTCCAACGCGGGCGAGGAAGTCTGCCAGCCGTAGCGATGTCGCCGGACGGCCTCGTTTCGCTGGCGTTCACAATCGGCGAGCCGAGGCGGGCTTGCGGACGAGCCGACAACCATTGCCGCTTCCCGTGGGTTGAATGGACAGCAACCCAATCGAGAGGGAATTCAAATGAAACGCACGATGATCCTTGCCGCCGCCACTGCCGCCGTCGCGGTCGTCGGCACTGCCACGCCTGCCGCGGCCCAGTACCGGCGCAACGCCTGGCGGACGATCGCCTACAAGACGGTCAACGGCCGCGATACCGACAACATCCCCGTGCGGGGCACGGCCCGCTACCGGCAGATGCGCGTGTGCGTCTATGGCGGCCCGATCGACATGCGCGACATCGACGTGTGGTTCCGCAACGGCCGGCACCAGGACGTGCGCAGCCGTTCGATGATGCGGGCCGGCACCTGCACCCGCAATGTCGACCTGCGCGGCAATTATCGCGACGTGACTCGCGTGCGGCTGAAATACACGCCGCTCCGCCGCGGGTGGATTCGGCCAGTCATCCGCGTCCAGGTGCGCTGACCCGCACAGCGCCGGACCGGTAAATCCATTTCGCCCCCGTGCTTGCCGCGCCACGGCAGTGCGGGGGTGAAGCGTGAACGGGCTCAGTCCCGAGCTCGACTTGGTCGAAGACTCGCCGTTCAAGGCGCAGCAAGCACCGGTCGTCGAAACGGGCTTTGACTGGACGAGCTCACGCTTGAGCATCGCAACCAGCTGGGGGCTGCGATGCATTTTTCACGAGGAACTCAGGGAAGCCTCATGCCGCTCACCGCCAGTACGTCCACTGGGTGCCTCACTGAAGTTCGGGTGGAGGTCGCGTGATGCTCGGTTCTCTTGTTGCCATGCTGATGTCGGTGAGCGGAGCGGCCAACGTCCATTCCGCGCCGCCTCCCGCTTCTCCCGGCGAGATCGTCATCCAGGGGGTGCGCGATCCGAAGCGGCGGGCGAACGAATATGTCGACAGCATCCTGCCGCCGATGTTCGACGGCCAGATCGGCCGCTTCGAGGATCCGCTGTGCCCCGCGGCCGTCGGGCTGCCGGACAACCTCAAGGCCGAAGTGCTTGCGCGGATCAGGCAGGTCGCGGCCGCCGCAGCAATCCCGGTCAAGGCGGGCAAGTGCACCGCCAACCTCATGATCATCGTCGTCGACGACAAGAAGGCGCTGATCGAGGGCATGCGCGACAAGAAGGACACCTACCTTTACGGCCTCGGTAATGCCGAGGTGAAGCATCTCGAGAACTTGGCCGGCCCGGTCGCCGCGTGGCAGATCACCGACGTGGTCGGCGCCGACGGCATGCCGCTGCGGGTCGACGGCGACGGCTTCCCGCGGCTGTTCACCACAATGCCGCCGTCGCGCGTCGTCCAGAACACCCGCAAGCGCATCCTTGCCGGAGTGGTCGTGCTCGAGCAGCGCGGGCTGGTCGACGTGACCACGCGCCAGCTCGCCGATTATGCGCTGGTGCGGCTGCTCGCGCCGATCGAGACGAAGGAGCGCACGCCGCCGGACTCGTCGGTGCTCAGCCTGTTCAACGACGGGGTGAACCCTGAGACTGCGCCGCAGAGCCTCACCTGGTGGGACCTCGCCTATCTCAAAGCGCTCTCGGATACGCGCAGCGATATCGTCGCCGACGTCCAGCGGCACGAGATTCGGGACAAGATGCTCGACGAGATGGCCAAGGTCCCGCAGCAGTAGCGCCGCTTAATAGTTCGTCGCCGCGTTCCCGGCGGGCTGGTTCGTGTCCGCGCCGACGCCGTTCATGTCGGCCGCGTTCATGTCGACCGCGTTCATGTCCGTCGCGTTGAGGTCCGTGGTCGCGTTCATATCGACGGCGTTGTTGGCGTTGTTGTTGCTTCCGCAGGCGGCGAGCGTCCCGAGTGCCGCCGCGGCGAGTGCGATGCGCAGTTTCATATTTCTTCCCTCCATCGGCTGGGCGGCAGGTCAGCGAACCGGTCGCCGCGAAGGTTCCGCGACTTTACCCGGGATGAGGTCTGGCACTGGAACCGCGCTCGGTCCCCGATCATTTCATCAGCGAACCGTCACTCCCGAGGGAGAGCAACATGTCGAGCGCAAAGACGACGACCAACCACGACCAGATCCGCAAATGGGTCGAGAAGCGCGGCGGCCATCCCGCAGTGGTTTCGGCGACCGAGAACAACAGCCAACCCGGCGGCCTGCTTCGGATCGACTATGACGAGCCCGGCGGCAATGACGATACCCGCCTCAATCGAATCAGCTGGGACGACTTCTTCAAGATTTTCGACAAGAACGGTATCGCCTTCCTCTATGACCCGGCCAGCGACAGCCGGTTCAGCAAGTTCGTGCAGAAAGAATCGGCCAGCAGCTGAAGCCACAACAGACAAGGGCGCCGACCAGCGCCGGCGCCCTTCTCCGTCCCCGTCGCGTTACTTCGATTTCTTGTCGCTGCTGTTGGACGCTGCGTTCGACGAGCTGTTCTTCACCGCGTCGGCCTTGTTCTCCGCCGAATTCTTGATGGCGGACGCCTCGTTCTCGCCGGCGTTCTTGACTGCCGAGGCTTCGTTCTCGGCACGGTTCATGATGTTCGACGCCTCGTTGTTCGCCGCGGCCGTCACGTTCTCGGCGCGGTTCTCGGCATTGGCCTCGATGTTCGAAGCGGCATTGTTTCCGCCGGTCTTCTTGTTGCACGCGCCCAGCGCGATCACGCCCGCGCCGATCACCATCACGGTGCTGAATTTCATGGCTTTCCCCTCTCTTGTCGTGCCTCTGGGGCGGGGGCGCCTTAGGACCGGGGCCCTGTCATGCCGATGAAATCAAGATGAACTAATGTTTGAGCGCCTGCACTGCCGCGAGGGTGCGCGCGACGTGCTCGGCGGGATCGAGGTTGGTGTAGGCCATCACGATCTTGCCATTCCGGTCGATCACATAGGATGTCCGGTTCGCATATTCGGGCTTCTGCTTCAGTACCACGTCATAGGCCTTGCGCAGATCGGCATCCGCAGTCGCGACCGGGAACTTGTTGCGGCATTCCTTGACCGAGAATTGCTCGAGCGTCGGCAAGTCGTCGGCCGACATGCCGACCACCCGCGCGCCGAGCTTCTTGAACTTGGCGGAGGCTTCGCTGAATGCGTGCGCCTCGGCGGTGCAGCCGCTGGTGAATGCCTTGGGGAAGAAATAGAGCACGAGCGGCCCGTGCTTGAGCTGGTCGGCAAGGTTCAGCTTGAACGGTTTCCCGGCGATTGCGCCGGTGGTGGTGAAGTCCGGCGCTTTCGATCCGACCGGAAGCTCGGCGAGCGCCGGCGAGGCTGCGAGGACCGTGGTAGCAAGGACGAACAAAAGCTTGCGCATGCATTATCTCCCATCGACACGTGACGAACGGGTTTGTGGCCCGCTTAGCGCCCGTCGTTCAAAAGTGCGAGAGTGCGTTCGTCAGGATTGTCGGAGAACAAGGCGGCGAGCGCTTGGGCGAACACGCCGCCGGGCTGGACCCGATCGAACAACGTCACGCTCGATCTGAGCTTCATCGCGTCGACGGCACCGAAGATCTGCTCCGCCGAGCGGCGTTCCGCCCACGATGCGGCAGTCGCGGCGCATTCGCGAAGCCGCGGGCCGAGGAGCGGGTGGTCAAGGTAGGCTGCGGCCTCGTCGAGGAAGCCAATGCCGTAGAATTTCGCCGTCGGGCTTTGCCCGAGGGCGGCGAGCTGCGGGAACACGAACCACATCCAATGGCTCTGCTTGGACCCGGCGCGGAGCTCGGCGAGCGCGACTTCGTACGTGCCCTGCTGGGCATCGAGAAACCGTTGAAGGTTGTAAGGATCGGAAGCGGCCACGCGGGCATGATGAACTGCCGCCCGCCGCGGCGAAAGAGCCGCTGGCGCCTATTGCGCTGGCGCCAGCAGCCCCGCGAGAACGTACAAGAGGATCATCACCGGACCGGTCAGCAGCGTCGCTGCAATGAAGCCCAGGCGGATGATCGTCGGGTCGACGCCGGTGTAGTCGCCGAGACCGGCGGCGACGCCCATGACCTTGGCGTCGCCGCGGTTGAGGAGGAAACGTCCGTTCATTTGGGTTCCCTTCAGGGATGGAGTGCTCAGGCGATCGGCAGCGAGGTCGCGGCCGAGACCAGCAGGAGCGCGGAAATGAAAGCGCCGGCGAAGATCGTCGCGGTCTCGCGGACGGAAGAAAGATTGAACATCGAAAACCCCTTTTGCTCTGGTCGGACCCGCCATCGGGTCCGTGCACTCAACAACGCAGGAGCCGTGCCAAATGGAAAAAGGCGTTTGTTATCAGTGGGCGTAGGGAACTGAGACGCAGATGTGCGCGCAATTTGCACCATCAGTTGGCGAAATATTCCAACACTATCCGGCCGCGCCGCGTTGCAGCTGTCCGGAAACGGACATGTCAGGCAGAATAGCCGAGCCGCTCTGCCCACGGCAGAAGCAATGGAAGCACCGGCTCGAGCTGGTCGCGATACGACTTCCAGCGTCCGGCAGCCGATTTGCTGAGCGGCTGAGTCACTTGGTCGTAGCTCGGCGTCACGATCGCGCCGCGCGAGCGTGCGCTGCTGACATGGTCGAGCAGCCGCTCGTCCCAGGGAAGGCCGAGAAACGCCAGCAGCGGCTTCAGAGTGTGCTCGGGATCGGTGACCAGCTGTTCGTAAACAATCGTATGATATTGGATCGGCGCGACCGCGATGCTCTCCGTCCACAGGGTCATTGCCGCGTCATAGAAGTCGGCGGCGCCGTCGATCGTCAGGAAGCTCGCCATGGGCTCGCTCGCGACGAAGCTCTGCATGAAGCCACTCAGTACCGCGTCGCACGGGTGGCGCTGCGCAAAGATGAAGCGCGCATCCGGGAACAGCGCGTGGATCAGCGGCACGGCAAGCATGTTGAGCGGCATCTTGTCGACGACCAGTCCGGCGGTCGCCCGGTCGACGTGGGTAGCCACTCCGGCGAGATAGCCGTCTTGCGCCCGCTCCAGGGCCTCGGTCGGACAGGTCGCAATCCCCGCGACGGGGCAGATCTTCTCGGCTTCGACAATCAGCGGCAGCTCCTCGAGCACCGAAATGCGCGGATGGCCCATGAGGAAGGTGTCGAGCAACGTCGTTCCGGAGCGAGGGAAGCCGACGAGGAAGACCGGCGCGCGTCCGTCCGGATCGAGCGTTTGCGGCGGCTCCGATCGCCGGACCAATGCCGCGGCGATTGCACGCAGCCTCGCGCGATATTCGGTGCCGCGCAGCACCCAGCCATCGAAATTGGGCATGGCGCGATTCATTGCGGCAGCAGCGTCGAATGCTTCGGCATGGCTCCCGGCCCGGTCTGCGATGCGGCTCTTCAGCCGGTACCAGACTGTCGGGTCCGCCTCCCGGGGCACGGTATCGAGAAGGCCACTCGCGTCTGCGACGCGGCCCTCGTGGAACGCGCTGATCGCCGGTACCAACCCCAGTTCGCCGCTCTCGACGCCCGCGTCCGCGGCTGCTTCGATGAGCGCCGGAAGACGCTCGGCGCGGCCGGTTCGTTCATAGACGAGCCCCAGCCCATGCCAGGCGTGGCGATCGCCGGGGGCAAGATCGAGCGCCGACTCATAGGCGTGCTCCGCCTCGTCGAACCGCTGCAGCGCGGCGAGACTCCGGCCGCGCAGGACCGCCGCTTCTGAGGGCGGAGCGCCCGCCCGCGTCCAATCGCCGGCGATCTGCAACACCTCCTCGTGCCGCTCGGCCGAAACCAGCGCGCCTGCGAGATTGCGCCAAAGAAGATGTTCCGACGGGTTCAGCTGCACGGCCCGCCGAAGCGCCTGCGCCGCTTCATCCCACCGCCCTTGCGCCGCCAGGGCGTTGCCGAGATTGGCCCATGCGCGCCAATCCCTTGGCGCCGCCGCGGCGATCGCCCGCCAGGCGCGTTCGGAAGCGGCATGGTCTCGCGCCGCATCGGCGGCTTCGCCCCGAACCTGCCACAAGGCCATCGCTTCCGCGGAAGCGATCGGCGGCGGCTCGGGCATCGCCAGCACCTCTGCGGCCCTTCCCGAATCGACCAGCGCGCGCGCTGCAGCGACGCGGAAAGCCGCGTTGCCCGGCTCCGCGTCGGATGCTTGCAGCAGCCATTTCGCACCCTCGGCCGACTCGCCCTTGCGGCAGTGGATCAGTCCGAGCAGATGCTGCCACTGCGGCGAAGTGGTTCCCGCAACCGCCGCTTCGGCAAGCGCCTGCGCTCGATCGAGATCGCCCCGGCGGAACGCGTCGAGCGCTTCGTTGAGTTCGGTCCCCGCCACGCCCGCAGCTATCGGCGGCTTGCCTGCCGCCGGTCAACAGAGCCGCTTAGCTGGAGGTGGTGCTTCCGCCGTCGGGATGGAGCACCTGGCCCGTCATGTAGCTCGAGTCCTCGCACGCGAGGAACAGGAAGCTGGGCGCCACTTCGTTCGGCTGACCCGGACGGCCCATGGGCGTATCCTTGCCGAACTTCGGCAAATCCTGCTTCGGCTGGCCACCCGACGGGTTGAGCGGAGTCCAGATCGGACCGGGCGCGACTCCGTTCACGCGGATGCCGTCCTTCACCAAGTTCTTCGCCAGCGACCGCGTGAACCCGACGATGGCGCCCTTCGTCGCGCTGTAATCGAGCAGGTCGGGCGAGCCCTTGTAGGTGGTCTCGGACGTCGTGTTCACGATCGCCGCGCCCTTCTTCAGGTGCGGGCGCGCCGCTTCGGTCATGAAGAACATGCCGAAGATATTGGTCTGGAACGTGCGGCGGAGCTGGTGCTCGTCGATCTGCGTGATGTCCTTCTGCCAGTGCTGCTCGCCGGCATTGTTGACGAGAATGTCGAGCTTCCCGAGCTGGTCCATCGCCTGCTTGACCGCGTGCTCGCAGAACTGCTTGTCGCCGACGTCCCCCGCAATCGTGATCGCCCGGCGGCCTTCCTTTTCGACGATCTCTTTCGTCTTGTTGGCGTCGTCGTGCTCGCAGAGGTAGACGATCGCTATGTCCGCGCCCTCGCGCGCGAACAATGCGGCGATCGCGCGTCCGATGCCGCTGTCGGCGCCGGTGATCAGCGCGACCTTGTCCTGAAGCCGGCCCGAGCCCTTGTAGCGCGGCTCCCAGTCGGGCTTGGGCTCGAGCTTGCTCTCATGGCCCGGCTCCTGGTCCTCGTGGACCATCGGGATCATGACGTCGGTTTCGTCCTGCATCGCGGCTTCTCCTTCGCGCAGTCGTGAACCGCCGCGCCGGAAGCCGGTTCCGGAGCTCGCCGCGTCGCCTAGCCTGGTCGGCGCTTGTCCTTCGGCCGCTCCTGCGCGTCGGCCGACTTGGTCTCGCCCCGCTTGCAGCTGGCGATGAGCGTCGGGAAGTCGAGCTTGCTGTTGTCGATCAGCGCGGCGCCGGTCGCGGCGGTGCACTGCGCCTCGGTCGCGTAATGGGTCTGAAGGGTGGTGACGGGCGTGCAGGCGGTGCCCCCGTCGGCGCAGCCGAGGATCGCGATGACGAAAAATGCCGGTTCCATGAAAGCGTCCCCTAAGATGCTGTTCCAACGGCTGATTTTCCGGCCGGTTCCGACTAAATTTGCCGCTCGCGATCTCCGTTCCTACCTACGCAGCATGGCGGCAGCGGGAACTCGGCAGACGAAGAAGCAGGGCAGTGGCTTCGCGGCATTGTGGCGCTTCCTGCCGATGCTGTGGCCCAAGGGTGCGCTCGAGCTGAAGCTGCGCGTGATCGGCGCGATGGTGCTGGTGCTGGCCGGAAAGGCCGCGGTGCTGCTGATGCCCTTCGCCTATAAGGCGGTGATCGACCGCATGTCCGGGCCGCGCCTGGGCTTCGCGGTCGTCGCGGCGCTTGTGGCCGCTTATGCAACCGCGCGCTTTGCCGGCGTGCTCTCCGACAATCTGCGCAATGCGCTGTTCGAGAAAGTGGGGCAGGACGCGGCGCGGCGGCTCGCCGCCACCGTCTTTCGCCACATCCACGATCTGTCGCTGCGCTTCCATCTCGAGCGCCGCACCGGCTCGCTGACCAAGATCGTCGAGCGGGGGACCAAGAGCATCGACATGATGCTCTATTTCCTTCTGTTCAACATCGGGCCGACGCTGATCGAGCTGACGGCCGCCTGCGTGATCTTCTTCGTCAAGTTCGGTTTCGGCCTGGTCGCGGCGACCTTGGCCATGATGGCGATCTACATCGTCTTCACGCGCCGGGTGACCGAATGGCGCGCCGAGGTCCAGCGCCAGCTCAACGACGTCGACAACAAGGCGATCGGCCGGGCCGTCGATTCGCTCCTCAACTACGAGACGGTCAAATATTTCAACGCCGAGGAGCGCGAGACGCGGCGGTACGACGAGGCGATCGCCGCTTTCGCGCGCGCCACCGTGCGCAACGAGGTATCGCTCGCGTGGCTCAATATTGGCCAGGCGTTGATCACGAACCTCATGATGGCTGGGGCGATGATCTTCACCGTCTGGGGATGGAGCCGCGGCCGCTTCACCGCGGGCGATGTCGTGTTCGTCAACACCATGCTGCTTCAGCTCTTCCGGCCGCTCGACATGCTCGGCTGGGTGTACCGGACGATCCGCCAGGGCCTGATCGACATGGAAGCGATGTGGACGCTCGTCGACACGCCGGCCGAGGTGACCGACAAGCCGGATGCCCCGCCGCTTCACGTCAGCCGCGGGAATGTCCGCTTTGAAAACGTGCATTTCGGCTACGAGGCCGAACGCGAAATCCTGAAAGGCGTCGATTTCGACATTCCGCCGGGAACGAGTTGCGCAATCGTCGGCCCGTCGGGCGCCGGCAAGTCGACGATCGCGCGGCTGCTGTACCGCTTCTACGATCCGACCTCGGGACGAATCCTGATCGACGGACAGGATATCGCCGACGTGACCCAGAAGAGCCTCCGCGCCTCGATCGGGATCGTGCCGCAGGACACCGTGCTCTTCAACGACACGATCGGCTACAACATCGCGTACGGACGCGACGGTGCCGATCAGGACCAGGTCGAGGGTGCCGCACGCGGAGCAGCGATCGACCGGTTCATTGCTGCGCTTCCCGAAGGCTATGAATCGATGGTCGGCGAGCGCGGGCTCAAGCTCTCGGGCGGCGAGAAGCAGCGGGTGGCGATCGCCCGTACTTTACTCAAGGATCCCCCGATCCTCGTCCTCGACGAGGCCACCAGCGCGCTCGACAGCCGCACCGAGGAGGAAATTCAGAAGACCCTCGATCGCGTCGCACGCAGCCGCACGACCATCATGATCGCGCACCGGTTGTCGACGATCGTCGATGCCGACCAGATCGTCGTCCTCGACGACGGCCGCCTGGTCGAGCGCGGCACTCACGAGGAGCTGCTGGAAAAGGGCGGCCTCTATGCCGAGCTGTGGCAGCGCCAGGCTGCCGAGCGCCTCGCCGAGGAAGTCGCCGAAGCGGCGGAGTGACGGATTGCATTCGGGTCGAGGTTGGTGTCCTGTCTTATTGAGGGGAAGCCAAAGAGAAGCCTGTGTTAAGAGTTGCCGCCGCCGCTCTGCTTGTCGCCTCGTCCGGTGCAACCGCTCAGGCGATTCCGCTGCACCCGGGTGAGACGGTCACCGTCGATATCGAGAATGGGACAGCGGTTGTCGAACAGCGCAGCCCCGCTCGGCCCATCAGCAAATTCGAAATCTACGCGCTTTGGCGTGCGGAAACGCAGGAGATTCCGCCGGGAGTGAAAGTCGTCCCTCCGGGATCAGTCGTCGAAGGAGAGGGGCCACCGGCGCCGGTCCACCCCGCCGGCGACCAGTTGCGGTTCACGTTGCGGATGGTGCCCGGCCCCGGGCTCGCCCGAGAACACCGCGCTGTTCATTGAGAATGGATACGCGTCGAAGTTCCGCTATCGGGCGCGGATGAAAGCCCATGACCAATGGGCGCCCACCGATGTTTGTGATGTGGCTCCGCATCTGCTCGGCCTTGAGCATTGGCCGTATGTAATAGACGAGCTCGATCTGTCCGATCTGCAGCTCGAGCCATGGAACGGCGAAATCGAGTGCGACTGAAGCTCAGCTGCGGCGCAGGCCGCGCAGGACATTGCCCTCGGTACTGAGGTAGAGCTTGCGGTAGTCGACCCGCGGCGTGTCCGAGAAGATCAGGTAGTAATATTTCATCTGCTCCGACCACCAATAGCCGGGGCAGTGGTCGCTCTGCAGCTTCGGCCGCGCCGTCACGTCGGCGAGATCGGCATAGCCGTAGCGCGCCTTGTTCCAGCGCTTCATCGCCAGATAGTGATCGCGTGCAATTGCGCGCCACTCGTCGCGGCGGTCGAGCAGCCATAGGTTGAATGCCGCGTCGGCGAGCTCGGGACGGAGTGAATTCGTCACACTGAGCGGCTTTCCGGTGGAGGCGTCGATTTCTTCCGGCAGAACGCCGTAGCGCTTCTGAACGCGGGCCCAGCTGCGCGTGTAGGCCGCGCCCTCGCGCATCGCGCCGCCCTGCGCGAGAAGGCCGCCGTAGAAGGACGCGAGTTCGTCCTCGTCCCAGTTGATGCGCTTGCCGGTTTCGAAATCGACATCGACGAACCACAATTGTCCGCGGATGGTTTGCGGCTGATGGCGGAGGATCGCCGCGGTGCAGGCATGGTACATGGCAAGGCACTCACGGTCGCCGAGCAGGTCCCAGCCGTCCCACAGATATTCGTAATAGCTATCCGAGGGCGGGCCGATCGTGGCCCGGCGGCTCTTCCACTCGCCGGTGATGCAGTCGATGCTGTCGGCGAGCAGCCCGATCTTCGACCGCCGTTCGAACATCGCGACCTGCGCGCGTTTCGCCGCTTTTCGATAGCGGTCCTCGCCGGTCGCTCGACTGAGGAAGCCGAACTCGGGAATGAAGGTGCCGGTTTCGGCCGGATTGGTATCGCGCCCGCGGAGCTTGCCCGTCCGCAGGTTGACGAAGCGGTGAGGGATGCCGAGCGGCGATGCTTCGAAGCTCGGCATCAGCCGGTCGGCGCAGTCGCGAGCCTTCGCCAGAAGCACCGGGTCGCCGCACGCGTGCCATGCCGAGAGCAGCCCGCCGACCAGTCGAATAGAG
>JAICXO010000078.1 GCA_025980335.1 Sphingomonas sp. | reverse complement strand
CTCCACGACGAGATGCTGTTCATCGTCATCCACCAGACCAAGGAACTGTGGATGAAGGAGATGCTGAACGAGCTTCGGCTCGCGGTTCGGCTGATCGGTGACGATCGTTTCGCCGAAGCCTACAAGGCGATGGCGCGGATCAGCCGCATCCAGGCGGTCATGACCCTGTCGTGGGACGTTCTGTCGACTCTGACTCCGGTCGATTATCTGAAGTTCCGCGACGTGCTCGGGACCAGCTCGGGCTTCCAGTCGGCGCAGTTCCGCGAGATCGAGTACCGGCTTGGGCTCAAGAACCCGGCGTTCCTCGAGCATTATGCCGAAGGAAGTGCCGCGCGTGGGCGGCTCCAGGCCGCGCTCGACGAGCCGAGCCTTCGCGAAGCATCGATCGCCGCGCTCGAGCGTGCCGGCTTCGACCTCGGCGACCGCTCGGTCGAGGCGCTCGCCGCGGCGTGGCTGCAAGTCTATCGCGATGCCGACCGCTGGTTCGAGCTGTACGAGCTCGCCGAGAAGCTGGTCGACATCGACGACGCGCTCGCGAGCTGGCGGCACAAGCATGTGCTGACGGTCGAGCGGATCATCGGCAACAAGCGCGGCACCGGCGGATCGGCCGGCGCCTCCTATCTGCGTGCGACGCTCGACAAGCGCATTTTCCCCGAGCTGTGGGACCTGAGGACCGATCTTTGAGGCGGCTCGGGCGATTCGAGGACCGGAGATGAACGCGACCGCAGCGACCGACGTCCATCCGCGGGCCGGCCAGCGCAGCGGCGGGGTGGTGCTCGCGCTGCTCCTCGTCGCCTATATCTTCAACTTCCTCGACCGGCAGGTTCTCGGGATTCTCGGGCCCTCGATCCAGGCCGACCTGCATCTCTCCGATGCCCAGTTCGGGGCGATCGGCGGCACCGCCTTCGCTTTGCTCTATTCGGCGCTCGGCATTCCGCTTGCCTACCTCGCCGACAGGAGAAGCCGCAGCGCCGTCGTCGCCGGCTCCGTCGCGGTGTGGAGCGCATTCACCGCGCTCTGCGGGCTCGCGGGCGGCTATTGGTCGCTGTTCCTCTTTCGCCTCGGCGTCGGCGTCGGCGAAGCGGGCGGCGTTGCACCCTCCTACGCATTGATCGCGGACTATTTCCCACAGGAGCGCCGTGCGCGCGCGCTCGCCATTTTCTCGCTCGGCATTCCGGTCGGGCTCGGCGCCGGGGCCTTCATCGGGGCTCGACTCGCGGACTGGTTCGGGTGGCGAGCGGCCTTCCTGATCCTTGGAGTCGCGGGGGTGATCCTTGCTCCGATCCTCCGCGCCGTCGTGCGCGACGTGCCGAAGCGAGGGGGCCCGCAGGCGCCGCTGCGGACCGTATTTCCGATCCTCGCGCGCACCCCCGCCTTCTGGCTGCTGGCGTTCGCTTCGTCCGCAAGCTCGCTGTGCGGCTACGGACTCGCGCTGTGGACCCCGAAGGTGATGATGCTGAGCTTCGGGCTCGACCTCGTCTCGACGGGCAATTTCCTTGCATCACTGCTCCTGATCGGCGGCTGCGCCGGCGTTTTTGCCGGCGGCTGGCTCGCCGACAGGCTCGGGCGCGGTGACCGCGCCTGGTATGCGCGACTTCCGGCAATTGCCTGGATCGTGTCGGTGCCGACCTGGGGATTCGGCCTGTTCGCACCCAATCTGTGGATCGCATGGCCGTTGCTCCTGATCGGCAATGCCGTGAACATCTTATGGCTCGGCCCGGTCATCACCGCGGTCCAGCATCTGGTCCCGCGGCCGATGCGCTCGACCGCTTCCGCGAGCTTTCTCCTGATCAACAATCTGATCGGGCTCGGTGTGGGCCCGTGGCTGATGGGCCGTCTGTCTGAAGGGCTGCAGGCCACCTACGGCGCCGACGCGCTGCGCGACGCTGCGGTCGCGTGCCTTGCCTTCTATCTGCTCGCCGCGGTGCTGATGCTCCTTTCGATCCGCTCGCTGAAGCGCTCCTGGGTCGCTGACGAGGCGTAGCTAACTATCTGAACAGCAAAGCAATTTGGGGTTCACCCTAGTGCGCTAAAGTGCAGGTTCCATCCGTTTAGGCGTTGGAACGGTGCCACGGACGGGCCGTTTAACCGTTCGAAAGGAGACGAAATCATGACCAGGGTGTTTCTCGCCGCCGGCGTTGCCGCGCTGGCGATCGCAGCCCCGGCGAGCGCAGGGCCTCACGGCGGTGGCAGAGGCGGCGGAGGCGGCCAGCCCGCGTTCGCCAGCCAGGGCGGTGGCGGAGGCCAGCGCCAGGCACGCCAGCAGCAGAGGCCTCAGCGGCAGCCGATGGCAATGCAGCGGATGCAGCGACCGCAGCGCTTCGCTACCGCGCAACGACCGCAGCGTGCCGAGCGGCAGCAGGCTCGTGAGCAGCACGCTCCAGCCCGGATGGCGGAACGCCGCCAGGCGCGGCCGACCCACGCGCAGCAGCAGCGGGTCGCCCAGCGCGCCCGGCCGACTCATGCGCAGCAGCGCATGGCCGAACGCCAGCAGGCCCATGCGGGTCACGCGCAGCAGCAACGCATGGCGACTCGCCAGCAGGCCCACGGCAATCGTGCGCAGGCCCAGAATCGACAGGCGCAGAACCGTCAGCAGATGCATGGCAACCGCGCCCAGCAGGCGCAGAACATGCGCGGGCAGCAGGTGAAGATGCAGGGCCGCATGGCCAACCGTCAGCAGCTGCAGATGAACGGCCGCGGCGGACAGCAGCAGATGATGGCGCAGCGCCAGCAGCTCCGCGGTCAGCAGCAGGCACGCAACCTGCTCGTTCAGCGCCGTGCGCTGACGGCGAACAGCGTCGCCGATGTCGGCGCGTTCCGGGCAAGCCGCCTCGCCGCGATGGCGGTGACTCCGCGCAGTCCGCTGATCGCGCCGGCGGAAGCGGTGCGTTTCGTCGGACAGCCGGTCAACAGCGTCACCAATTATGTGACTCTCGCCGCGCTGCCGCGTTCGGTCAGCTACCTCTATCCGGATACACCGAACTATTATTACCAGTATGGTGACGGATATCTGTACCAGGTCGACCGCAGCACCAGCCTGATCGACGCGCTGATCCCGCTTCTTGCGGGCGGCTTCCTGCCGGGCACCTATCTGCCGCAGCCGTACATGGCGAGCTATGTGCCCAGCTACTACGGGTTCAACAGCTTCTACCCGGCAAGCTACGACTACGGCTACGGATACGGCAACGTCTGCAACCGCTACGCCTATGGCGTCGTGTACCAGGTCGATTGCTACAACGGCATGGTCGAAAACGTCATCCCGATGTACGCGGGCGGTTACGGCGTCGGCCAGCTGCTTCCTTCGGCCTACAGCTACTACAACCTGCCGATGCAATATCGGAGCATGTACTATCCGACGGCCGATTATTCCTATTGGTACTCGCCCGGTGCGATCTACCAATATGACCCGAGGAGCAGCCTGATCACGTCGGTCGCGGCGCTGATGTCGCCCGGCTTCTCGATCGGGCAGCCGCTTCCGGCCGGGTACGGAATGTACAATGTCCCGATGGCGTATCGAGCGACCTACTACGATACGCCCGACGCCTGGTACCGGTACAACAACGGCTACATCTATCAGATCAATCCGGCGACCCAGCTCGTCACCGCGATCGTCGCTTCGCTTCTGACGTAGCCCGGCGTTGAAGAACCGATGAACTGAGCTGGCCCGGCGAACGAATGGAACTCATTCCTCGCCGGGCCATTTCGTGTTCAGAACAAATCCAAAGCACAAGAATGGAGGCCACGCGCATGAAGACCCATGCATTCGCGCTTGGCGTAGCGGCGGCGGCGATGCTGTCGCTCGGCGCCTGCAACAACAAGAACGGCAACAGCACGGCGAAGGGGCCGACCGACGTCCAGACGCCGCAGGCGCAAAAGGCAGCCGGGAGCAAGACGATCGCCGACGGGCTCCCCGCGAACAGCAAGTTCATGGCCGCGGCGAAGGCCGCCGGGCTCGACCAGACGCTCGCGGGCCCCGGCCCCTACACCGTGTTCGTTCCGACCGACCAGGCGATCGCGCAGGCGCCCGCCGGCACGTTCGACACCAGCCCCGGCAATCGCGCGCAGCTGACCGGGATCATCACCAACATGATCCTTCCGGGAACCGTGCTCGTCGCCGACATCGACGAGGCGATCGACGCCGGCAAGGGCAAGGCGCCGCTCGCGACCATGGGCGGAAGCACGCTCACCGCGACCAAGGAGGGCGGCAACACCGTCATCACCGATTCGGCCGGCCACAAGGCGACCATCGTCAAGGGCGACGAGCAGTTCAGCAACGGCGTCGTTCAGGAGATGGATGCGGTGCTCATGCCCTCGAAGCAGCCCGCCGCGAACGCTCCCGCGGTCGGCAAGAAGGCCGGGAAATAGCGGCACCGCGCCCCGGCGAAGGCCGGAGCCCAGTCCCAAACAAGAGAATCCGTACGCCTGCCTCCGCAGGGGTACGACTTTGCATCATCCCACTTCCGCGCGCGCGAGGGCTCGCTATAACCCTTGTCCTCACGAGCGGATGATGGGGCGTTGAAGCGATGAAAGCGACGATTGAGCGGGCGGTCCTCCTGAAGAGCCTCGGCCACGTGCAGTCGGTCGTGGAGCGGCGCAACACCATCCCGATCCTCTCCAACGTCCTGATCGAGGCGCGCGAGGACGGCTCGCTTCGGCTGATGGCGACCGACCTCGACCTCCAGGTCGACGAGACCATTCCGGCCAATGTCGAGCAGCCCGGCGCGACCACCGTGTCGGCGCACACCTTCTTCGACATCGTCCGCAAGCTGCCCGAGGGCAGCCAGGTCGAGCTGACCGCGGCTGAAGGGAAGATGCAGGTCATCGCCGGCCGCTCGCGGTTCAATCTCTCCACGCTGCCCCGCGACGACTTCCCGGTGATTGCCGAGGGCGACCTTCCGACCCGGTTCGAGCTTCCCGCCGCGACTCTCCGCCAGATCATCGAGAAGACGCGCTTCGCCATCTCGAGCGAGGAGACGCGCTATTATCTGATGGGCATTTTCCTCCATGTCGTCGACGACCAGCTGCGCGCCGCCGCGACCGACGGGCACCGGCTGGCACGCGTGACGGTGCCGCGGCCCCACGGTGCCGAGGGCATGCCCGACGTGATCGTCCCGCGCAAAGCGGTGCAGGAGCTCTACCGGCTGCTCGAAGAATTGGAGGGCACGGTCGAGATCTCGCTTTCGCCGACCAAGATCCGCTTCGGGCTCGGCAGCGCGATCCTCACCAGCAAGCTGATCGACGGCACCTTCCCCGACTACAACCGCGTGATCCCGACCGGGAACGACAAGCTGCTGAAGCTCGATCCGAAGAGCTTCTCGGCCGGCGTCGACCGAGTCT
This sequence comes from Sphingomonas sp., assembly GCA_025980335.1. GTDB lineage: Bacteria > Pseudomonadota > Alphaproteobacteria > Sphingomonadales > Sphingomonadaceae > Sphingomicrobium. The sequence continues at coordinate 6,887 of JAICXO010000078.1, read as the reverse complement.
CGACCATCGCCAGCGAGAAGACCCGAGCGGTCAAGATGAGCGTCGACCGCGACAAGGTGACGCTGTCGGTCACCAGCCCCGAGAACGGCGTCGCGACCGAGGAAGTCCCCGCCGACTACGGCGCCGACGGGCTCGAGATCGGGTTCAACGCCAAATATCTGCTCGACATCCTCGGCGAGATCGACGGCGACATCGTCGAAGTCCACCTCGCCGACGCCGCCGCACCCACGCTGCTCCGCGAAAACGACAAGTCGAACGCGCTGTATGTCCTGATGCCGATGCGGGTGTGAGCCGCCGAGCATAAGCCAAACGGACCCCGGACTTGATCCGGGGGAGTGCGGCTTATGCGAGAGACGGCGAACCGCGGACGGCCTGCAGCGTAGCTGACAGGACCGACGGCGCGGATTTACTCCGCGCCGCGACCGCCTAAGTCAGTAGGGTGCCCGTCAGCCGCCTCACCCTGACCGATTTCCGCTCCTATGCCTCGGCTTCGCTCGAACCCGGACCGGGGTTCGTGCTGCTCTCCGGCGAGAACGGCGCGGGCAAGACGAACCTGCTCGAAGCCGTGTCGATGCTCGCGCCGGGCCGGGGGCTTCGCGGCGCGGCGCTGTCCGAAATGGCACGGAAAGGCGGCAGCGGCAGCTGGGCGGTGGCCTCCGCCCTTTCTCCCCTACCGCTTGCGGGAGGGGAAGAGCCGCGCAGCGGCGAAGGGGTGGGCCTGTCAGACGAGATTTCGCACAACAGGCCCACCCCCCAACCCCCTCCCGCAAGCGGTAGGGGGAGCATTTCGATCGGCACCGGCACCCTCGCCGTTGCGCCCGAACGGCGGCAGGTGCGGATCAACGGCGCGGCCGCCTCGGTGAACGCGCTTGGCGAATGGCTGTCGATTCTGTGGCTCACACCCGCGATGGACCGGCTGTTCACCGGCAGCGCGAGCGACCGGCGGCGATTCCTCGACCGGCTCGTGCTCGCGCTCGAACCTTCCCACGCGCACCACGCCACCCGCTACGACGCGGCGATGCGCGCCCGCAACAAGCTGCTCGGCGACGAGCGATGGGACGAAGCCTGGCTCTCCTCGCTCGAAGCCGCGATGGCCGAACACGGCACCGCAATCACAGAGGCGCGCTCCCGCGCCGTCGCCATGCTCGACGAAGCGCTCGCCCGGGCGCCCGAGGACGAGTTCGCAAGCGCCGCAATCGCGCTCGAAGGCTGGGACGGCGCCGACTTCGCCGCGCTGCTCGCGGCCAACCGCCGGCGCGACGCAGCGGCCGGCCGGACCACCGAAGGGCCGCACCGGCAGGACCTCGCCGTCCTCCACCGCGCGAAGAACATGCCGGCCGCGAGCTCGTCAACCGGCGAGCAGAAGGCGCTGCTGCTCGGCCTCGTCCTCGCCCATGCGGAATTGGTCGCGGAACGCCGCGGCGAGCCGCCCGTCCTGCTCCTCGACGAAGTCGCCGCGCACCTCGACCCGAAGCGCCGCGCCGCGCTGTTCGGGCGCCTCGAAGGCAGAGGGCAGGTGTGGATGACCGCGACCGAGGCGTCGCTGTTCGACGGCATCGGCACCGCCAGCCGCTTTCACGTCAGCGGCGGGCAGGCGCTTCCCGCGTGAGCTACTTCGTATACGCCTTTACGAGATCGGTCAGATAGTCGCGACCGGTGTAGAGCGACAGCACTTCCATCCGCTCGTTAAGCCCGTGGATGCCGTTGAGGTCGGGATCGGACCACAGCCCCGGAACCCCGTAGGTCGGGATTCCCGCCGCCTCCATGTAAACCCCGTCGGTCGCGGCGGTCAGCATGGTCGGGAGGATCGGGACTCCCGGGAAGTAGCGCGCCGACAGCTGCTTCATCGGGCCGATCACCGCCGGGTCGAGCGGGGGCGCCTTGGCAATCGCCTTGCCGACGACGCGCGGGACGACGCTCACGTCGGGGTTGCCGATCGCAGCGACGATCGCCTGGCGGGTCTCTTCCGACGTCCGTCCCGGGAACATCCGGCAATTGACGTTGGCCGTGACCTTTTGCGGAAGCGCATTGAGGGCGTGGCCGCCGTCGATCATCGTCGCGACACACGTCGTCCGAAGCATCGAATGGAGGTCCTTGTCGGCATCGACAACCGCCTCCGCCTGCTTGTCGGCAGGGTTGGCGGCGAGCGCCACCATCGCTCGGCCGACGGGGTCGTTCCGCGCCTTTCCGGCCTCGGTGAAGAAGGTGCGGGTGGTGTCGTTGAACTCCACCGGGAATTCGAGGTCGCGGACCCGCGCCAGCGCGTCGCCCATTTCATAGATCGCGTTCTTGCGCACCGGCTGCGAGCTGTGGCCGCCGGGGTTGGTGACCGTCAGCGTGAAGTCCTGATAGGCCTTCTCGCCGACCTCGATGGTCTGGACGACGAGCTTGCCGCCATTGGCGACCGCCTTCCCGTTCGTCTGCCCGCCGCCGCCTTCGTTGAGCGCGAAGCCGGCGTCGATCAGCTGCCGGCGATTCTTCGCCAACCACTGCGCGCCATTGAACGCGCCCGCGGTCTCCTCGCCGCAGGTCAGCGCCATCTTGATCGTGCGGCGGGGCTTGTAATGCTCGCGCGAGAAGCGGGCGAGCATGTCCGCCCAGATCGCCGCCTGCGCCTTGTCGTCGAACGTGCCGCGCCCGTAGAAATAGCCGTTCTCTTCGAACAGGGTGAACGGGTCGCGGGTCCAGTCGGAGCGCTTGGCGACGACCACGTCGATATGGGCGAGGAGAAGCAGCGGCTTCAGCGCAGCCGACGAACCGGGATAGACGACCACGATGCCGCCGTCCTTGGGGTGCTCGGGGACCGAGAAGAGCGTGACTTGGCTGTCAGGAATGCCTGCCGCGCGGAGCCGCGTCGCGAGCTGCTGCGCCGCCTGCGTGCAGCTGCCGTCGGTGACTTCGGTGTTGGTTTCGACCAGCTCCTTGTAGAGGGCCCGGAACGCCGCCTGGTCCGGCCGTAGCGGCGCCGCCGGCTGCGCCTGCGCCGAAACCGCTTGCGCGCTGACGATGGCGATAACCGCCGCCGCTGTCTTGAGCATGGCCTCCTCCTCGAAAGAAGCGCGAATGTGACTGAAGCACGCGCGGCCGGCAAGCAATCTCCGCAACGCAGCTAGACTTCTTAACTTGTCTCCCCTATATTGCACCGCAGCACGAGGCGCTTTCAATAAGCGGCGTGAAGGCTCCCGACGCAGTTCGGGAGCGGCCCGCGCCTCGAATTTCATGCTCTCCCATTCACGCGGGGCGCTTTTCGACCCCGCTCGCGGCCGCGCTCGAAATGCGCCGGCCGCGCGCCCAATATTGGAAACTATCAATGTCATTCATGTCTCTCGGGCTCTCGAAGCCCCTCCTCGACGCGCTTGCGGCGAAGGATTACCGCCAGGCCACGCCGATTCAGACGCAGGCGATCCCGACCGTCCTGACCGGCCGCGACCTGCTCGGGATCGCGCAGACCGGCACCGGCAAGACCGCGGCCTTCATGCTGCCTTCGCTCGACCGGCTGGCCGCTGCGAAGCGCTTCGCCAAGCCCGGCCACGCCCGGATGCTGGTGCTCGCCCCGACGCGCGAGCTTGCGGCGCAGATCGGCGCCAGCGCCGAAGCCTACGGCAAGTTCATGCGGCTCTCCGTCGGCGTGATCTTCGGCGGCGTCCCCAATCACAAGAGCGTCCGCACCGTCGCGCGCGGCCTCGACGTGCTCGTCGCCACGCCCGGGCGCCTGCTCGACCTCATCGACCAGCGCGCGCTCTCGTTGCGCGAGCTCGAGATCCTCGTGCTCGACGAGGCCGACCAGATGCTCGACCTCGGCTTCATCCATGCGCTGAAGCGGATCGTCGCGCTGGTCCCGCCGAAGCGGCAGACTTTGTTCTTCTCGGCGACCATGCCGCGCGCGATCAAGGAGCTCGCCGACAAATATCTCAGCAACCCCGCCGAGGTGTCGGTCGCGCCCGCCGCAACGACGGTCGAGCGCGTCGAGCAGAGTGTGACCATGGTCAACCAGGCCGAGAAGACGGCGCTGCTGACCCTGTTCCTTCAGTCGACCGACGTCGAGCGCGCACTGGTGTTCAGCCGCACCAAGCACGGCGCGGACAAGATCGTCCGCCAGCTCGAAGCCGCCGGCCTTAGTGCCAGCGCCATCCACGGCAACAAGTCGCAGCCCCAGCGCGAGCGGGCGATCGCCGCGTTCAAGTCGGGGGACGTCCCGGTCCTCGTCGCGACCGACATCGCCGCGCGTGGAATCGACATTCCGGGCGTCAGCCATGTCGTCAACTTCGACCTGCCCGACGTGCCCGAGCAATATGTCCACCGCATCGGCCGCACCGCGCGCGCCGGCGCCACTGGCATCGCGGTCGCTTTCTGCAGCCCCGACGAGCGCGGCAACCTGCGCGACATCGAGCGCACCACGCGCCAGAAGGTCGCAGTCACGCCGCTCCCCGAAGGCTTCGCCGCAGCGGCCGACGCGCTCAAGCGGCTCAAACCAGCGCCCCCGAAGATCAAGGTGGCGCAGCCGGAGCGTTCTGCGACCAAAGCCGACCGCCGCCACGACGGCCAGCGCCGCCAGAACCGCAATGCCGGCCAGCAGCGCCATCCCCAGCGTGGCGAAGGTCAGCCCGCCCACCGGTCTGACGGCCGCGCCGCGTACCGGCCCGACTGCGCTCAGGCCAAGCGCAAGTTCCGTGGTCGGCGAAGCCGGAACGGCGGACCGAGCGCTGCCTGACGCGAGAACTTAGAGAGTCCACAACGCCGACATCGGCGCGTCTTTCTGTTACGGTCAGGCCGTCGCTCGGGGGCCGGCCGCATGCATGTTCACCTGCCTAAGCCGCTACATGGCTGGCGCGAGTTCGTCGGAGAAGTCGGGATCATCGTGCTTGGCGTGCTTATCGCGCTTGGCGCGGAGCAGCTGATCGAAACGATACACTTCCGGCGTGAGGTTGCCCAATTTCGTTCGGCTGTCGATGTCGAGCTGGCTACCGACCTTGCGGCGTACCGATACCGGGTTCAGCAGGAGCCATGCGCGAAACGACGGCTCACCGAGCTTGCCGAGTGGGTGGACGCCGATCGCGCCGGCAAGGCCCTCATCCCTGCAGGCGAGATCGGTCGGCCGACGACCTACAGCTTCCTCTCCAGCGTGTGGAAATCCTCGAGCCCCGACGTCATGAACCACCTCTCACTCGAGACTCGGGAGCGGTATGCGTCGCTCTACGACTTCGCCGCACTGGCCGACAATCAGCTGAGCCAGGAAGAGGAGATCTGGCGCGGCCTCAATGCATTCAACGGCGATTCGCATTTTTCCCAGGAGGATCGGAGAAAAATCGCCGACCTCGCCTATCGCGCGAAATCGGTCGACGAGCTCGTGGTCAACAACTACCCATGGTTCGCCCATGATGCGGCGGCAATAGGCATCGCTCCCGCCTGGGGAGATCGCGCCAAATTCGTCACCCCTCCCGCCCCCGAGTTTTGCCGGCCTCTGTTTGGACCGAAGTCATAGCTGCGCCGGTTTCCGGAGCAAAAATGCTGTCCTACAGACGGCCTCTTGTGATCTAGGCTGGCGGATGGGTTCGCCGACTCTTCTCGCGCGTTCCGCGCTGCCCGTCCGAATCGCGATTCCGACACTTCCGACAACCCCCGAATTGACGCGAACCCGTCGGAAAAGTGTCGGAATCCTCGCGCGCGGACGCGTGCCCGCGCGTGTAGAGGCCTGCTGCAATCGCTGCGTTTCGCGCCCGTGTCACTGCGAACATTCGCGAACATTCGCGCCGCCGACTCACGCGTGCGCGCACGCGCGTGCGCGTGACTTCTGCTCACAAATCCCTATATCGGGACTATGGCAACTGACCCTCAGAACAACGGCAATTCCTACGGCGCGGAGAGCATCAAGGTGCTCAAGGGCCTCGACGCGGTGCGGAAGCGGCCGGGCATGTACATCGGCGACACCGACGACGGCTCGGGCCTTCACCACATGGTGTTCGAAGTGTCCGACAATGCCATCGACGAGGCGCTCGCCGGCCATTGCGACAAGGTCCTGATCACGCTCAACCCCGACGGATCGGTCAGCGTCGAGGACAACGGTCGCGGCATCCCGACCGGAATCCACGCCGGGGAAGGCGTGTCGGCTGCCGAGGTCATCATGACCCAGCTCCACGCGGGCGGGAAGTTCGACAACACCAGCGACGACAATGCGTACAAGGTTTCAGGCGGGCTCCACGGCGTCGGCGTGAGCGTGGTCAACGCGCTCAGCGAGTGGCTCGATCTCACCATCTGGCGCGACGGCGAGGAGCATTTCATGCGCTTCCGCCACGGCGACGCCGAAGCGCCGCTGAAGGTCGTCGGCACCACCGACAAGCGCGGGACGCGAGTCACCTTCCTTCCCAGCACCGAGACCTTCAAGATTACCGAATTCGACTTCGAACGGCTCGAGCATCGTTTCCGCGAGCTCGCCTTTCTCAACTCGGGCGTGCGGCTGGTCCTCGTCGATGCACGGCACGACGAGCCCAAGGAGATCGAGATGTACTACGAGGGCGGCATCGCCGCGTTCGTCAAATATCTCGACCGCGCGAAGACGGCGCTCATCCCCGATCCGATCTCGGTCACCGGCCAGCGCGACGACATCGGCATCGAGGTCGCGCTGGAATGGAACGACAGCTATTACGAGAACGTCCTCACCTTCACCAACAACATCCCGCAGCGCGACGGCGGCACGCACCTCGCAGCGTTCCGGGCGGCGCTGACCCGCACGATCAACAATTATGCAGATCGCTCGGGGATGCTTTAGAAGGAGAAGGTCGGCCTCACCGGCGAGGACATGCGCGAGGGGCTGACCGCGATCGTCTCGGTCAAGCTTCCCGATCCCAAGTTCAGCTCGCAGACGAAGGACAAGCTGGTCAGCTCGGAGG
>JAICXO010000120.1 GCA_025980335.1 Sphingomonas sp. | reverse complement strand
GCGAGCGCGACCGCATGCGCGACGAGCGCGAGGGCGGCTACAGCGACCGTGACCGCGGCCGCGAGCGCAGCGCCTTCGGGCGCGGCTGGGACAGTCGCTCCGATCGCGATTTCGACCGCGGCTTCGGCCGGGATTATGACCCCGACCGCGCGAGCTTCCGAAGCGAGCAGCGCGAGCGCGACCAGCACCGCAACCGCGGGATCTTCAACCGCGGCGGATCAAGCGAGCGCGATTACAACCGCAATTGGGAAGACGATTTCGACCGCGACCGCGGCCACGGCTATCGTCCGATGACCGGCGATTACAGCCGCGGCGATCACGAATCCGAGCAATTCTTCGCCGCGAGCGGCCTCGGCCGCGGGGAGCGCGGGCTCGGCGGTTACGACCGCTCGCAGACCCCTTATGGCCGCGATGAGTATCGGCGGACCAGCTCGGCCGGATCGCGCAGCCCGGACCGCGACTTCGATCCGCATTACAGCAGCTGGCGCGACCGCCACATGAGCGACCTCGACCGCGACTATGACGACTACCGTCGCGAGCATCAGTCGAAGTTCGAGAACGACTTCGCGAGCTGGCGCGAGAAAAGGCAGCACAAGCGCGGCCTGCTCGGCCAGGTCCGCGAGCATATGGAGGTCGTCGGAAGCGACGGCGAGCATGTCGGCACCGTCGACAAGACCGCCGGAGACCGCCTGATCCTGACCAAGTCCGATCCGGAAAGCGGCGGCACCCACCATTCGCTCAGCTGCTCCGACATCGACCGCATCGACGGCGACAAGGTTATTCTGGACTGCAAAGCCGACGAAGCGAGGAGCCGCTGGCGCGACGAAAGCCGCTCCCGTGCGTTGTTCGAGCGCGAGGACCAGGGCGAAATGGGCCCACGCAGCCTCGATCGAAGTTTCTCGGGCACCTACCGCTAAGCCGGTAGAGAGCTGAGCCTCCGCCGTGGGAGGCTTTACCGGGCCCGGCGGCGCCGTCCCCTTCGCCGCCGGGCCTTTCCTTGCCTGCGCACCGGCCCTAGCAGCGACCGCGAAGGAGAAGCCGATGGCACGCGCCTGGCATTTGAAGAGCCGTCCGGAAGGCATGCCGACGGCGGACAATTTCGAGCTCAAGGACGTGGATCTCCCGCCGCTCGGCGACGGGATGATCCGTATTCGCAATCACTGGCTGTCGGTCGACCCGTACATGCGCGGCCGGATGAATGACGCGAAAAGCTATGTCCCGCCGTTCCAGGTCGGGCAACCTCTGGAGGGCGGCGCCGTCGGCGAAGTGGTGGAGAGCAAGGCGGACGGGTTCGCAGCCGGCGACCAGGTCGTGCACATGGGCGGCTGGCGCGACGAGGCCGTGGTTCCCGCGCAGGCGGCGCGCAAGCTTCCCGACCTTGGCGCCGAGCCGCAGCAGTTCCTCGGAGTGCTCGGCACGACCGGAGCGACCGCTTACTTCGGGCTCCTTGATGCCGCGTCGGCAAAGGAAGGCGACATCGTCTTCGTTTCGGCGGCGGCCGGTGCGGTCGGCTCGGTCGCGGTGCAGATCGCGAAGGCAAAGGGCATGACGGTCATCGGCTCCGCCGGCGGCGCGCCGAAATGCGATTACGTCCGCTCGCTCGGCGCCGACCAGGTCATGGATTATCGTGCCGCGCCGATCCTGAAGAGCCTCGCAGGCGCCGCGCCCGAGGGCATCGACGTCTATTTCGACAATGTCGGCGGCGATCATCTCGATGCGGCGCTCGCGCTTGCGCGCAATCACGCGCGCTTCGCCATCTGCGGAATGATCCAGGGCTATAACAAGCGCGAGGCGACCAGCCTCAAGTTCGCGATGCGCGTCATCGCCGCACGAATCCGCCTGCAGGGCTTCCTGGTCTTCGATTATCAGTCGCGAATGGAGGAATTCTACCGCGACATGGCCGGGTGGCTGAAGAGCGGCGCGGTCAAGTCGCGCGAGACGGTCGTCGAAGGGCTCGAGCAGACGCCAGAAGCGTTCCTCGGCCTGTTTCGAGGGGCGAACGTCGGGAAGATGCTGGTGAAGCTTTAGCTCCTGAACTCATCGGAGAACGTACTGACTGACGAGAACTGCAGCTGCTCCGCGACGGTCGGCGGCGTTGCGACTACGCTCTGCTATGATCCGTGGATGGCGCTCGTCGGTGGCACGACGACGAAATTCGCGCTCGCCTCAAGGAAGTTTGAAGCCAAGTTTAATCAGTGCTTGGATGGGCAATGACCATGGAAGGCGAATCGGGCCAACGGATGCGATTGCGTTCACGGTGGGCAGGGCTGTGCATAGCAGCTGCTATACTACCGGTCTATCTTCTCTTTCGGCATCTTGGTCTGGAAAATATTGGATACGTAGTAACTTGTATCACGGGTGTGTTTTTGATGGCTATATATGTAAACAGATCATCGATGCTTAACTCGATATTTGTCGCAGTAACGCTGGTACTTTACGTCATCCATATCGTTCTAATTCTTGAATTGCCAATACCATCGAATATCCCTAGCTACATTATGATCCCTATCGCACTTGTTGATGGTGTTATCGTTCTTTCGATTCTACACTTTATTGAAAGGCGATTGGCGTGAGGTTTACGGAACTTCTTCGTCCCGCCGGTAGGGTCCCGGATTGTCACTAACGACGCTGAGTCTAAGCTACGACGCCGAGTTGCGCGGAGCGGTCTCGAATGCCACTCCGGGGAAAATCAGAGCGAAGCGCACGCCTCCGGGTTGCCGGACCGATAGCCGGTCTGCAGCGCGTTCATCCGCTGGGCCGAGGTGCCGTGGGTGAAGCTGTCGGGGACCACCCTACCCTGCGTCTCGCGCTGCAGCGTATCGTCGCCGATGGCTTCGGCGGCGCGCATGCCTTCCTCGAAGTCGCCGGGCTCCATCACCGATCGGCCTTCGGGGTCCTTGGCATTGGCGGCCCAGACTCCGGCATAGCAATCGGCTTGAAGCTCGATCTTCACCTGGATCGCATTGCCGTCGGTCGCGCTCGCGCGGGCCTGGAGCTGGCTGGCCTTGCCGAGCGTCCCCGTCAGGTCCTGCACGTGGTGACCGACTTCATGGGCGACGACATAGGCCATGGCGAAATCGCCGGGCGCCTGGAAACGCTGCGACAGCTCGCCGAAGAATTCCGTGTCCAGATAGATGTTCTTGTCGTTCGGGCAGTAGAAGGGGCCCATCGCCGACTGGGCGGCGCCGCAGCCGGACTGATCGCCCTCCGAATAGAAATGCAGGTTGGTCGGCGTGTAGCTGATGCCCTGCGGTTGCAGCAATTTGGTCCAGGTATCCTCGGTGCTGGCGAGGACCTGAAGCGTGAAATGCTTGATGTTCGGGTCGAGGTTGCTCTTGCCCGCGGGCGCGCTCGCCTGCTGGCCGGGGATCAACCCGCCCCCAGCACCGCCGCTGTTCAACCCGCCGAGGGAGCTCAGCAGGAAGTAGCCGATCACGAGGACGATGACGCCTCCGATTCCGAAGCGGCTCGCAACCAACGGCAGAAGACAGCCAAGGCCGCCACCGCCGAAGCCGCCGCCGCCGAGTCCGAAGCCGCCGCGCCCGGTATCGTCCGTGAAATTCGTGCTTTCGCGTTCGTCGCCGAAGCGCATGAGCGCCCTCCTGTTACCGCTGCCCAATGCGTGAGCGGCTGAAGCGGTTGCAATCATCGGCGTCGCACGCCTAGCGCCGCGTCCGAGGAGGACTCATGATTCTCGAAGGGAAGGTCGCGCTCGTCACCGGGTCGACGTCCGGGATCGGTCTCGCGATCGCGAAGGCGCTGGCGGCAGAGGGCGCGAAGCTGATGATCAACGGCTTCGGCGATCCGACAGCGATCGAGCGCGAGTGCGAGGAGCTCGGGGCACTTCACGACGGCGCTGACATGTCGAAGCCGCACGAGATCGAGCGGATGATGAAACGATGCGCCGACGAACTGGGCGGCCCCGACATCCTGGTCAACAACGCCGGGATCCAGCACGTCTCGCCGGTCGAGGGTTTCCCGCCCGACAAATGGGATGCGATCATCGCGATCAACCTGTCTTCGGCCTTTCACACGACGCGGCTTGCGGTGCCCGCGATGAAGGAGAAGAAGTGGGGCCGGATCATCAATACGGCGAGCGCGCACAGCCTCGTCGCCTCGCCGTTCAAGAGCGCGTACGTCGCCGCCAAACACGGCATCGCCGGCTTTACCAAAACCGTCGCGCTGGAGACGGCGACGAGCGGCGTCACCGTCAATTGCATCTCGCCGGGCTATGTGTGGACGCCGCTGGTCGAAAAGCAGATCCCCGACACGATGAAGGCGCGCGGGATGACGCGCGAGCAGGTCATGAACGACGTGCTTCTTGCCGGCCAGCCGACGAAGCAGTTCGTGACGGTGGAGCAAGTTGCCGCGCTGGCCCTGTTCCTGTGCCGCGATGAAGCCGCCGCGATCACCGGCGCGAACCTCAGCATGGACGGCGGCTGGACCGCCGCTTAGGCTGCGCGCCGATGCGCGTTCTCGCCGCCCTTGCTGTCGTCGCCTGCGCTGCCTGCAGCGTGATCGAGCAGCCGTCGGGACTGATCCCGCGCTGGACAACGGCGTGGAAGCAAGTCGCCACCACCAACGATCGCCAGAGGCTGGCCGATTGGCGGTCCAATTTCCTCAGCGCCGTCGACGCCGCGAAGAAGGCAGGACATGGCGCAGACATTGCGCAGGAAGGACCGCTGTTCGATCCGGACTCGACGACCGGACCGGCAGGCATTCCCAATGGCCTCTTCCGATGCCGCCTGTTCAAAATTGGGTCGAAGCCGAGCACTGGCAGCCCAGCCTATCTCGCCGGGGCGCCCTCGCTTTGCCGCGTCAAAGCGCAGCGCGGCCTCCAGCGCTTCAACAAATATGGCGGACAGCAGCGCTATGTCGGCCTGATCTTTCCGGGCGATGCGGTGCACCAGGTGTTCCTTGGCACGCTTGTCCTCGGCGACGAAAGCCGCGCGCTCCAGTACGGCCAGGACGAGTTGCGCGATTCTGCCGGCTATGTGGATCGTATCGGATCGAACCGGTGGCGGATCGTGATGCCCCAACCTCATTTTGAATCGCTGCTCGACGTGATCGAGCTGGTCCCCATTTCCAGCGGAGAATCCCGATGAAGAAGCTGTTGCTGCTTGCCGCGTCCACCCTGCTGCTCGCCGAACCCGCGGGGGCGGCGGCACTGGCGGACGCAATTCACGCCGACATGCCGCAGCTGATGACGCTGTATCGCGACATTCACGCGCATCCGGAGCTCTCGATGCAGGAGGTGAGGACGCCGGCGATCCTCGCCGCGGAGATGCGCAAGCTCGGCTTCGAGGTAACCGAGCATGTCGGAAAGACCGGCGTCGTCGCGGTGATGAAGAACGGCCCGGGACCGACGCTCCTCATTCGCGCCGACATGGATGCGCTGCCGGTCAAGGAGCAGACCGGCCTTCCCTTTGCGTCGCAGGTTACGGGCAAGCTTCCCGACGGGACGGTCACGCCGGTGATGCACGCCTGCGGCCATGACACGCACGTCGCGACCTGGCTCGGCACGGCGCGGCGGCTGTCGGCGATGAAGGATCAGTGGACGGGCACGCTGGTGATGATTCTGCAGCCCGGCGAGGAAATGGGCATGGGCGCCAAGGCAATGCTGGACGACGGCCTGTTCACACGCTTCCCCAAGCCCGACACGATGATCGCCTTTCACGATTCCGCATCGCTTCCGGCGGGGGTGATCGGGATCACCAACGGCTATGCGCTGGCTAATACCGACAGCGTCAGCATCGACGTCAAGGGCGTCGGCGGACACGGCGCCTATCCGCAGAACACCAAGGACCCGATCGTATTGGCATCGCGCATCGTCGTCGCCCTGCAGACGCTGGTCAGCCGCGAGAACGACCCACAACAGCCCGCCGTCGTCACCGTCGGCACCTTCCACGCGGGGACCAAGCAGAACATCATCCCCGACGATGCAAAGCTCGAGCTGACCGTCCGCAGCTACACGCCCGAAACGCGCAAGCTCCTGCTCGACGGGATCGCGCGCATCGCACGCGGCGAAGCGATCGCTGCGGGCATGCCGGAAGACAAGATGCCGGTCGTGACCGTCGCGGACACCTACACTCCGTCGACCTTCAATACCGAGGCGCTGTCGACGCATCTCGTCTCCCT
>JAICXO010000017.1 GCA_025980335.1 Sphingomonas sp. | reverse complement strand
CCCAGACGACGAAGCCGATCACGCCGATGGCGACCATCGCGTAGGCCATGCCGAGATAGCCGAACACCGGCTTGCGGCTGAACGTCGCGACGACCTGGCTGACCATGCCGAAGCCGGGCAGGATCATGATGTACACTTCCGGATGTCCGAAGAACCAGAACAGGTGCTGGTAGAGCACGACGTTGCCGCCGCCCGACGCGTCGAAGAAGGCGGTGCCGAAGTTGCGATCGGTCAGAAGCATGGTGATCGCGCCCGCGAGCACCGGCAGCGACAGCAGCAGCAGGAAGGCGGTGACCAGCACCGACCACACGAACAGCGGCATTTTGTGCAGGGTCATGCCCGGCGCGCGCATGTTGAAGATGGTGGTGATGAATTTGATCGCGCCGAGGATCGAGCTCGCGCCGGCAAGGTGCATCGAGAAGATCACCATGTCGACCGCGGGGCCGGACGAGCCGGAGGTGGATAACGGCGCATAGAGCGTCCACCCGGTCCCGGCGCCGAGACCGGTGCCGCCCGAGACCGTCGTCGACCCCAGAAGCAGCAGGAATGAGGGCACCAGCAGCCAGAAGCTGATGTTGTTCATGCGCGGGAACGCCATGTCGGGCGCACCGATCATCAGCGGCACGAACCAGTTGCCGAACCCGCCCATCATCGCTGGCATGACCGTGAAGAAGATCATGATCAGGGCGTGCGCGGTGATCAGCACGTTCCAGTGGTGGGTCCACTCGTCGAAATTGGCCGTGCCCGCGCCGATCGGCCAGGCGTGGTTGAGCACCTGGATGCCGGGCTCCATCAGCTCCCACCGCATGATCCCGGAGATCGCGCCGCCGAGCGTCCCCGCGAAGATCGCGAAGATCAGGTACAGCGTCCCGATGTCCTTGTGGTTCGTCGACATGAACCAGCGCACGAAGAAGCTCGGCTTATGGTCCTCGTGATGCTCCGTCCCGTGCGCCTCGTGGGGCTGGAGATGAAGTGCGTCGGCGGTGGTGCTCATCTACTGTCTCTTACTGGTTGGCGCGGTTGGCGACGTTCGGATTGCTCGGCGCGGGCGTGGTGGTCGCGACCGCGGTTCCCGCCACCGCGGGCGCCGGCGTCGCCGTTCCGCCGCCGGTCTGCGCAGCCGGCGAGACGCCGGCGACTACGGCAGGCTTCGCACCGGGCATGTGGCCGCCCTTCGACGCGATCCAGGTCGCGAACTCGGCGGGCGGCACGACCTCGACCGAGATCGGCATGAACCCGTGGCGGGCGCCGCAAAGCTCGGAGCACTGGCCGAAATAGACGCCCGGACGGTCGACCTTGACCCAGGCTTCGTGGAGCTGGCCGGGGTTGGCGTCCTGCTTGATCCAGAATGCCGGGACCGCGAAGCTGTGAATGACGTCGTCGGCGGTGACGAGGAACTTCACGACCTTGCCCTGCGGAATGACCAGCCGGTTGTCGACCGCGAGCAGCGGCGGGCCGTCGGCGTCGGTCCGTGCGCGCTGGTTCTTCTGCCGCGTCGGGTCGTTCGCTTCCTTCAGCATGTAGCTGTCGAACGACACGCCATAGTCGGGCAGGTCGTACGACCAATACCATTGGTGACCGGTGACCTTGACCGTGAGGTCCGCGGGCGGCGGCGAATAGGTGTGGCGAAGCAGCCGGATCGAGGGGATCGCGATTGCGACCAGGATCAGCACCGGGACCAAAGTCCAGGTCACCTCGATCGCCGTGTTGTGCGAGTTGCGCGACGGCACCGGGTGGGCGCTGCGGCGGAAGCGGATCATCGCGTAGATGAGAAGTATGAGGACGACGGCGCAGATGATCGCGCACAGGAGCAGCAGCCAGTGATTGTGGAACGCGGCCGCTTCCCGCCCGATCGGAGTCACCTGATATTGCAGGCCCATGCGCCCGTCGGGCTCGCCGATGCCCGGCGTCGGAGCGACGGTCGGGAGCGCCGCCGCTACCGGCTCCTGCGCAGGCGGCGCGGTCGCGGCGTCGGGCTTGGTCGCGTCCTGCGCGAAGCCGGCCGGGGGCGCAGCATTGGGCTGTGCAGCTGCGGGCGTGGTCTGGGCAGTAGCTTGAGGCGGGTTCGCCGGCGCCTGCGCCGCTGCAGGTGTCAGCCAGGCCGCGGCCAAGGCAATCGCCCATCCAATCCGTTTCATCAGCACCCCAGTAGCATGTTGAAACCGGAAGCGCAGGCCCGCGCCACCGGAATTGAGCGCTCTATAGGCGCGGCTTCCAACAGCCTCAAGCGCCTCTTCCACGATGCTGCGGACGGGTGTTGATGGGGTGCCCTGACGCGCCTAAGTGCCGTCGCGCAATGATGAGCGACGACGAAATTCTCGCGGAATTCCGCGCTGCCGACGCGCTGCTCGAGGGTCATTTCATTCTTTCCTCCGGTCTCCGGAGCCCGCGCTATCTGCAGTGCGCGCGGGTGCTGATGGACCCCGCACGCGCCGAGCGGCTCGGGCGCGAGCTGGCAGCGCGCCTGCCGAAAAATGTCGCGGATCAAGTCGAGGCGGTCGTTTCCCCCGCTATGGGCGGGGTGATCGTCGGCCACGAAATGGGCCGCGCGCTTGGCCGTCCGGCGATGTTCCTCGAACGGCCGCAGGGCGTGTTCGAGCTTCGCCGCGGGTTCCACATCGATCGCGGCACGAAGGTGCTGATGGTCGAGGATGTGGTCACCACCGGCCTCTCGTCGCGCGAAGCGATCGAGGCGGTGCGCGCTGCGGGCGGAGAGGTCGTCGGCGAAGCGGCGCTGGTCGACCGGTCGGGCGGCTCGGCCGATCTCGGCGTCCCGTTCACGCCGCTGATCCGTATCGACGTGCCGACCTACGAAGCCGACGCGGTGCCGGCCGAGCTCGCGGCGATTCCGGCGATCAAGCCCGGGAGCAGGGCCGCCGCGTGAGCGGGAAGCTGCGTCTCGGCGTCAACATCGACCATGTCGCGACCATCCGAAATGCGCGCGGCGGCGATTTTCCCGACCCGGTGCGCGCGGCGACGCTCGCGGCGGACGCGGGCGCCGATGGGATCACGGCGCACCTGCGCGAGGACCGGCGGCACATCACCGACCGCGACATCGACCGGCTCATGGCCGAGATCGACCTGCCGCTGAACCTCGAGATGGCGGCCACCGAGGAGATGCTCGAGATCGCCGTCGCCCACCGACCGCACGCCGCCTGCATCGTCCCCGAGAAGCGCGAGGAGCGCACTACCGAAGGCGGCCTCGACGCCGCCGGCCAGCGCGAGCACCTTGCCTCGTTGGTCGAGCGGCTCGGCGCCGCCGGGATCCGCGTCAGCCTGTTCATCGAACCGACCGAACAGCAGGTCGCGGCTGCGGTGAGCCTCGGCGCGCCCGTCGTCGAGTTCCACACCGGCCGCTACGCGCATCTCGACAGCGAAGCGCGCGCGACCGAGCTCAAGCGCATCGCCGACTGCGCCGCGCTTGCGGTCAAGAACGGCATCGAACCGCACGCCGGCCACGGATTGACCTTCGACAATGTTGTTCCGGTCGCCGCAATCCCGCAGATCGCCGAGCTCAACATCGGCCATTTCCTGGTCGGGGAGGCGATCTTCACCGGCCTTTACGCAAGCGTTCGCCAAATGCGCGAGCTGATGGACAGCGCCAGATGAACGATCGCGCTTACCTTCGGACAGTTTGGGTCGCAGTCTGGTGCTTTTGGATCATGATCCTAATCCTAGCACCGAGCATCGCCATTGAGACCCTCGTGACTGCCTTGAGATCAGGCCAACCGGTGCCTTGGGCTGACATCGGTGGAGCAATCGGGATGATACCGGCCGGAACTGCCATCGTTTGGCTGATGCGGCGTTGGTTCAACTTCGTCGCTGGTGATGAAGTCGCGAAGTGGCGGCTCGATAGATGATCGTCGGCATCGGCTCCGACCTGTGCAACATCGAGCGGATCGAGAAATCGCTCGAGCGCTGGGGCGACAAATTCCTCCGCCGCGTCTTCACCGGCGTCGAGCAGGCCAAGGCGGCCTCCCGTCCGCACACCCGCGCCGGAACGCTCGCCAAGCGCTTCGCGGCCAAGGAAGCCTTCTCGAAAGCGGTCGGCACCGGGTTCAAGCGCGGTGTCCACATGAAGGACATCGGCGTCGTTAATCTCCCCTCAGGGGCACCGTCGCTAGAGCTGACCGGCGGCGCCAAGGCACGGCTTGACGCCCTTGCGCCGGAAGGCCACGCCATCGACATTCACCTGACGATGACCGACGATTATCCTTGGGCGCAGGCCTTCGTGATCCTGACCGCCCGCAAGCTGGAGCCCTGAGTGTTGACCGATACCGTTCCCGAGGCGACCACCGACAAGCAGGCGGCGCCCCCGGCCCAAGAGGAGGAAAAGGACAAGGGATCGGCGCTGTGGCGCGAGATCAAGGGCCTGTTCTGGGTCCTCGTGGCGGTCCTCGCCTTCCACAGCCTGATCGCAAAGCCGTTCTACATCCCCTCGGAATCGATGATGCCCGGTCTGCTCACCGGCGACCGGCTGGTGGTCACCAAATATCCCTACGGCTGGTCGTGGGTGAGCCCGAGCTTCCACGTCCTTCCGCCGATCAAGGGCAGGCTGTTCGGCAAGATGCCCAAGCGCGGCGACATCGTCATCGTCACTCCGCCCGGCACGCGCACCGATTATATCAAGCGCGTCATCGGCCTCCCGGGCGACACGCTGCGGATGGTCGACGGGCAGCTGTACATCAACGGAACGCCGGTCAAGCGGCAGGTGCTTCCGCCCGACATGGTCCCGATCGACGTCAATTCGCCGTGCGGTTCCGATCACGATCCTGCGCTCTACGACTTCCGTGTGCACGGCAGGGATGGGAAGATGTACTGCCGGGTGCCGGTCGTCCGCGAGACTCTGCCCGACGGCCATTCGTACGAGACGGTCGAGCTCGGCCGGTCGAGCGAGGACAATTTCGGACCGGTGACCATTCCCGAAGGCCACGTCTGGCTGATGGGCGACAACCGCGACGACTCAGCCGACAGCCGCGTCCCCGAATGGCAGGGCGGGCTAGGCGGCCCGGTGCCGTGGGAGAATATCGGCGGCCGCGCCGAGTTCATCACCTTCTCGCTCGACGGCACCTCGAAATGGTGGAACCCGATCAGCTGGATCGAGGCGCTTCGCCCCGGCCGCGCGGGGACCTCTCTGCGGGACAATTGACGGTGAGCGCCGTCTGATGGCGACCAAGCCGCCGACCACCGAGCCGCACCTCGAGCGGCCCGGTCCGGCGGAGTTCCGCGATCCGCTCGTCCGGCGCGAGATGCAGAAAGCGGCGGTGTGGTTCGGAATCGGCCTCGCCATCCTCGCCATCATCACGCTCGGCCAGCCAATTCTCCTGATCATCGGCGGCGCGATCTTCGCCGTGTTCCTCGACGGCGGCGTGCGTTTCCTCGCGCGCTACCTCCCGATCCCGCGCGCCTGGCGCCTGCTGATCGTGCTGGTGCTGGGCTTCGGCTTCATCGGCTGGGTGTTCTGGTTCGCCGGAACGACGATCGGCGCCCAGTTCGAGGCGCTGCGCGCGGTCGTGACCGGTCAGTTCAACCGGCTGGTCGACTTCGCGGGCTCCCTCGGATTCATGGACGGGCAGTCGGCCAACTGGCGATCCGAGCTGCTCGGCGGGGTCGGGCGCCTGACGAGCGCAGTCGGAAGCGTCATCGGCGCCGTCGCAAGCGTCATCGCGATGATCGTCATCGGCATCTTTCTCGCGTCCGAGCCGCGCCTCTACGACCGCGGAATCGCGTGGATGCTGCCGCTGCGGGCGCGCGGCGGCTTCTACCGCATCGCCGAGCATGTCGGATACACGCTGCGCCGCCTGCTGTTCGGCCGGCTTGTCGCGATGATCTTCGAAGGCGCGTTCACCTGGTTCATGCTGACGCTCGGGGGCGTCCCGATGGCCGGCCTGCTCGGCCTCGTCACCGGAGTGCTCGCGTTCATTCCCAACATCGGCGCGATCACGTCGGGCATCCTGATGATCGCCGTCGGGTTCAGCGCGAGCCCGAACCTCGGCATCTGGTGCATCGTCGTCTATTTCCTCGTCCACAACATCGACGCTTATGTGGTCGTGCCGTACGTCGCCCGCCGCACCGTCGATCTCGCGCCGGCGGTGCTGCTGGCGATGCAGCTGTTGATGGCCGCGCTGTTCGGGATTCTCGGCGTGCTGTTCGCCGATCCGATCCTGGCGACGATCAAGGTCGTGCTGGTCGACGTCAGCCATCAGCAGGCGCGCAAGGAAGCGGAAGGACCGGAGGTCGTCCCCGGCGGAACCTGATTATTGCTGCGGCTGCGGCTGGGACTGCTGCTGCGGCTCGGGGGTGGCGCTCTGCATCAGCGCGGCGTTCGGAACGACCTTCACTACCTTCACATCATAGTCGAGGTCGGCGTTGGGCGGGATCGGCGCGCCCTCGGGCGGATGCGCGCCGTAAGCGAGCTTGGCCGGGATGTGGATCTTGTATTGCCCGCCCTCCTGCATCCGCGACAGGGCTTCGGCGAAGCCCGGGATCACCTGGTTGGCAAGCAGCGGAACGGGACCCTTGCCCGCACTCGAATCGAACACTTTCCCATCGGTCAACCGGCCTTCATACTCAATCAGCACGCCGTCCTGCGGCTCGATCAGCGGGCCGCTTCCCGGCTGGACGGTTTCGACCTGAACCGTGCGCTGGCGCACCGAGTGCGCGCCAAGCCAGGCGAGCGCGATTCCGGCGGCGATGACGAGGAGAAAGCCGATCCACAGCGCGATCCCCCTCCCGCGAGGATGGGAGCGATCGGCGGCTTCGGCGGCGGACATTGCGGTTCTGGCGCGGCTGGTCTGGGGCGCGCGGCTTACCGGGCGCTTTCGCGCTCGGCGCGCTTGCGCTCGAGCTTGCGGGCGCGGCGGATCGCGGCGGCGCGTTCGCGCGCGCGCTTCTCCGACGGCTTCTCGTAATGACGGCGCAGCTTCATCTCGCGGTAGACGCCCTCGCGCTGCAGCTTCTTCTTGAGCGCGCGCAGCGCCTGCTCGACATTATTGTCGCGAACGATGATCTGCATAAACTTCCGTCACACTCCTAAAGTCTTTAAAATCAGGGACTTAGGTCCCATATTGCAATGGCGCGGGAAGCGTATCCCGGCGCATCGGCAATAGAATAGCGGCCTCCAGAGGCAGACCTCGGCGGCGCGCGGCCTTTAGCAGGGCCGTCCGACGCATTCAAGCCGTTGGCGCGCGGGGCAAGCGTGCGACGAACCGTGGCTTCGAAACGGTGGAAGGGGAAACTTGAACCAAAGGGTTATCGGCCATTAACCCATTGAATGATAAAGCATTGGCCAGAGCGGAGGGAATGAATGTCATTGAATCGAAGGGAGATGTTGCGTCTTGGCGCCGCAGGTGCCGGAGGCCTCATCCTCTCTTCTGCGGCCATGTCGCAGGTGTTGCCGGGAGTGTTGAGTCCCCAGACGACGGGTTCGGCGGCGCCGAATCCCTATGCTTCCGTGCCCGTGCAACCGCAGGCACCGGCAGCGCCCGCGGGCATCGATCCGGCGTTGTTCGCGCGGGCAAAGGCGAAGCTCGATCAGCACCAGATCTATCCGCGTGACGCGATGGGTATCGTGGATTTCTCGAAGCCTTCGAGCGAGCCGCGCTTCCACGTCGTCGACCTCCAGAACGGCACGGTCGAAAGCCATCTCGTCTGCCACGGCCGCGGTTCCGACCCTGCCCACTCGGGTTACCTCGAGCGCTTCAGCAACGATTTCGGCAGCTACGCGACGTCGGAAGGCACCTACGTCACCGACGATTATTACCAGGGCAAGTACGGCCTTTCGCTGCGGGTCCGCGGTCTCGACTGGACCAACAACAATGCCGAGCCGCGCGCGATCGTCATCCACAACGCCTGGTACGCCGAGCCCGAGATGATCCAGCTGCACGGCCAGCTCGGCCGCTCGGAAGGCTGCTTCGCGATGCCCAAGACGAGCCAGTACGCCGTCATGCGCCGTCTCGCCGGCGGCCGCATGATCTACGCCGACAAGCTCGCGTAAGCGACCGTCCTCGGGACGGTTGCGCTGCGAACTCGCTTAAGCGCGTCAATGCTTCCGCGCCGGTAACCACTCGGCAATCTGTCGCTCCTACCCTGTTGCGCGAAGTCGTGACCGGCTTCGCAACAGGCGGGAGTGCAGTCCATGTCCGGTGTTCTCCTCTTCGAGCGCGCAGCGCCCTCGTTTGCGGCGAGCCTCGCCAAGCGCGGGCACCACATCGTCTACCGCGCGAACGAATCCAACCATTGCCCCGGTTGCGGCCGCTCGCACTGGTACATCGGAAGGATCAGCGCGGAATGCGGCTTCTGCGGAACCGCAGTGCCGCTGGCCGAGACTTCGGTCGTCGAGGCTGCGCCCCCGGCGCGGCGAAAGAGCAATGCCAATGCGTCGGCCGACCAGCGGCGCTTTCCGCGGATGCCGGCCAAAGGTCGCGAGCTCCAGCTATTGGTGGACGGTTCCCCGACCAACTTCGCGCTTCATAACATTTCCGAAGGCGGCGTCATGGGCGACACCCTCCCCGATCTCGTCCCGGGTGCGAAGGTCCAGGTCCGGTTCGAAGGCGGCATCCTGGTGCCGGCAGTCGTGAAGTGGGCCGAAAACGGGCTCGTCGGCCTCGCCTTCATCGATCCCATCATCCTCGACCACTCGGACGAGACCCGCAACTAACGCGGCGCTCGGCTCAGCGCGTCGCCACCTGATCCTTGGGCTTCGGCTTGTTCGCGAGCTCGCTCGGCGCAGTCAGGCTCGCGCCTCCGTCCTTCATGTTGAGCGCCGCCATCGCCTTCGGATCACGACCGTACATGTCCTTGTAGTCGACGATCCGGCCGCTGAGCAGCGCTGCCTGGCTGAAATAGACGATATAGACCGGCACCGACTTCACGAAATTGGCCTGAACCGTCTTCTTGCTGGCGAGCGCCGCCTTGATTTTCTCGGGAGTCCAGGTGCCGTTGTCGTCGCCGAGCAGCAGCGTCGCCAGGTCGACGACGTGCTGGGTGCGAACACAGCCGTGGCTGAGCGCGCGGACGCTGTCGTTGAACCGGCTGCGCGCATTGGTGTCGTGGAGATAGATCGCCTTCGAGTTCGGCATCACGAACTTGAGCTGGCCGAGCGCGTTGGTCGGCCCCGGCGGCTGACGCCAGCGCTGGATCTCGCCATCGTCGTTCTTGACGGCGACAAAGCCCTTCTTGCCCGCAGCCTCTTTCTCGATGCTCTTGGGGACTTCCCACCAGGGATTGAGGATCACGCCCGTGGCGACCGCCATCAGCTGCGGCGTCGGTGTCGAGAGCTTGCCGGCGATCGCCCGCTCCTTCCACCGGGTCGCGCCGTCTTGGACCAGCGTCGCATGGAAGCTCGGCACGTTGACGATGATGTACTTGGCACCGAGATCCCGCGGCAGCCAGCGCCAGCGATCCATGTTGAGCCGAATCCGGTCGCGCTCCTCGGTGTCGCTCGCCGGCGTCAGCGCGAGCGCGGCCTTGAGGGCCGCATATTGGGGATGGGTCGGGAGCAGCCCGTTGAGCGCTCCGGCGATGTCGTGCTGCGCGAGCGCGGAGCGCAACAGCGCGTCCTGCTTGTCGGCGGGAAGATCCTTGTCGACGATGTACCAATCGATTCGCCCGGCCTTTTTCACATGCCCGAGCGCGAGGTCGGACGAGACCATGTCGAAGCGCTGGGTCGCAGCTGCGGAAATCAGCCCCGGATCGCCCGCGGTGATGGCGGACCGGAGCCCTTCGGGATCGTAATCCTCCGGGTCCAGGCCTTCGACGCCGATCTGCTGGATGTAGTGCAGCAGGTCCTCGGCGCTGACCACGTCCCACACTGCGGGAGGAAGCGGCGCCGGAGCAGGCGCGGCCTGGCTCTGCCCGGCCTGGTCGGCCTGATCGGGCGCGAAATCGGGATTGCCGGGGACCGCACCTTCGGGAGTGGCTTTGGGGGCGCTTGCGGTCGGCTTCGCCTTCGGCACGGCGACCGGCGCTGCAGCGCGAACCGGAGCGCTCTGCGCGAGCGCAGGCGCGGCGGCCATTCCGGCCAGTGCAGTGAACAGCAGCAGCGAGCTCGTGCGAGTCGCTTTTCGCAACATCAACCCGTTCATTTCAAAAGATAACCCCCACCTTCCGAGCTTTTGCATACACCCGAGTCCGCGGGCCTTCCAGTGACTGCGCGCCACAGTCGTGGGCCTTCCGCCTCACTTCATCGCAAACCAATCCTTAAGCGCGCATGGCTAAGGTGCGGACCGAGCCCAGTGGGGAGGCATATAAGAGTGGCGTCCGGCTTCTTTCTCGACGGCGCGATGATTCCGCGCAGCGCATCGCGAAGCATCGACGAGCGCACCGAGGCGCGGCACGCCGCCGTCTCGAGCACAGCCGTGCTCGAATTCCGCGGCCGCAAGCACGTCGTTCGGCTGATCAACATCTCCTCGTCGGGCGCGATGGTGATCTTCCCGCACATGCCGAATATCGGCGAGCGCCTGCCGCTCCAGCTTCTTGACCGCGGCCTTGTCTCGTCACAGGTGAGGTGGGTGAAGGAGGGACGCATCGGCCTTTCCTTCGTACGGCCGGAGTAAGGGCCGATGGAGATGAGCTTCGTGACCATCAAGGCGCGCATTGCCGAGGACGAGAGCGACCGTCGGCGCGCATCGCGGCTGCCGGTCGAGCTCGAGGCCAAGATGCGCGAGCTCGGCGCCAGCGGCGTCGAAGCGAAGGTGCTCAATATCTCCGAGCGCGGGTTCATGGCGATTGCCGACGCGCAATTCGAAGTCGGCTCTCGGGTGTGGCTGATCCTCCCTGGACGCGAGCGCGCCAATGCGGTGGTCAAATGGACGGCCGGCGACAAGATCGGCGCCGAGTTCGCCGAGCCGATCTCGATCGACGGCCTGGTCGCCTAAGCGCGGCTGATCCCCGGCGAGGCTCGTCTCGTCGCCGATGTCTCTGATCTCACGGCATAACCACGACGCCTCGGCTGCAACCGGTCGCGCCGCCGCTCGTTGGGCGGCTCGAAAGGAAGTTTGTCATGCCGAGCTCTTCCGGCGAAACGTGGAGGCCCTTCGAGCGGGGCTATCACGTCGTTTACCGCGAGCATGAAGTGAACCATTGCCCGGGTTGCGGCCGAACCCAGTGGCTGATCGGGCGGATGTCCGCGGAATGCGCTTTCTGCTCGACCGCCCTGCCGCTCGCCGAAGCGAGCATGCGCTCGCACAACGGCCCCATCGTCATCCAGCACAAGAACGGCGACCTGCACGATTGGGCGGCTTGATCCGAAAACTCCGCTCATCCTGAGTAGGGACTGAGCACGCGAAGCGTGTCGAAGGCCCGTATCGAAGGACGGTCCTTCGATACGCCGTTTCGACAAGCTCAACGGCTACTCAGGACGAGCGGCAGTGAGAACCTTCTTCCTCACCGGCACCTGGACGTTGCACAGGTCCACTCCACCCGCCGGACGGATGTAGAAATCGTCGTGGCGGTTGGCGCGGACGTGAAGGTAGCGCGCGAAGCTCGCACTCGCCGTGTCCATATATTCGTATGCCGGCCGGGCCGCCTCGGGAATGTCGCTCGCCAGTCGCACGCTGGCGATCGGGACGTCCTCGGCCTTGTCCTTGTACATGCCGAGCGCCTCGGTCCCGCGGGGAAGCGAGCTGAGATGCTCGATCCCGTCGACCACGCGGCCGACGAGCGCGATGTTGCGGTCGAGCTGGCGCGGCGCCTGTCCGATCACCGCATAGAGCTCGCCGCCGGTGCCGGTGTCGGGCGACAGGTCGCGACCCACGCCCACGCTGGCGTAACAATGGGTGAGGTCGGCCCAGCCGCCTTTCGGCGAGTAAGCGACGGGCCAGCCGGCGGCGAAACCCGCTCCCGGCGCATAAGCATCGGGCGAACCCAGCGGCGTGATCGACAGTCCCTTTAGCGGCCGCGTATATTCCGCGGGCGGCTTGGCGGCCACGCCCGCAGGCCACGGCTTGTCGCTCTCATTCTGTCCCCACTGCGCGACGTAATTGTCCTGCACCCGATAGACGGTTGCGCCATCCCAATAGTGGCCGCGCGCGAGCGCCCGGATGTTCGCGACGTGAACCGGCGCGAATGCGGGCGCGAGCTGGATGACGATGCGGCCGCCGTTGGCGAGGTCCATGACCAGGAGGTCGTCGGCCGGAATCGGCTTCCATGCGCTCGCCGGCGCGGCGGCGACGATGTCGTTGGGCGTCTGGAGCTTCGCAGCGGGAGCTGCGCCGGTCAGGCCGAACGCGACGAACAGGATCGATGCTTTCATGCGCGCAATGA
The DNA here is from genome assembly GCA_025980335.1 of Sphingomonas sp. Classification (GTDB taxonomy): domain Bacteria; phylum Pseudomonadota; class Alphaproteobacteria; order Sphingomonadales; family Sphingomonadaceae; genus Sphingomicrobium. The sequence continues at coordinate 19,311 of JAICXO010000017.1, read as the reverse complement.
ACCAGATTCGTCATTCCCGCGAAAGCGGGGAATCGCAGATGAGCGAAGCACAATCCCGCTTCTCGTTTTCGCTCGCGCAAACAGAGCGGACCCCGCTTTCGCGGGGGTGACGGAGAGGGTATCGGCAAACGCATGTTCACCGCCACTTTGATGTTGCTCGGCTCGGGCGAACTGGGCCGCGAGTTCACGATTGCCGCGAAGCGGCTCGGCTGCCGGATCGTCGCGTGCGACCGCTACGCCAACGCTCCCGCGATGCAGATGGCGGACGCGTCCGAGGTCTTCCCGATGCTGGACGGCAAGGCGCTCCGGGCCGCTGTCGAGAAGTACCGGCCTGACGTTATCATTCCCGAGATCGAAGCGATCGACACGGCGACTCTTGCCGAGCTCGAGAAAGAAGGCTGGCGCGTCGCTCCGTCGGCCAAAGCGGTGCAGCTGACCATGAACCGGGACGGAATCCGCGAGTTTGCGGCGCGCGAGCTTGGCCTCGTGACGTCGAAATACCGGTTCGCCGAGAGTCGCGACGAAGCCGTGGCCGCCGCCCACGAGGTGGGCCTTCCGTGCGTGGTGAAGCCGGTCATGTCGAGCTCGGGGAAAGGCCAGAGCACGGCTCGGACCACCGACGAGCTCGGCGCCGCCTGGGACTATGCCGTCGAAAAGATGCGCGGCGACCGGCCGCGCGTGATCGTCGAGGAGCTCATCGCCTTCGATAGCGAGATCACCATGCTGACCGTCGCCACGAAGGATGGGATCCTGTTCTGCTCGCCCGTTGGCCATCGGCAGGAGCTCGGCGATTATCGCGAAAGCTGGCAACCCGCCGCGCTGTCCGAAGGCGCGCTGTTCTCCGCCCGTCACCAGGCGCGCAAGGTGGTCGAGGCGCTCGGTGGATACGGCATTTTCGGGGTCGAGTTCTTCATCCGCGGTGAGCAGGCGATCTTTTCCGAGCTCAGTCCGCGCCCGCACGACACCGGCATGGTGACTCTGATTTCGCAATTCCCGAACGAGTTCGAGCTTCATCTTCGCGCCGTGCTCGAGCTGCCGATTCCGTCGATCGAGCTGGCGGGTCCCTCGGCATCGGCAGTGATTTTAGCCGATCGCGAGAGCGACGATTTCTCGATTGAAGGTATCGGCCAAGCGCTTGCGGTCGGCGCACCGGGACGGCCGGTGGACCTGCGCATTTTTGCCAAGCCGAACACGCTCAGGAACCGCCGCATGGGCGTGGCGCTCGCGCGCGGGGAAAATGCGGCAGAAGCGGTCGATCGCGCCAGGGCTGCAGCCGCACGCGTCCAGATTCGTTATCGCGGGTGAAGGAGGACGCAATGACCCGCACGCCGACCGTGATCCTGATCGTCTGCCTGGCGCTCGCCGCCTGCAACAACGGCCAGCAGCAGTCCACCACGAACGCGCGGGAAATCAAGGTCGTCGGCCCGGAGCAAAAGCAGCTTCACGGGCTCGACGCGTTCAATCTCGCGATCGGACTCAAGCGCGCGATCTACGACGCCGGATATGCGTGCAAGCGGATCACCGACGCCGGCTTCGTCGGCACCTGGAAGAATCTCGACGAATGGACCGCGCACTGCGTCTACGACAACGGAGCCTCGCGCGATTGGGCGATTTTCGCCGGACCGGACGGCAGCGCGCAGGTCCGCGACTGCAAGGACGTGGCGCCGTCCGGGCTTCCGCCGTGCGTCATCAAGCAGCGCCCGAAAGGCAGCTTCACGTTCAAGAAGTGAGCGGGCGATGCCGGTCACGCGGAGTAAATCCGCGTGACGTCAGACGGGCTCGCCGTCGGCGATCCGCTGGCCGGCTGTCGCCCTCTCTTCGACACAAGTCACCGTTCGCTTGCGCGAACGCTCACTTATGCTCGGGGGCTCAGCTCGGCTTGTCGCACTGGCGGGATTCCTTGTATTCGCCCGACGCCGACTTTTCCTTGACGGTGACGCAATTGCCCTGCTTGAGCTCTTCGCGCCAGCTACCGTCCGGGTTGGTGACGCGGTTGCCCTTGGGCACGCGCTTTCCGTCCTTGATCGTGTAGCTCCAGCCTTTCGGCGTCTGCGCACTCTGTTGGCCCTGCGCCGGCTGGGCAGCCGCATAGGCCGCCGTGGCGCCGAACGCGACGGCGCCGACGAACAGCGCCCGAATGGCCACCTTCTTCATCACACGGGTCCTCATGGTCTCTTCTACCCCAAGGGAGGTGAACCCGCCCTGACGCGATTCACCTGCGGGCGCGGCCCGTTCGGCCGGTCGCCTCGATGCCAATGTGGGAATTTCGGTCGCCGCGCGCAACGCCCGGCTTCGGCGAGGGTGCTTAGCCCTGCCGAGCCTTGTAGCGCCGGTTCGTCTTGTTGATGACGTAGGTGCGGCCGCGGCGGCGGATCACCCGGCAGTCCCGGTGGCGCGACTTCAGCGACTTGAGTGAATTGCGAATCTTCATGGCCGGGCGCCTGCTCGTGTCTCGTAGCTAAAGTTGTTGGATTGGTCCGTGGACCGGCGGCTCACCTAGAGAGCGGCCGGGGTGAAGTCAAGGCGCGCTACTGCTGCTGTCGGCACTTCGCGAGCGCTTCGCCGTTGTCGCGCGGTGGCCCTCGACATCGTCCTTTTCGTGGCCGGCTTCATGCTTGCCATGCTCACGCTGCTCGATGTGTTCGAGACGGTGGTGGTGCCCGGCGGAAGCCGCGCGTCGCTCCGCGTCGCCAAGCGGCTCGTCTGGGTGCTCCTCCCGCTGTGGAAAGCTAGCCGCGGCAGGCGGCACGGGCTGTCGGGCGCCTTCGCCCCGCTCATTCTGGTGTTGTCGTTCATCATCTGGATGACCTTGCTCGCGCTCGGCTTCGGCCTGATGGCCTATGCCGCGCGAATTCACTTCCAGCCGCACCTTCGGAGCATCCCCGACGCGATTTACATGGTCGGGAGTTCGATCGTCACGATCGGCGTCAGCGAGAAGGATGCGCTGGGAATCGGCCGCTGGCTGGTGCTCGCTGCCGGCTTTTGCGGGCTCGCGGTGATGACGATGGCCGTGACCTACCTGCTCGAAGTGCAGAGCAGCGTTTCGAAGCGCGACATCGGGATCATCAAGCTCAGCACCTCGGCCGGCGAGCCTCCTTCCGCCCTCACGCTCCTCGAGCGCTTCGCGGCGATCGGCAATTGCGATGAGCTGCCGGAGGTGTTGCGCGATGGAAGGAACTGGTGCGCCACCGTGAACCTGAGCCACTCGAATCACCCGTCACTCATCTACTTCCAGTCGGTCGGCACCGGCAGCGGCTGGCCGGCGGCGCTCGGCTGCCTGCTCGATCTCGCCTTGCTAAGCGAGCATTGCATCGATGACCCGTCGCTTCGCGGAGCCGCCGTGCTCCTGCGCGACGAAGGGACGCGCATGGCGCGCGAGCTTGCGCACATCATCGGCCTTCACCCCCGCGACGTCGCTCCGGATGCGGCCCTGCTGAAGCAGGCGACCGACCAATTGCGCAGCTCGGGCTATTCGATCAGAGCCGACGCCGACTTCTCGTCCATCGCCGAACAAAGGGCGGACTATCGCAGCTGCGTCCAGGCGCTCGCCGATCATCTCGGCAAGCCGACGGCCGAGTTGGTTCGCCAGGACTAACCGGCGGCCCCGCCGCTGTCTTCGAGCAGCGCCCTCTCCCACCCCAGCGCATCGCCGACGATCGTGTCGATATCCGCATATTGCGGGCGCCACGCGAGCGTCTCGAGGAGACGGGCGTTGCCGGCGACGAGCTCGGGCGGGTCGCCGGCGCGGCGGCCTTCCACCACACGCTTCGCCGGGGTCCCGCTCGCGCGGTCGACGGCGTCGAGCACTTCGAGGACGGACAGGCCTTTCCCGTAGCCGCAGTTGATCAGGAGATTGTCGCGCGGGTGCTCGATCAGCCATTGGAGCGCAGCCACGTGCGCGGCAGCGAGGTCGCTGACGTGGATGTAGTCGCGAATGCAGGTCCCGTCGCGCGTCGGATAATCGGTTCCGTAAACGGCGATATGATCGCGCTTCCCGACCGCCGCTTCGCACGCGACCTTGATCAGGTGGGTGGCGCCCTTGCCGCGCTGACCGGTACGGCCCTTCGGGTCGGCGCCGGCGACGTTGAAGTAGCGCAGCGCGCCGTAATTGAACGGATGCGCCGCCGAGGCATCGGCAAGCATGCGCTCGGTCATCAGCTTGGACGCGCCGTACGGGTTGATCGGCACCTTCGGATCGTCTTCGGAGATCGGCACGCGCTCGGGCGCGCCGTAGGTCGCCGCCGTCGACGAAAAGAGGATGTGCTTCACGCCCGCGCCAACCGCCGCGCTGATCAGCGCATGCGAGGCGAGCGTGTTGTTGGCATAATATTTTAGCGGCTGCTCCACGGATTCAGGGACCACGATCGAGCCGGCGAAATGCATGATCGCCTCGATACCCTGCTCGGCAGAAATCCGGTCGACCAGGGCGCGGTCGGCGATGTTCCCTTCATAGAACGGCACATCGGCCGGGACAGCCTCGCGGCTCCCGTTCGACAAATCGTCGATGACGCTGACCCGCCACCCGGCGTCCCTGAGCGCGAGGACGGCGTGGCTGCCGATGTAGCCGGCGCCGCCGGTGACGAGTACGGGGATTTTGTCCATGCGGTTTGCGCTAGCCGAGACGCGGCCTCGCTGCCAAGGTTGCCCGCGGAGCGAATTCGGCTATCAGGCGCCGCGACTTCACCTTGCAGCAGCCGAGTAGCAGCGCATGACCATCACTATTTCGAGCTCTTTCGACGCGGGGAACATCCGCGTCGTCGATCAGGACGGCGACCGCGTCGACCTGGAAATCGTCAAGGACCACATGAGCGACTTCTACCAGTGGTTCTATTTCCGGCTCTCCGGCGCGGCAGGTCGCGAAGTGACGCTGAGGATCGTGAACTGCGCCGGCTCGGCCTATCCGCACGGCTGGCCCGACTACAAAGGCGTGATGAGCCTCGACCGCGAGGAATGGGTGCGGATCGAGGACACCAGCTATTCCGACGGCGTGCTGACGATGAAGTTCACGCCGCCGCAGGACGTCGTGTGGATCGCTTATTTCGCGCCTTACTCGATGGAGCGGCACCACGACCTCGTCACCCAGACCGCCGCTCTCGAAGGGGTGAGCTATCGCTCGCTCGGCAAGAGCCTCGACGGGCAGGACATCGACTGCCTGACGATCGGCGAGGGCCCGCTGAACGTGTGGCTCTACGCGCGCCAGCACCCCGGCGAATCGATGGCCGAGTGGTGGATGGAAGGCGCGCTGGAAAAGCTCACCGACGAGGACGACCCGGTTGTGCGCGTTCTGCGCAAAGAATGCACCTTTCGCATCGTCCCAAACATGAACCCCGACGGATCCCGCCGCGGGCACCTTCGCACCAACGCGGTCGGTGCCAACCTCAACCGCGAGTGGCACGCGCCGACGGCCGAGCGAAGCCCCGAAGTGCTGTGCGTGCGCAACGCGATGGACGAGACGGGCGTGGATTTCGCGATGGACGTCCACGGCGACGAAGCCATTCCGGCGAACTTTCTCGCGGGCTTCGAGGGAATTCCCTCGCTGACCGACCGCCAGCAGCGATTGTTCAATCTCTTTGGCGAGACTCTCGAGCGGATCTCCCCGGATTTCCAGCGCAAGCAGGGTTATGAAATCCCGGCGCCCGGCGAAGCCAACATGAGCATGTCGACGACGCAGCTCGCAGAGCGGTACGGTTGCGTGTCGATGACGCTCGAAATGCCGTTCAAGGACAATTTCGACTTGCCCGATGCGGTCTATGGCTGGTCGCCGCAGCGCTCGAAATATCTCGCTTATGCCTGCCTCGACGCGCTCTATTCGATCCTTCCGGCATTGAAGAAGGCGACGGCCGAGCGCGACTCGGCGAAGCGCGTGAAAGAGCCGGCCTGATGCCGACACTGGTCTTGCTGCGGCACGGCCAGTCGCAGTGGAACCTCGAGAACCGGTTCACCGGATGGTGGGACGTCGACCTGTCTCCGGCCGGAGTCGAGGAGGCGCGCGCCGCGGGGCGCTTGCTGGCCGACGAGGGGTTCGATTTCGACGTCTGTTTCACCAGCGTTCTGACTCGCGCGATCCGCACGGTTCACCTGGTTCTGTACGAGATCGACCGGCTGTGGCTTCCGACCGCCAAGGACTGGCACCTTAATGAGCGCCACTATGGCGGGCTGACCGGTCTCAATAAGCAGGAGATGATCGAGAAGGTCGGGGCCGAGCAGGTGAAGATCTGGCGCCGCTCCTACGATGTCCCGCCGCCGCCGCTGCCCGACGACAGCCCTTACCAGGTCCGCAGCGACCGTCGCTACGGCGGAGTGGAGGTCCCGCGGACGGAGAGCCTCAAGGACACTGTCGCGCGGGCGGTTCCCTACTACGAGGCCGAGATCGCGCCGGCGCTGAAGATCGGCAAGCGCGTGCTTGTCGCCGCCCACGGAAACTCGATCCGCGCGATCATCAAATATCTCTCGAAGATCAGCGACGAAGACATCGTCGCGCTCGAAATTCCGACGGGCAAGCCGATCGTCTACGAGCTTCGCGACGACCTGTCGGTCGAGCGGCGCTATTCTCTCGGCGAATAGCGAAGAGCAGCCGCTGCAGCCTCACGTGATTGTCGGCTTCGGACGTCCCCCGGACATCCTCAAGGCGCGCTCGCTTTGCTCGCGATCCTCATGCTCGCCTGTCCCCCGGACAGGCTGTGCGTGAGGATGGTGCCCAGGAGAGGACTCGAACCTCCACGCCCTTGCGAGCGCCAGCACCTGAAGCTGGTGCGTCTACCAATTCCGCCACCTGGGCACATTGCAAGCTTTTGGCAGGCGGCGGCGCTTAAGGGGCGCCAGCCTGCCTTGTCAATCCAGGAGCGGCGGGGCTATCGCGCCAGGCCATGATCGAGCCCGCAGAACAGCTTGTCACCATCTTCGGCGGCGCCGGATTCATCGGCCGTTACGTCTGTGAAGCCCTGTTCAAGACCGGCATCAGGGTGAGGATCGCGAGCCGGAACCCGCGCAACGACTATTTCCTCCAGCCGCTCGCCCAGATCGGCCAGTACGGGTTCGAGCTCGCCTACGTCACCGACCCGGCAAGCGTCCGCAATGCGGTGAAGAGCGCAACCGCCGTCGTGAACCTGTGCGGCGTGTTCGGCCGGGCGATGCACCGGGTCCACGTCGAAGGCGCGCGGAACGTCGCCGACGCGGCCCGGGAGGAAGGCGCGGCAGCGCTGGTCCATATCTCGGCCATCGGGGCCGGCCGCTCGGCGCAGTCGAACTACGGCCGCACCAAGGGAGAAGGCGAGCTCGCGGTACGCGAGGCGTTCCCTGCAGCGACCATCATCCGTCCCTCGCTGGTGTTCGGGCCAGAGGATAACCTCACCAACCGCTTCGCCGCGATGGCGCGGCTGCCGTTCCTTCCGGTGATCGCCTCGAGACGCAATTTCCAGCCGGTCTATGTCCGCGACCTCGCCAAAGCGATCGCGCTTGCCGCAATCGAACCGGGCCGCTTTGCCGGCAAGACCTACGAGATCGGCGGTCCCCAGGTGATGAGCATGGCCGAGCTGCACCACGCGGTGCTCGAGATCACCGCCCAAAGCCCCGAGATCGTCCACATGCCCGATTTCTTCGCCAGTGCGCTCGCCCGCCTCGGCTGGCTTCCGGGCGCGCCCCTGACGCGCGATCAATGGCTGATGCTCCAGCGCGACAATGTGCCCGGCGGGAAGCTCGCCGGCCTCGAGGCGTTCGGAATCGAGCCCACTCCGCTGGCTGCAGTCGGCTACGAGTGGCTCGGCCGCTTCCATCGCGGTGGAAAATTCGCCGGACGGCGAATCAATTTGACCGCGACCTCCTGATCGGCTGACTTCCGCCAATGCCGATCCTGCTGCTCGCCTTGATCCTTGGCATCGTCGAGGGTGTCACCGAATTCCTGCCGGTCTCGTCGACCGGCCATTTGATCCTCGCGACCGAGCTGCTCGGCTTCGACGCGAACAAATGGGAAGCGTTCAACGTCATTATCCAGCTCGGCGCGATCCTCGCGATCGTCGTCCTTTACTGGCGCACCTTCTGGGCAGTGCTCGAGGGGCTAGTCCAGCGCAATGCGATGTCGTGGCGGTTCGTTCGCAATGTCCTCATCGCGTTCCTTCCCGCCGCAGTGCTCGGCTTCATCCTGATCAAGCATATCGAGGCGCTCCTCGGGAACGCGACCGTCGTCGCCATCGCGCTGATCGTCGGCGGGATCGCGATCCTGGTGATCGAGCGGCTGGTGAAGGACGGAAAGTGCGTCGGGGTGGCCGAAATGCCCGCCGGGACCGCGCTCGGGATCGGAATCGTCCAGTGCCTCGCGATGATCCCCGGAGTGAGCCGCTCGGGAGCGACGATCATGGGAGCGCTGTCGCTCGGCGTCGAGCGACGGACGGCTGCGGAGTTCAGCTTCTTCCTCGCTATTCCGACGATGATCGGCGCGACCACGCTCGAGCTCGCCAAGCACCACCACGAGATCGTCGCCGGAGCGCACGGCGTCGGATGGAGCGCGGTCGCGGTCGGCTTCGTGGTCAGCTTCCTCGTCGCGCTGGTCGTGGTCCGTGTGTTCGTCCACTACATCTCGCGCCACGGCTTCGCCCCGTTCGCCTGGTACCGGATCGTGGTCGGTGCGGCGGCGCTCGTGTGGCTGCTCGCGCGCTGATTTCCTTTGCGCGCCGATTCGGGGTAGAACGATCCGGCCAAAATCAGGAGCTTAGCGTCAGTGCGTTCCGGTCTCTTCCTGCTTCCGCTGTCGTTCCTTGCCGCTCCGGCCATCGCGCAACCGGCGCCCGCGCCGGTGATGCAGGTGCCGCCAGAAACTGCAGACCGACTCGCCGATTCGATGCAGTCGCTCTCGGACGCGCTGCTTGACCTCAAGGTCGGCGGTATTCAGGCCGCGCTGCAAGGACGCGACGCATCGCCTGCCGAGCGCAACGTGACCGTCCGCGACCTCGCCCGCCGCGACGACCCGCAGATCGACCGTGACTTGCACCAGCGGATCGCCGAGGCGAAGCCCAAGATCGAGCAGAGCATCCGCGCGGTCAACGAAGCGCTTCCCCAGATCACCGAGAGCCTTCAGCGGGCGCAGAAAGCGATGGAACGCGCGATCGCCAACATGCCCGACCCGAATTACCCGCGGCGCTAACGTCGTCACGGCCTTGAGCCGCGAGGGGCCTTTTCTTCGGCACTTCGGATAAAAGTGTAGGCAGGCCCCGGCTCAAGGCCGGGGTGACGGTTTACGCGGACGCAACCGTCGCTAAAGCTGCCCGCCCATGTGGCAGATCTTCCAATTTCCGCTCTGCCCCTTTTCCCGCAAGGTCCGGCTGGTGCTCGCGGAGAAGGGCGTGGGGCACGAGCTCGTGCGCGAGAACCCATGGGAGCAGCGCGACGAGTTCATCGACCTGAACCCCGCGGGCGAAACCCCGGTGATGGTCGAGCCCGACCAGGGTGTGACGCTCATCGGATCGCAGCCGATCGTCGAATATTTCGACGAAACGGTCGATCGGATGCCGATGATCCACGGCAATGCCGCGCTTCGCGCCGAGATCCGGCGAATGACGGAGTGGTTCGACATCAAGCTCTACCGCGAGGCGGTCGAGCCGCTGATGAACGAGCGGATGCGCAAGCGCCTGGTCAGCAAGGAGAGCCCCGACACCCGCGTTCTTCGCGAGGCGATGCGGACCGCCAGCGAGCATCTCGATTACCTAGATTATCTCCTCGATCATCGCCGGTGGCTGGCCGGCCCCGGCCTAAGCCTCGCCGACTTCACCGCCGCTGCGCACCTCAGCGTGATCGACTATCTCGGAGCGCTCGACTGGCGCGGACACAAGCAGACCAAGGACTGGTACGCGGTGATGAAATCGCGCCCCTGCTTCCGCCCGCTGCTCGGCGAGCGGATGGAGGTCATCGTGCCGCCGGGGCATTACGACAAGGTGGATTTCTAGCAGAGGCCCCGAGCAGAAGGGAGGCTTTGCGGAGCAAAGGCGAGCTTGTGTCGAAGAGAGGCCGAATGCCGGCCAGCGGGTCACCCCGGACGTGGTCCGGGGGGAGCCCGTCTGACGTCACGCGATTTATTCGCGTGACGGCCCTCTTACCCCGCCGTTCGCCGGCGCGGAGTAAATCCACGCCGTCGGTCCTGTCGTGCTAGCGCACGCAGGCCGTTCGGGCCTTCGGCGTCTCTTCGCGCTGGCTCCCGATTGCTTCGCAATCGCTCACCTGCGCTCGGCGCCTCAGGCCGCCAACAGCGCCCCCCGCAGCACCGTATCCTCGAGTGTCTGTCCCGCGCCGAGCGCGACGCAGCTCATCGGGTCGTCGGCGATGCGCACCGGAAGCCCGGTCGAATCCTGCAAGACGGTGTCGATCCCGCGCAGCAGCGAGCCGCCTCCGGTCATGGTGATGCCCTGATCAATGACCTCGGCGGCGATTTCCGGCTGGGTGTTCTCGAGCGCGGAACGGACCACCTCGACGATCTGGTTCACCGGCTCGCTCAGCGCGTCGGCGACCTGCGCCTGGCTGAGGATGACCTCGGCCGGCATGCCGCGCCCGACGTCACGCCCGCGAACGCGCGTGGTCAGCCCAGTGCCGTCGCCCGGGCGCACCGCCGACCCGATCTCGAACTTCACGCGTTCGGCCGTGCCCTCGCCGATCAGCAAGTTGAAGTTGCGCCGAACGTAGGAGACGATCGCATCGTCCATGCGGTCGCCGCCGACGCGTGTCGAGCGGCTGAAGGCGAGGCCCTGGAGCGAGATCACGCCGACCTCGGTCGTGCCGCCGCCGATGTCGACCACCATCGATCCGACCGGGTCGGCCACCGGGAGTCCGGCACCGATCGCAGCGGCCATCGGCTCCTCGATCAGCGACACCCGATCGGCCCCGGCATTGCTCACGGCATCGCGGATCGCCCGCCGCTCGACCGAAGTCGCGCCGGAGGGAATGGAGATGACGACTTCGGGCCCGCGCGAGAATCGGCTCGGGCCGCCATGCGCCTTGCGGATGAAATGCTTGATCATTTCCTCTGCGACTTCGAGGTCGGCGATCACGCCCGCGCGCAGCGGGCGGATGGTCTTGAGATTGTCGGGCGTTTTGCCCATCATCAGCTTGGCGTCGTCACCGACGGCGCGGACCTTGCGCATGCCGTTGATCATTTCCATCGCGACCACCGACGGCTCGCTCGCGACGATTCCGGCGCCGCTCACATAGACGACCGTGTTGGCGGTCCCGAGATCGATCGCGACTCCGCGCGATGCAAAGCTGAACGGTGAACGCATTGGGCAGACCCCCCGGCCTTTGAAGAAACGAATCCAGTGAGAGACGGTACGTCACGCACGCCCGCGCGATAGTGGCGTTAACCATGTTAATCGCGAGGCGTGGAGCCGCTGCGGCGAACCGAAAAGCGTTAAAGCGCCGCCGCTTAAGCGCGGATCGCGGACACGAGGTAATTGAGCCGCAGATCGTCGCTGAGGTGAAGGCCGCGCGATGGCGACCAGGCGACGCCCTCGACGTCAAGGCACTTGAGCCCGGCACCGGCGAACAGCTGCTTCATACGCTCCGGCGGCACGAACTTGTCGAACTCGTGCGTGCCGCGCGGGATGTGCCCGAGCCCCTCGGCAACGGCGATCATCAGCAGCTTCGACCAGGCGGTGGCGTTCGGCGTCGACAGGATCAGCAACCCGCCCCGAGCAAGCCGGGCCGCCAGTGCCGCGATGAACGCCGCCGGGTCGGCGACATGCTCGATCACTTCCATCGCGGTGACGAGGTCGAACTGACCCTCGAGCTGCTGGACGTCACCGACCCGATAATCGATGTCGAGCCCCACCGACGCCGCGTGCGCGCGCGCAATTTCGATCACCTCGGGCGACGCGTCCACGCCGGTTGCTCGCGCGCCGAGACGGGCGAGCGGCTCCGTCAGCAGACCGGCGCCGCAGCCGACGTCGAGCGCGGTCCTTCCCTCGAGCGGAGTGCGGCTGCATTCGTCGCACTGCCAATGCTGGTCGATCTGGTCGCGGACATATTTCAGGCGCACGGGGTTGAGCTTGTGCAGCATCGCCGAGCGGCCATTCGGGTCCCACCAGTCGCTGGCCAGCCTGCCGAAGCGCTCCGCCTCTTCCCTGACGATGGTTGTTGCGGCCATATGCGGCTCCTAACAGGCCGCGACCGCCGACCCAAGGAGCAGCTTTGCCCCGTATCGTGATGAAATTTGGCGGAACGTCGATGGCGGGCATCGAGCGCATCCGGAACGTCGCGGCGCGCGTGCGGCGGGAGGCGGAGAGCGGCAACGAAGTGCTGGTCGTGGTTTCGGCGATGGCCGGCGAGACCGACCGCCTTGTCCAGCTGTGCCGCGAGGCGGCCGCGCTCCACGACCCGAAGGAATATGACGTGGTGGTGGCGAGCGGCGAGCAGGTCACCAGCGGACTTCTCGCCATGACTCTGCAGAACATGGGGCTAAGCGCACGAAGCTTCATGGGCTGGCAGCTCGTCCGCGCCTCCGGAGTTCACGGCAATGCGCGGGTCGAGGCAGTCGAAAGCGCGCTGCTGGACGAGGCATTGTCGGGCGGCACCGTCGCCGTGATCCCGGGTTTCCAGGGAGTCTCGACGGACGGGCGACTGGCGACGCTCGGCCGGGGCGGTTCGGACACGTCGGCGGTGGCGATCGCTGCAGCGGTGAAGGCGGATCGCTGCGACATCTACACTGATGTCGATGGCGTCTACACCACCGACCCGCGGATCGTGCCCCGCGCCCGAAAGCTCGCCGAGGTCACGTTCGAGGAGATGCTCGAGCTTGCCGGCGTCGGCGCAAAGGTGCTGCAGGTGCGCTCCGTCGGGCTTGCGATGCGCGAGAATTTGCCTTTGCGCGTGCTTTCCGCCTTTGAGGAGAAGTCGGGGACCGACATCGTCGCCGAGCTTTCAGGAGACCAGATGGAGCGCAACCTCATCGCCGGAATCGCCGCCGAGCGAAACGAAGCACGGATCACGCTGACCGGGGTTCCCGACCGGCCGGGGACGGTGGCGGCGGCGATCGGCCCGGTCGCCGAAGCCGGTATCCCGGTGGACATGATCGTCCACGCAGCGACCCCGAACAGCGGCGCATCCGACCTCACCTTCACGGTCCCGCGCGCGAGCCTCGCTTTGGCGATGGCGGCGATCGAGAAGCGCAAGGCGGCGATCGGCTACGCGCAGCTGGTCACCGACGACGCGGTCGCGAAAGTCAGCATCGTCGGGGTGGGAATCCGATCGAACCCGCAGCTCGCGGCCAAAATGTTCGAAGTGCTCGCGGAGCGGCAAATCAACCTGCTCGCGGTCTCCGCCAGCGAGATCAAGGTCAGCGCGCTGATTGCGGAGGCCGAGCTCGAGCTTGCCGTCCGCGTGCTCCACAGTGCGTTCGGCCTAGACGCGGAGCAGGCGGCATGAGCGGCGAGGGACTGATCGCCGACCCGACCGCCGTTCACCCGACCCTGGGTCACCAGCGCCTGAAGGAGCTGATGCACCGCGGCACCGAGTTCCTCGGCGGCGACTTCGCGATCATGGGCGGCGCGATGAGCTGGGTCTCCGAGCGGAACCTGGTCTCGGCCATCTCGAACGCCGGCGGCTTCGGCGTGATCGCCTGCGGCGCGATGACTCCCGAGCTGCTCGATTCGGAAATTGCCGAAACGAGGGCGCGCACCAGCCGGCCGTTCGGCGTCAACTTGATCACCATGCACCCGCAGCTTTCCGATCTGATCGATGTGTGCGCGAAGCACGATGTCGGCCACGTCGTGCTCGCCGGCGGGCTGCCGCCGGGATGGGCGATGGACAAGATCAAGGGGCGCGGCGCGAAGCTCATGGCGTTCGCGCCCGCGCTCGCTTTGGCGAAAAAGCTCATGCGCTCGAATGTCGACGCGTTGGTGATCGAGGGGATGGAAGCCGGCGGGCATATCGGCCCGGTATCCACCTCGGTGCTCGCCCAGGAGATCCTGCCCAGCGTCGCGCACGACATTCCGGTGTTCGTCGCCGGAGGGATCGGCCGCGGCGAAGCGGTCGCTGCTTATCTTGAAATGGGCGCTGTCGGAGTCCAGCTCGGCACCCGCTTCGTCTGCGCGACCGAGAGCATCGCGCACCCAAATTTCAAAAAGGCGTTCATCCGCGCTTCGGCGCGCGACGCAATCCTCTCGGTCCAGATCGACCCGCGCCTTCCGGTCATCCCCGTCCGCGCGCTCAAGAACAAGGAAACCGAGCGCTTCGCCGCAAAGCAGCGCGAGGTCGCCGACCTGCTCGACAGGGGCGAAGTCGAGATGGCCGAAGCCCAGCTCCAGATCGAGCATTACTGGGCGGGCGCGCTCCGCCGTGCGGTGATCGACGGCGACATCGAGAGCGGATCGGTGATGGCGGGCCAGTCCGTGGGCATGGTCAACCGCGAGGAACCCGTGGCGGCGATCATCCAGGAGCTGGTCGACGAGGCCGCTGCCGCGCTGGAGAGCCGCGGCTAGGTTCGAGCGCTGGACGCGCGCCGAACCGCGTGCCAGCATCTTCGGCATGGCGAGAAGCGCAATCGACCTTTCGGCTTGGTGGATGCCGTTCACGGCCAACCGCCAGTTCAAGGCCGCGCCTCGGCTGCTCTCGCGCGCCAGAGGCATGTATTATTACACAGCCGAAGGGCAGCCGGTCCTCGACGGGACTGCCGGCCTGTGGTGTGTCAACGCGGGTCACGGCCGGCCCGAGATCGTCGACGCCGTCGCGCATACTTTGGCCGAACTCGATTACGCCCCGCCGTTCCAGATGGGCCACCCGCTCGCCTTCGCTGCCGCGGAGAAGCTGAAGGGCATTCTGCCGTCCGGCTTCGAGCAGATCTTCTTCGTCAACTCGGGCAGTGAGGCGGTCGAGACCGCGCTCAAGATCGCCCGCGCCTACCATGTCGCTCGGGGCGAGTCCGAACGCGTGTGGCTGATCGGCCGCGAGCGCGGCTACCACGGAGTCAATTTCGGCGGCCTCTCGGTCGGCGGAATGCCCAACAACAAGGCCGCCTTCGGCCCGCTGCTCGGCGAAGTCGACCACCTCCGGCACACGCACGACCTCGACCGCAACGCCTTCTCGCGCGGCCAGCCCGAGCATGGGGCGGAGCTTGCCGACGACCTGCTGCGGATCGTCGGCGAGCGCGGCGGCGACAGGATCGCCGCGGTGATCGTCGAACCCATGGCAGGTTCGACGGGGGTGCTGCCGCCGCCCAAAGGCTATCTCGAACGGCTGCGCGCGATCTGCAGCGAGCACGGCATCCTGCTCATCTTCGACGAGGTGATCACCGGGTTCGGGCGGCTCGGGGCTCCGTTTGCCGCGCAGCGATTCGGCGTCACGCCCGACTTGATCACGATGGCCAAAGGCCTGACCAACGGCGCGATCCCGATGGGCGCGGTCGCGGTTCAGGCGCCGGTCCACGACGCGCTGATGAACGGCCCGGAAGCGGCGATCGAGCTGCTCCACGGCTACACCTATTCGGCGCACCCCGCCGCTTGCGCCGCATTGATCGCGACGCTCGACATCTATGCGCGCGAGAAATTGTTCGAGCGGGCGCGCGCGCTCGAGCCTTACTGGCAGGAGGCGATCCATTCGCTTCGGCAGGCGCCGGGTGTGGTCGACGTTCGCGACATCGGGCTGGTCGGCGCGGTCGAGCTCGCGCCGCTGCCGGGCAGCCCCGGCGCGCGCGGCTACGACGTGCTGTGCCGCGGGCTTGCCGACGGGCTGCTGGTCCGGGTGACCGGCGACGCGGTCGCGCTGTCGCCGCCGCTGATCGTCTCCGAAGAGGAGATCGACGCGCTCGTCGAGAAGCTGCGGCATGCGATCGCTGCATCCGCACGACCCTCCGCGACTCCGCCCGATGCAAAAGTAATTTGATAAGCGCGCCGGTCCGCGTGAGGATGGCCGGGCCACAGTTCAGTAGCGCGAGGGGCTCTCCCATGGATCTTCACGTTCCGCACCCGCACATGCCGCATATCCCCCATCCGCACCTCGAACGCCGAAAGGAGGCCTATTTGAAGGCCAAGCAGGAGGCGGCCGACTTCAACAGCAAGCTTGCCGTCATGATCACCAACATCGTCGGGACGATGTGGTGCGCCTACGCGTTCGCGGTCCTCGCGCTCGTCAGCCTGCCGGCGGCGGTGCGGGGAGGGACGGCGCCATTCATCGCCTGGTTCGCGCAGACGTTTCTCCAGCTCGTATTGTTGTCGATCATCATGGTCGGCCAGAAGGTCGCCGCTGCGAAATCGGACCGGCAGCTCGAACAGACCTACCTCGACGCCGAGGCGCTGCTCCAGGTCAGCGACGACATGCACAAGCTGGTCAAGCAGAACGTGCAGCTCACCGGCCAGGTGAGCGAGCTTCTGGCGCAGAACATGGAGCTCACGCAGCAGATCAATAAGCTGATCTGCAAGACGGAGAAGAAATAGGCTCGACCAAGGGCGGGATCGACGGACCGACATCGGGCGCGAAGTCCCGACGCAACCGCTTCCCTAGTGCGGGATGGAGCCGAGGAGATCACCGAGGCCGATGCCGCGCCGCTTCTTCGCGGGCTGCTGCTGCGGCGGTTGCGGCGGCTGGGCAGTCGCTTCGCCACCGTCGTCGTCGCTGTCGGCCGCGCCCATGTCGCCCATCCCGCGCATCAGCATCGCCGTCGTCTTGAAGCGCACGCGCGAGGTCCAGGTCGGGGCCTTTGGCTTGTCCGAGAAATAGGCCTCGGGGCCGTAGCCGATCTCCATCACCATGCCCTGCGGCACCGCGCGCGAAACTTCGGCCGGAAGCACGCACTCGCTGGTGCTCGGCGGAAGCGCCGCTCCGCTCGCGATCAGCTGCCGCACCTGCGCCGGCGTCTGGTAATCGAACATCGGCGACAACGACGCGCTCTTCGCCGACGTCCACATGATGACATCGCCGTTGCCGCCGCTTCCGAACAGCGCCAGCGCATAGCCGGTCGCCTGCGCCGCGGGGCTCCAGTCGAGGCGTTCGGCCCCGGAAGCGAGCGCTCCCGCTTCGCGCAGGCCGAGGCCCGGCATGAAATCCTGGCCCTGGCCGAGCGTGAAGGCGATGGCGGGCGAATAATTGCCCTGAACGCGATGCGCGCCGACCAGCGACGCCGACGCCGGCACGACGCGCGAATCCTTCGCGTTCGGCCACTCGCCGAAGCCCGCGGAATTCTCGGGCGTCGGCTCGCGCATCGCGCGACCCATCGAGCGGCCCATTCTGGCGAGCGCCTGCAGGCCTGGCGGAATCTGCCCCTCCGCCACCTTGGCAAAATCGATCACCACCGGCGCAGCGGCATGCTCGCCGCAGCCCCAGTAGATCAGCATGCGTCCCTTCGGCTTCTCGTAAGAACCCGGTTCTGCCGAGCCGCCGCTCGGCTCCTGCGCGCGCTGCGGCGTGACGAGCGGCAGGCTCTCGCCCATGTCCATGCCCGCGGGGATGAAATGATCGGCTTCCGGAGCGCCGGTCGGCTTCTCGCGCGAGGACAGCCTCAGGTTGAGCGTATGCCCCACGGCCGACCCGCCGCCGTTCATCATTGCCATCATCGCCGCCGGGCTCGGACGCCCGCCGCCCATCATCGCGGCGCCGAAGCCGCTGCTCGTCGACACGTCCATCCAGTAATTGGCGATCGGCGGCGGAGGCGCGGCCTCCTTCGTCGCCGGCGCCGCCCCGATCAGCACAGCCGCACTCACGCCTGCGGCAAGCACGCGAACCATTTTCATCGAACACCCCCTGTGTCGAACGGCCACTCGGCCGCCGCGCAGATTTAAACTGCGTTGCACAAGTGCGGTCAACTGAAACCGCTCCGGAACGCCTGGACCCGCGCCCGCTTGGGCCCGAAACTGGACGCGCGGAGAACTTCCGTTAAGTTGAGAGTGCCGAATCGTCCGCAGGGGGGCGGGCCAGTGACGAGTCATTTCAGGACAATTTCGGTCGTCGACGCGAACGGCGATCAGCTGCTGCTCTACGAAATCCGCGAGCGCATTTCGCCATTCCGCCTCGTGCCCAAAAGGCGGCTCGAGCTCTGCACCGGCGAGCCGGTCAGGAAGCAGGGGCACGCCTATGTCGTGGAAACCACCGGCGAGAAGCTGACCCGGGTCTCAGGCGACGAATGAGCCGAGCGGGCGCAGTGGTGCGCACGCCGCCGACCCGCTAGCTGTCGAACCCGTGAAAAAACGGTGGTTGCTGCTCGCGCTCGCCGCGTCCGTGGGTTCGGCCGCCCAAGCGCGCGACTCTGTGATCTATGCAGGCGGAGCATGGGCAGCAATCGATCGAGGCACGACCTGCGAAGCGCTCTCGCGCTCGGTCCGCACCGCCGCCAAGGGCAAAGTGCAGGCGATCGCGGGTTTCACCTTCTCGACCGACCGGCGCCGCTGGGGCGAGTTCCACGCCCGGCTTCGCCGGATGCCCCGGCCCGGCGCAGCCGTCATGCTGCGGATCGGCGGCCAGCCGTTCATGCTCGTCTCCCGCGGCAACGAAGCGTGGAGCGACGGCCCGCTCCAGGAACGCGCGATCATCTCGGCGCTCCGTGCGGCGAATGGAATGACCGTCGAGTCACGCGATACTGCGGGCGGACGTTTCGTCGATCCTTATTCACTAGACGGCGCGGCGACTGCGATCGACGCTGCGGCGGCCGCCTGCGCTGGCAAAAGCGAGCGCCGGTAATTAGATAGCCGGTCCCTCATGAGTGCCGACACCAACCTGATGGCCATCCCGGGCCCAGTCGATCCTGTGCCCGTGCCGCGGCCCGCCGCTCCACGGTCGGACGGTCTGGTCGAGCTGGTCGGCCTGTCGAAGGCGCAGATTCGCGACCAGCTGGAATCGGCGGGCCTCGACGCGAAGCAGGCGAAGCTTCGCTCCAAGCAGCTGTGGCACTGGATCTACAATCGCGGAGTCAGCGACTTCGCCGCGATGAGCGACATCGCCAAGCCGCAGCGCAGCTGGTTCGCCGAACGCTTCGTCATCTCGCGCCCCGAAGTGGTCGAGGCGCAGGTCTCGTCGGACGGCACCCGCAAATGGCTGCTGAAGACCCACGACGGGCATGATTACGAGATGGTGTTCATTCCCGACGCCGACCGCGGGACCTTGTGCGTGTCGAGCCAGGTCGGCTGCACGCTCAATTGCCGCTTCTGCCACACGGGCACGATGGCGCTGGTCCGGAACCTCGAGCCGGCGGAGATCGTCGGCCAGGTGATGCTCGCCCGCGACGCCCTCGGCGAATGGCCGCAAGCCGGCGAACAACCGGACAACAACTACCAGCCCGAAGGGCGGATGCTCACCAACATCGTGATGATGGGCATGGGCGAGCCCTTGTACAATTTCGACAATGTCCGCGAT
>JAICXO010000093.1 GCA_025980335.1 Sphingomonas sp. | reverse complement strand
CCCCTGCAGATCGCAATAAATAGGGAGTCTTGAATGCGTGCTCTTATCCTGGTCGCTGGCGCGGCCCTGGCAGTTGCGGCTTGCAGCAGCAACGACAACGCCAACAACACCATGAACGTCGATGAGAACCTCACGACGACCGACATGAACGCCACGGACATGAACGCCACCGACATGAACGCGGTGGACATGAACGCGACCGACATGAACGCCACGGACATGAACGCTACGACGGACATGAACGCGACGACCAACAACGCGATGTAATTCCGAACGCCTCCGCTTTGCGGGGGCGTTGGCATTTCAAGGGGCTGCCGGTAGTGCCGGCAGCCTCTTTTTTTGTCTCTCGTGGAGTCGCCAGATGCGCGCGCTGATCCTGATTGCCGGTGCCCCAATCCTCGCCGTCGCCCTCGCCGCCTGCTCCAACAACGACCAGACGGACAACACCCAGAACATCGACGAGAACCTCACCGCCGAGAACATCGTCTCGAACGACGTGACCGCGATCGACGCGGTGACCGGCCAGGCGGCGAACATGGCCGCCGAGTCGGACATCAACGACATCGGCAATGCACCGGCCGACCAGGGCAACAGCAACGCGTTCCCCAAGCCCAAGCCGCAGACCGTCAGCCCATCCACCTCCAAGGCACCGCCGAAGCAGGCTGCAAGCGCGATCGCCAACGCGACCGGCAACGCCGACTGATCAGGCCAATCCGATCACCTTGTGCGCCTGCAGGCTGAGGCGCCATTTGGGACGCTCCATCGCCAGCCGGACGGCCGCGTCGATCGCGGCCTCCCGCTCGGCGCAGTCCATCGGCTGCACGAGGAAATGGTCGAATTTCCAGCGCTCGAGCTCGGCCGGGTCGATCCCAGCCTGCGGCCAGACCAGCTTGAGTTCGTTGCCCGAGCGCTGAACCACATCGGTTCCGGCCTTGGGACTGACGCAGATCCAGTCGACGCCGGGAACGGCCGCCAGTGTTCCATTGGTCTCTACCGCGACCCGAAAGCCGCGCGCATGGAGCGCGTCAACCAGCGCCGCATCCAGCTGGAGCATCGGCTCGCCGCCGGTGATCACCACCAGCCTGTACTCGTTGCCCTCGCCCCAAAGCGCTTCGACGTGCCCGGCAAGCGCCTCGGCGCTGCCAAACTTGCCGCCGCCCTCCCCGTCCGTGCCGACGAAATCGGTGTCGCAGAACGTGCATTGCGCGGCTGCCCGGTCCTGCTCTCGCCCCGACCACAGGTTGCACCCGGCGAAGCGCAGGAACACCGCGCGGCTCCCCGCCTGCACGCCCTCGCCCTGCAGCGTCAGGAAGCATTCCTTGACCGCATAGGTCATGCGTAAACGGTCGGATCGGTGAGCCCGGCGTCGGCAAATCCCTTCGCACGCAGACGGCAAGCGTCGCAGCGGCCGCAGGCGCGCCCGTCGGGCGCCGGGTCGTAGCAGCTGTGGCTGAGCGCGGCATCGAGCCCGAGCCGCTGAGCCTCGCGCGCAATTTCGGCCTTGGTCATGTGCTGAAGCGGTGCGTGGACAGTGAACCAGTCGCCCTCCACACCTGCCTTCGTGCCAAGGTTCGCCAGCCTTTGGAACTCGGCGATGAACTCGGGCCGGCAATCGGGATAGCCCGAATAGTCGAGCGCATTCACGCCGACGAAGATGTCGCGCGCGCCGCTCGCTTCGGCGAGACCGAGCGCAAGGCTGAGGAAGATCGTGTTGCGCGCGGGCACATAGGTGACCGGGATGCCCACGCCTACACCCTCCTTCGGCACGTCGATGTCGCTCGTCAGCGCCGACCCGCCGAACGCGCGCAGATCGAGCGGAAGAACGATGTGCCGGTCGGCCAGCAACGTGGCGATTTCGCGCGCGGCTTCGATCTCCACCCGGTGCCGCTGGTTATAGTCGACGGTCAGCGCGACGATCGAGAATCCGCGCTCGCGCGCGATCCCCGCGCACACCATCGAGTCGAGCCCGCCCGAGAGAAGCACCACCGCCGTTTTCATCGGCGCGCCTATATCCTCCCCTGCATTTGCAGGGGAGGGGGACCGTGCGAAGCACGGTGGAGGGGTCTTTGCCTGAAAACGAAGACCCTCCCTCGGCCTTTGGGTGCCACGTCCCCCAGAAATCTGGGAACGCAAAGAAAGAAGGGCCGCCGATCCGTGAGGAAGGGCGGCCCAGGTATCGGGCTTGCGCCCGATGGGAGGAAAGCGTGCCCCATCCGGCACGATCCCTTGCTAGCGCAAAATGGTTAAACGCCGCCTTAATGGTGTGTTGAAGAAGCAGCCTTCGCCGGCGATGCGGCTCTAGGAGCCGAGCTCCTTCGGATCGATGGGGAAGCTCGACGAGCAGAAGGCGCAATCGACGCGGATCAGCCCGTCCTCGCCGACCATCGCCTCGCGCTCCTCGACCGGAAAGCGCGCGATCACCGAGCGGACGTAATCCGGATCGCACCGGCAGCCGCGGCTGAGCTTGATCGCGGGCAGCGTCCGCACCTCGTCCTCATCGTGGAACAGCCGCCAGATGAGGTCGTCGAGCGGAAGCTCGGGATCGGTGAGCTCCTCCGCTCTCACCGAGCCGCCGAGGATCGCGACATGCGGCCAGTCCGGGTGATCGAGCCGCGTGTGCAGCCGCTCGCGCCCCTCCTCGCCCTCGGGCAGATGCTGCAGCAGGAGCCCGCCCGCGTACCAGTGACCGCCGCTCTTCTCCGCCGCGAGCCGGACGAGGCTCGGGATCTGCTCCGACTGCGCGAAATAACTTTGCGCCGCCTCGCCGAGGCTCCTGCCCTCGAGCGGAACGATTCCCTGATAGCGCTCGTCCGCGACCGGCTGGTCGAAGGTGATCGCAAGATAGCCTTTGCCGAACAGCTCCTGCAGCGACGGCTCGGCGGGCAGTTCGCCGAGCTTGTCGGAATCGTGCCGGACGTAGCCGCGCAGCTCGCCGCCGAGATAGTCGCACACGAGAAGATCGACCGCACCGCCTTCGGTCTGGGCCTGAAGCGTCAGCTGCCCCTGCGGCTCCTTGAACAGCGACCCGAGCAGCGCCGTTAGAGTCAGCGCCTCGGCAAGCAGCTTCTCGACGACCGGCGGATAGGCATGGCTCGCAAGGATGGAATCGACCACCGGCCCAAGCCGCGCGATCCGCCCCCGCGCATTGCGCGAGGGGATCGCCACGCCGAGCGCGACGTCGGTGTTGAGCTGAACTGTCGGCATGTGAGCAAGATAGGTGTGGTTGGCGGAGCGGACAACCGATGGTCCTTATGGCGGCTTTGCGTGAAAAGCTGTCATTAGTTTTGAGCGACGTTGCAGCCTCTCAGCCCGACTAGTAGTGCAGTCCCTCGTTGCAGGAGGGATACGCTACCGCCGGGAACGCACCTGTTTACGGCTTCCCACGACGCGCGCACTTGCCGGATTGAGCCGTCAGGAAGTCGAACGGTGAGGATTGGCCGGTCAACAGTTCCTAGCGGGTCTGGGTAAGTTCCAAGTCTTTCGACAACTGCATTTACCTCGCGTCCATCGCTGACATCGGCGCGAACCCAAGCCACGGCGGCGAGGCATAGGAACACAACCAGCAACACGAACCAAGCTGCCTTCGTAATGCGTTCCCTACGGGCAATTGCGTGAAACGGATCGACCATTGAGAACGATCATGTTCCACGCCGCTAATGTCCGCAATGGGTCCAAAGCTGCCATTAGGCTCCGCCCACTCGGTTCCACGGCGAGTTCGTGATAGCGGCGTCAATCATGACATCGGCGATCGATCGCGCATTCGAACTGGCAAGGTCCGGACAGTACCGTAGTGTTTCCGAGATCATCCGGCACTTGCCGGCTGCGGATCGACCGGCCGTCGAGGCGCACCTCGCGAAACCGGACGCGCGCCGGCAGCTGATCCTGCTCTGCAGCGACGCGTGGCTCGCCACTCAGTAGCAGCGGAATCCGCTCGTCCCGCTAGGCCGCCGCGGCCGGCACCTCATATTCCGCCGCCGCAGCCGACAGCGTGTCGACGAACTCGCGGATATGCTCTTCTTCGAGCGTCAGCGGCGGCAGCACGCGCATCACGTTGTCGCCGGCCGCGACCGTCAGCAGCCCCTTGGTGCGAAGGTAATTGACGAACGCCCGGCTGTCGCTCTTGAGCTTCACGCCGAGCATCAGGCCGACTCCGCGCACGCTCTCGAACAAATGATCGTGATTGGGGATCATCTGCTCGAGCGCCGAGCGCAGCCGCTCGCCTTTCTGGCGCACCTCGGCAAGGAACTCGTCATTGGCGACGATGTCGAACACCGCCTGCCCGGCGGCCATCGCGAACGGGTTGCCGCCGAAGGTCGAGCCGTGCGTCCCGATCACCATCCCCGCCGCCGCCTTCTCGGTCGCGAGGCAGGCGCCCATCGGAAAGCCCCCGCCGATGCCCTTGGCCGAGGCCATGATGTCGGGCTCAACCCCATAATGCTGATAGGCGTAGAGGTGCCCGGTGCGCGCCACGCCCGACTGCACCTCGTCGAACACGAGCATCAGGTCGCGCTCGTCGGCGGCCTTGCGCAACCCGGCGAGGAACTCGTGGGTGGCCGGCCGCACGCCGCCCTCGCCCTGGATCGGTTCGACAAGGAAGCCGGCCGTATTCTCGTCGATCGCGGCAAGCGCAGCATCGAGGTCGTTGAACGGAACCACGGTGAACCCCGTCAGCAGCGGGGCGAAGCCGTCGCGCAGCTTCGCCTGATCGGTCGCGCTGATCGTCGCCATCGTCCGCCCGTGGAAGGCGTTCGAGAAAGTGATGAGGTTGTGCTTCTCGGCATTGCCCTTGGCGAAATGATAGCGGCGGGCGGTCTTGATCGAGCATTCGACCGCCTCGGCGCCCGAATTGGTGAAGAACACGGTGTCGGCGAAGGTGAGGTCGACCAGGCGCTGCGCGAATGCTTCGCCCTGCGGACTGCCGTAAAGATTCGACACATGGATCAGCCTCGCCGCCTGGTCCTGAAGCGCCTTCGTCAGATACGGATGGCTGTGGCCGAGCAAGTTGACGGCGATGCCTGCCGCAAAATCGAGGTACCGCTCGCCCTGCTCGCCGTAGAGATAGACTCCCTCGCCCCGCACCGGCCGGACGGGCGAGCGCGGATAAACGGGCATGAGCGGCGTGATGGCCATGAAGCGGGGCTCCTTGATTCAGCGGTTTTGCGGGACGCCGCGGCTATAGCCAGCGCACCCACAAAGAAAAAGGGCGCGCCAGTTGCCCGGCGCGCCCCAACAGAAGGATTGTCCCTCTTCGCCTAGTGACGGCCGTAATGGTTCGGCCGGTTGTTCCAGTCGCTCGCCTCGCGGGAGATGCGATATTCGAGGCGCCGGATGCGGCGCTCGATGGTCCGCGCCTCGCCCGGCTGGATGCCGTTGCCGGTCGAGCGATAGGTCTTCCGCTCGATCGACCGCGCCTCGTTGTCGAGTTCGCGCGCTTCGCTCCAGGAGATGATTCGGCGCTCCTGCAGATTGCGGATGTCGCCGCGGAGGCGCTGCACGCGCGCTTCCATCGACCGCGCGAAATTCATGCCGTTATAGCCGCGGCCGTAATTGTACGGCTGGTAATTGTAGGCCGGCGGCGTCCATCGCTGCGCCGCAGCGGGCGCTGCGATCGCGATGGTGGAAACGGCGGCAATCATCGGAACCAGGAACTTGCGCATTTCGCTCTCCTTTGTTGAGCAACTGACCCATCGTTTGTCACATGGGAAATGTTTCGGTGCTGAACAGACCCTTTAGCCGAGGTTCAACTTGGCAACCGTCCAACGCGCGACGCTTCGCTTTGGTCGCGGCGCCTCCATTGACGCGTTCGGCTCACGAATGAATGCTCGGTCGGATGGAGCGAACGCAGCGAGGGACTGCCGCATCCGCGGCGCGCGTGACGCGCGTGCTGCTATACCTGCTGATCTTCTCGCTTGCGCTGATGCAGCCCGCCGTTCCGCTGCTCGGGTTTCTGGCGGTTCCGACGGACTTCCTCTTCCTGCCATTGGCGGCGGCCTGGGCAGTGCTTCTACTGCGCCGCCGCGCGCGCATCCCGCTGGACCCCGCTTATCTGTTCATCGGGCTCTATTTGCTCGCGATGTTGCTGTCGGTGCCGGGATCGGAGTCGATCCGCACCTCGCTCCTGAAGCTGCTGACCCAAGCCTATCTCGCCGCACTGACCGTCATCGTCTCGGGCCTTATCCAGAACGAAGCCCAGCTTCGAACAGCGGTGCGCTCGTGGCTCGCGGGATCGGCGCTCGTCGGGGTCGTCGCCGTCTTCGCGCTGGCCCTGTTCGCCGCCGATCCGCACAGCCCGCTCCTTCAGTTCGCTCTGTCCGTGAAAGGGACCCTGCCGCCGGGCAATTACCCGCGCCTGCAGATGACCTTCATGAACCCGAACATGGCGTGCGATTATCTGTCGGTATCGCTGCTCCTCGCGTTGGCAGCGCGCCGCGCGAGCTGGATCGGCCGCCGCTCGTTTGCAGTGTTGCTCGTCTTGATCCTGATCGCCGCAGCCGCGACGATTTCCCCCGGGCTCGGAGGGATCCTGCTCGGACTTGGGCTCTGGGGCTATCTATTACTCCACCGCCGCAATGCAGCGCGGCTGTCCTTGCTGACGGGAGCAGTGGCGGCGTTCCTGTTCGTGGTTGCGATGACGGTGACGCCGATCCTCCACCCGACCGCGCCCTATTTCATCCACGTGCCGCTGCTCGACCTCACGCTCGCGCCGTCGGGCCGGCTGATGATCTGGACAGACGCCGTTCGAAACTTCCTCGCCAATCCGCTGACGGGCCGCGGGATCGGCGTCGACCCGGTGATGGTGAAGTATCTCGATCCTTCAGGCCTGCTCGAGATCTCGACAGACGCGCACAATGTCTTTCTCAGCATCGCTGTCCAATGCGGCCTGCTCGGCCTGGCAGCGCTTCTGCTGCTGATCGGGTGTATGACCGCGCGCACCCTCCCATTGCGCGTCAGCGGAAGACCGGTCGACATCGTCCGCGCGGGAATTGGAATCGGCTTGTTGATCGCGCTCGTGTACGAAGGGCTCGGCGGATCGTTCGAGGATGCACGGCACTTGTGGGTTGCGTTCGGTCTATTGCTGGCGAGCGACCGCATTTCGCGCTCCGGCGCGGCGCACGTCCCGAGTCCGCGATGACGCAGTCCACGACCTGGGTCATCATCCCCGCCTATAATGAGGCGGACGTGCTCGCCGGCGTGATCTCGCGCGTCGCCCTCCACCGCTATCGCATCGTATGCGTCGACGACGGCTCGTCCGACG
The DNA here is from genome assembly GCA_025980335.1 of Sphingomonas sp. GTDB lineage: Bacteria > Pseudomonadota > Alphaproteobacteria > Sphingomonadales > Sphingomonadaceae > Sphingomicrobium. The sequence goes on along the minus strand of JAICXO010000093.1, from coordinate 2,826 downwards.
AGACCGCAAGCGTCGCCCGGCGCTTCGGCTGCGATGTCGTGGTGCATCCGTTCAACCTCGGCCAGGGCGCGGCAATCCAGACGGGCATCGATTACGCGCTCGGCCAAGGCGCCGCGGTGGTTTGCACGCTCGATGCGGATGGGCAGCACAACGCCGACGACTTGCCGCGACTGGTCCGCGCGCTCGAAGAAACGGGCGCGGATTTCGCGCTCGGGAGCCGCTTCCTCGGCAATGCCGTCGACATGCCCGCGGCGCGGCGGTTGCTCCTGATCGCCGCGACGTTCTTCACGCGCCTGAGCACCGGCCTGAAGCTGAGCGACACGCACAACGGAATTCGCGCGATGACCAGACGCGGCGCCGGCTGCATCCAGCTCAGGCAGGAGCGAATGGCCCACGCCTCGGAAGTCCTGATGCAGATCCGCAAGAGCGGGCTGCGGGTGATCGAAGTGCCCGTGACGATAAGCTACACGGCTTACTCGCTACGCAAGGGACAGAAGCTCTCGTCCGCGTTTCGCGTGCTTGCCGACCTCGCCGCGGGACTGCTGCGCTCGTGATTGCCCAGCTGCTCCTCTCCGCGCTGCTCATCGGAATGCTCGCTTATGCGGTGATCGCAGCGCGGCGGGCGCGGCTGGTTGCGGGGCTGATCGCGCTCGCGGCATTGACCGGCCTGTTCTTCGTCTGGTCGCCTTCGAGCGCGAACCGGCTCGCCAACGACGTCGGCATCGGCAGGGGAGCGGACCTCGTACTCTACGTCTGGGTGGTCCTCAGCATGCTCGTCGGCCTGAACCTGCACCTCAGGCTTCGGAGCCAGACCGAGCTCACCACGCGGCTTGCGAGAGCGCTGGCATTGCGGGACGCACGAAACAGCCAATCTCCCGCACAGCTCGACGAGCCTGGAGAGTGATCGCCCGCAGCCTCAGGCCTTGATCTTCCACCCGCTCTTCAGCAGCGCGTAGCAGATCGCCCACAGGATCAAATTGAGGACGAGAAGCCCGACCGCTCCGACCCACAGCGGCGAATCGCTCGTTCCGAGGAACCCCGCGCGGAATCCCGAGATCACATAGAAGAACGGGTTTGCGTGGCTGATCGCGCGGAACGTCGGCGCGAGCTGCTTGACCGAATAGAAGGTGCCGCTGAGCAGCGACAACGGCGTCACGACGAAATTGGTGACCGCCGCCGCATGGTCGAACTTGTCCGCCCAGAGCGAGGTCAGCAGCCCGAGGAAGCTCAGCAGCAGCGCGCCCATCAGCCCGAACCACAACACCAGCGCCGGATGCATGAGGCCGACCGAAACGCCCGGCCAAAGCAGCATCACCAGCCACACGGCGAGACCGACCAAAAACGCGCGAGTCACCGCCGCCCCGACCAGCCCGGCGATCAGTTCGCCGGTCGACAGCGGCGGCATCAGATAGTCGACGATATTGCCCTGGATCTTGCCGACGAGCAGCGAGAAGCTCGCGTTGGCGAAGGCGTTCTGCATCATAGCCATGACGATCAGGCCGGGCGCGATGAAATCGGCGAACGGCACGCCCATGACCGTCCGCCCGGCGCGTCCCAGCGCGACCGTGAAAATCGCGAGATACAGCAAGGTCGTGATTGCAGGCGCCCACACGGTCTGCATCTGGACCTTGAAGAACCGGCGCACCTCCTTGATATAGAGGGTCTTGAGGCCTCCCCAATTGACGCCCTTCAGCACCGGTTCGCCCGGTGCGAAGCGTACCCACTGATTGGCTTGGTCGTTCACCGGGGAAGGCGCCTATCGGCTGCTGGGCAGCCGGGCAAGCTTGGAGCAGAGATTAGCACATGTCGTGGACTGAAGAGCGCATCGAGCGCCTGAAGAATATGTGGCACGAAGGCGCCACCGCGAGCCAGATCGCCGACGAGCTCGGCGGAGTCAGCCGCAACGCGGTGATCGGCAAGGCGCACCGGCTCGGGCTCGAGCAGCGCCCCTCGCCAGTGAAGCCCGGCGACGAGAAGGAAGTAAAGAAGCCCGCTGCACCGGCGCCCGCCACCGCTGCTGCTGCTCCGAAGCCGGCGCCGAAAGCTGATGCTCCGGCGACGAAGGCGGCTCCAGCCGCCGGGGCATCGCACACGCCGAGTGCCCCGCAGCGCCTCAGTCCGCAGGAGATGCAGTACCGCTCGATCGGTCCGGGCGGGTTCGTCCGCCAGGGCCCCGGCGACCAGCAGGCGCCGATCCCGCCCGCCCCGCCGCGCCGGCTCGTGCCGGCCAAGCCGAGCCCCGAGGTCGCCGACAAGACCAGCCTGCTCGAATTGAACGACCGCATCTGCAAATGGCCGATCGGCCACCCGGGCGAGCCCGATTTCTATTTCTGCGGCGAGCCGGCCAACCCCGGCTTCCCGTATTGCGTCGAGCATTGCGGCGTCGCCTATCAAGCGCAGCTGCCGCGCCGCGACCGACGTCCGCCTCCCCCGCTTCCGTTCGGCGGGCCAAGAGTTCGCTAGAGCGCCCGAGCATAAGGGAGCGCTCTGCGAAGCAGACGCGAGCTTATATCGAAGAGAGCGCGATAGCCGGCCGACCGGCGGCGAAGCCGGCCGGATCGACGTCACGCTATTCATTCGCGTGACGGGCCATGCCCAAGACTCAACTCATCCCCAAAATGGAACGTTTCGTCGACGCTCCACCTCTGATAAGACCTCCGAGCTCGGCACGTTCTGGGATGGGAGCACCATGTACATCGCGTGGACTTGGGGCGCAGTTGCGCTCGGACTGTCTGTTGTCGCGGCAGCCGCCGCGCCTCCTCCGCAAAACGTCGTCGCGCGCATCGACTTGTCAAAGCCGTTCCACCTGCCGCCCGGCGCGACCTT
>JAICXO010000108.1 GCA_025980335.1 Sphingomonas sp. | reverse complement strand
GGGCGCCGCCTGCGACGGCCAAGTCGCTGCGGCAGTGATCGGCGGCCACGGCGAACTGTTCGTGCAGCAGTTCGACGGAAGGACAAGAGAACCGACATCGGATCTCCGGAACCTGGCACCGCCAGAGGCGGCGCGGTTCGCCACAGCGGCGCTGGCGGTAGGCTCCGGCGCGGCGCAGCTGGTTTCTGCTCGCGGCCACGGCGAAGCGGTGGAAGCATGGCCGTCCGCAGCCAATGCGCTGAAGCTTCCGGAGCATCTGCGCACGCTCGCTCCAAAGCCGGTTTATGCACGGGCGCCGGACGCCCGCGTTCCGGAGGCTGCGTGATGGCGACGCCGGCGCTTGCGGAAGAAGTCCGGATCAGCCGCGGCACCGCGGATCAGCTCGACGCCGTCATGAGGGTGATGGATTCCGCCTTCGGCGATAGATTCGGCGAAGCCTGGACCCGATCGCAGCTCAGCGGGATTTTGCCGATGGCGGGCGTTTACCTGACTCTCGCCGTCGATCGCACACGCGATGCAGTCGTTGGATTCTCGCTCGTTCGCACCGTCGCCGATGAGTCCGAGCTCCTGCTGATCGCAGTGCTTCCCGACGACCAGGGCCGCGGTGTAGGCGGCCTGCTCCTCGACCATTTTCTCGATCGCGCGCGCGAGGAGCGAGTGCACCGAGTCCATCTGGAAGTCCGCGACGGTAATCCCGCCATCGGCATTTACCAAGCCGCCGGTTTTTCTCCGGTCGGCAGGCGCCGCAACTATTATCACGCGACGGATGGCAAGAGGTATGACGCGATCACCCTTGCCTGCGAACTTTAGTTAAGTATCGCGCCGTCGCCGTTTCTTAGCTGCACTTGCGCACGATACTAGAGCTGCGTAGTGGCGATCCTGCGTGCAGTCGCTTGCACGAACTCTGCTCAACGATTTTCAGGGAATTACGCAATGGCCGACAATGAAGCCGCCGATGAAACGCTGCTGACTCTTACCGCCGACATCGTCGCGGCGCACGTCAGCAACAATAGCGTTGCCGTCAACGACCTGCCGAATCTGATTCAGAACGTGCATGCGGCGCTCAGCGGCATTTCACACAGCCAGTCGGCTCCGGAGCCGAAGCCGGAGCCTAAGGTCTCGATCCGCTCGTCGATCAAGCCGGATTACATCGTCTGCCTGGAAGACGGTAAGAAGCTCAAGATGCTGAAGCGGCATCTGATGACCCACTACAACATGACCCCCGACCAGTACCGGCAGAAGTGGGGACTGTCGGCCGACTACCCGATGGTTGCTCCCAATTATGCCGAGCAGCGCCGGACCTTGGCCAAATCGATCGGTCTGGGCACCAAGCGCAAGCGCGGGCGGGGCGGAAAATAGATACGTCATTGCGAGCGCAGCGAAGCAATCCAGCCGCGCCACTGGATTGCTTCGTCGCATTCGCTCCTCGCAATGACACGATATTGCGCCCTTTGACCCTCCCCTGCGCCGCGCCTAAATTCACCCGATGACGCGTACCATCGATATCGAGGCGCTGTGCGCCGACAAGGGCCTGCGGATCACCGAGCAGCGCAAGGTGATTGCGCGCGTCCTCGGCGAAAGCGAGGACCATCCCGATGTCGAGACGCTCCACGCACGCGCCGCGGCCGTCGATCCCAACATCTCGATCGCGACCGTCTATCGAACCGTGCGGCTGTTCGAGGAAGCGGGGATCCTCGAGCGGCACGAGTTCGGCGACGGCCGCTCCCGGTACGAGGCCGCGTCCGAAACGCATCACGATCATCTCATCGACGTCGAAACCGGCAACGTCATCGAGTTCGTCGACGACGAATTGGAAGCGCTCCAGAAGCGAATCGCCGAAAAGCTCGGCTTCCGCCTCGTCGATCACCGGATGGAGCTTTACGGAGTGTCGCTCGATCGCGACCGGTGAGGGCGTGCCCCTGAACCTCCGCGCAATCCTGCGGATCGCTGGCCTGCTGTTGCTGTTTGCAGTGGCTGCGCCAATTCACATCGCTACGAAGCTGATCTTCCGACGGTCGCCTTGGCCGAACCGTTTCCTGATCGCCGCCGCGTGGATCATCGGCGTGCGCGCCCACGTTGCCGGCGGGCGTCCCGGACGACACAGCCTCCTCGTCGCCAATCACACAAGCTGGCTCGACATCCTCATCCTCGGCGGGACGCTCGAGAGCACCTTCGTCTCGAAGGACGAGCTCGGCCATCCGCTGATCCACTGGCTCGCCGATCAGAACGGGACAGTCTACGTCAGGCGGACCAACCGAACGGCGGTGAAGGATCAGGCGAAGGCGCTTGCGAAGGCGCTGGGAGGCGGCAAGCCGGTGACCATCTTCCCGGAAGGAACGACCGGGCCGGGAACGCACCTGTTGCCGTTTCGCTCTGCGCTCCTCGAAGCACCGAACCTGGCGAGCGGAATCGTGCGGGTTACGCCGGTTGCGATCGACTATGGAGACGCGCGCGCGGAGGTCGGCTGGTTCCACGAGCCGGGCGCCGACAATGTGAAGCGTATCCTCGGCCGGCGCGGCACCTTGCCCGTCACCGTCAACGTGCTGCCGCCGCTCGACACCAATCTCGATCGCAAGCAGCTCGCGCAGCGCGCGCGCGAAGCGATTGGCCAACGGCTCGGCTTCAAGTCGCACTCGCACTCGCCTATAGGCGCCGGGCAATGACTCCCAAGACCTTCAAAATCAAAAGTTTCGGATGCCAGATGAACGTCTACGACGGCGAGCGCGTGGCCGAGCTGCTTGCCGCCGAGGGCATGAGCCCGGCGGCCGAAGCGGACGATGCCGATCTCGTCGTCCTCAACACCTGCCACATCCGCGAGAAGGCGGCGGAGAAGGCCTATTCCGATGTCGGCCGCCTGAAGCGCGAGGACGGATCGAAGCCGATGATCGCGCTTGCCGGCTGCGTCGCCCAGGCGGAAGGCGCGGAAGCGAAGCGCCGTTCCCAGCTGATCGACATCGTCGTTGGCCCGCAGGCTTATCACCGGCTCCCTGAGATGATTGCGCAGGCTTCGCGCGGCGCCCGGCCGGTCGACACCGACATGCCGGCATTGAGCAAGTTCGAAGCGCTTCCGCCGCGCCGACGTGCGGCTCCGAGCGCTTTCCTGACGGTGCAGGAAGGGTGCGATAAGTTCTGCACTTATTGCGTCGTGCCCTACACGCGCGGCGCCGAAATTTCGCGACGGTGGAAGGACATCGTCACCGAGGCGCGCGGGCTGGTCGATGCCGGCGCTCGCGAGATCGTCCTGCTCGGCCAGAACGTGAATGCCTGGGCCGACGACGGCCTAGCCCTCGCCGACCTGATCCGCGCGCTCGCCGAGATCAGCGCATTGGAGCGGATCCGCTACACCACCTCGCACCCCGTCAACATGTCGGACGAGCTGATCGCCGCGCACGGCGAGGTCGACAAACTGATGCCCTACCTCCACCTGCCGGTGCAGTCGGGCAGCAACCGGATTCTCAAGGCCATGAACCGCAGCCACAGCGCGGAAGGTTATCTCGCAACGATCGAGAAGATGCGGTCGGCGCGACCGGACATTGCGCTTTCCGGAGACTTCATCGTCGGCTTCCCGGGCGAGACCGAAGAAGATTTCGAGGCGACGCTGCAGATAGTGGACGAGGTGCGTTATGCCTCCGCATATTCGTTCAAGTACAGCGCCCGGCCGGGCACGCCGGCAGCGACGATGGAGGACCAGGTTCCGCGCGAGATCATGGACGGTCGGCTGCAGCGCCTGCAGGCGAGGATCAACGCGCACCAAGTCGCGTTCAACCGCTCGAAAGTGGGCGTGGACACCAAGCTTCTCATCGAACGCAAGGGCAGGCGCGAAGGTCAGATGATCGGCCGCTCGCCGTGGCTTCAGTCGGTGCATGTCGACACAGAGGCGCAGGCGGGGGACATTCTCGACGTGACCCTCGTCGCCGCGGGCCCCAACAGCATGACCGGTGCGGTTCGTCAGAGAGTGGCCGCCTGATGGCGCGCCGCGACCTAGCCGCGGTGCCGGATCGCGCTCGGCTCGAGATCGAGTTCGAGCAGCCGTATCTGCTCGGACCGCTGTTCGGCGACTACGACCGCCACCTGATCACGATCGAGCAGCGGCTCGGAGTCCACATTGCCGCGCGCGGAAATCGCGTTCAGATCGAGGGCGAAGCGGATTCCGCCGCGCGTGCGCGCGACGTTCTGATCGGCCTCTACAACCGGCTCGACAGCGGTCATGACGTCGATGCCGAGGCCGTGGACGCAGTGCTCGGCATGGCGGCGCAGCCGAATCTCGACGGCATCATCCAGGAGGAGGTCACTTCCGCTCCGCGCGTGATGATCCGCACGCGCAAGAAGACGATCGTCCCGCGCTCGGCGATGCAGACGCCGTACATGGAGGCGCTGGCTCGCGACGAGATGATCTTCGGCCTGGGGCCTGCGGGCACGGGCAAGACCTATCTCGCCGTCGCGCAGGCGGTCTCGCAGCTGATCACCGGCAGCGTCGATCGGCTGATTCTGTCGCGGCCGGCAGTCGAAGCGGGCGAGCGCCTGGGTTTCCTTCCGGGCGACATGAAGGAGAAGGTCGACCCGTATCTTCGCCCGCTCTACGACGCTCTCTACGACATGCTCCCTAGCGAGCAGGTGGAGCGCCGCATCGCCTCGGGCGAGATCGAGATCGCGCCGCTCGCCTTCATGCGGGGACGGACGCTGAATGACGCCTTCATCATCCTCGACGAGGCGCAGAACACCACGCCCTTGCAGATGAAGATGTTCCTGACCCGGTTCGGCATGCGCAGCCGAATGGTGATTTGCGGCGACCCGCACCAGGTCGACCTTCCCGATCCGACAAAGTCCGGTCTCGCGGACGCGGTCAGCCGGCTTCAGGGCGTCAAAGGTATCGCCGTCGTGCGATTCACCGCCGCCGATGTCGTTCGCCACCCCCTCGTCGGCCGCATCGTGGATGCTTATGAGGGGCCGAACGCCGTGAGGGACGTCAGCGCATGATGCTCGAGATCGCGCTGGAAGCAGACGAGGAATGGGACAGTAGCCGCTCCTGGGAGCCGCTCGTCCGCCGCGCAGCCCAAGCGGCGATTGCGCAAAGCGCGTACCCCGATCTGGGCCGGTCGGGACGACCGGTCGAGATCTCGGTCCGGCTGACCAGTGACGAACAGGTGCGTACTCTGAACGCCGAGTGGCGCGGCAAGGACAATCCGACCAACGTCCTCTCCTTCCCGATGGCAGAGCCCTACGAGTTGCAGGGCGAAAGCATTGTCTTTGGCGAACTGTTGCTCGGCGACATCATACTCGCATACGGAGTTTGCCAAGCCGAGGCGGCCGAAAAAGGCATTACTGTCGACGACCATGCGAGCCACTTGATCGTCCACGGCACGCTCCACTTGCTCGGCTACGATCATCAGCACGAGGGCGACGCTTCGGACATGGAGGCGCGCGAAACCCGCGCTCTCGCGGAGCTCGGAATTGCCAACCCCTATGAGGTCACAGCCTGATGGCGACGCGGGGCGATGACGCCGGCTCTCGCCTGTGGCGCGGCATGCGGCACCTGATTTTCGGCGCGGAGTCGGAGCCCACGCTTCGGGAGGAGATCGAGGACGCCATCGACGAGGCGGAGGACGAGGGGTCGACCCAGGCCGCCGGGGATCTTTCGCCGGCCGAGCGGCAGATGCTGCGCAACCTCCTCCACTTCGGGGAGCAGACCGCCGGCGACATTTGCGTCACGCGCGGCGAAATCGTCGCCGTCCCTGAAGACATCAGCTTCGAGGAGCTGGTGCGCGCCTTCGCCGACGCCGGCCACAGCCGCCTCCCGGTCTACGGCGAGAGCCTCGATGAGGTCGTAGGCATGGTCCACATCAAGGATGTGTTCCTCGCCAGCGTCGACGCGACGCGCGATCGCTCGCTCGGCGCGCTGATGCGCGAGCCTTTGTTCGTGCCCGAATCGATGGGCGTCATCGAGCTGCTCGCGCGCATGCGATCCGAGCGGGTCCACCTCGCGATCGTGGTCGACGAGTTCGGCGGGACTGAGGGCCTCGTTACGATCGAAGACGTGGTCGAGGAGATCGTCGGCGACATCGAGGACGAGCACGACGACGCTGAAGCCGCGATGCTGACATTGCTCGACGACGGCCTGTGGGAAGCGGACGCGCGAATCGAGCTCGAGGAGCTCGCCGAAGCTGTCGATCCGCGGTTGTCGTCGGACGAGGATGAGGTGGATACGCTCGGCGGTCTGATCTTCCTCCTCGCGGGCCACATCCCCGCAAGAGGCGAATGCATCACCCATCCGTCCGGCTGGAGGCTCGAGGCGGTCGATTCGGACCCTAGGCGCATCATCCGGGTGCGCCTGCATGCGCCGGAGAGTCCCGCACGCGGGGACTAACCCGTCATTGCGAGCGCTGCGAAGCAATCCAGCGATGGGCTGGATTGCCGCGTCGCCTGCGGCTCCTCGCAATGACGATCACTTCGTTGCGAACAGCTTCGTCGGGTCAGCGATCGCCTTGAATTCGAGCGCGTTGCCGGCAGGGTCGAGGAAGAACATCGTCGCCTGCTCACCAGGCTGTCCTTCGAAACGCACCGTCGGTGCGATCACGAAGTCGACGCCTGCCCCCTCGAGCCGCGCCGCCAAGGCCTTCCATTCCTCCATCGGCAACACAATGCCGAAGTGCGGGACCGGCACCTCTTCGCCGTCGACGGCATTGGTCGCGCGGACCCGCGCCTCTTCGGGCGCGAGGTGAGCGACGATCTGATGGCCGTAGAGGTCGAAGTCGACCCACTCGTCCGCACTCCGGCCTTCGGGGCAGCCGAGCAGTTCGCCATAGAAGCGCCGCGCGGCGCCAAGATCGTCGACCGCAAAAGCGAGGTGGAACGGCGGGAGATTCATGAACTCTGCCCTGCAAGGGGACAGCGCGCTTGTCGAGGCTTTCGTTAGCCCCGCGTAACCGCTAGCCATCCCGAGCGATGCTGTACGTCCTGTACGCCTTCATCACGGGTGCGGTCTCGGCGCTCGCATTCGAGCCGGTCGGATGGTGGCCGCTGCTGATCGTCGCCTTCGCGGTGCTTTGCGAGCTGCTCGACCGCACGAAGTCGCTTTGGCGCGGAGTGGTGCTCGGCTGGGCGTTCGGCTTCGGCCAGTTCGTGATCGGGCTCAACTGGATCGCGACTTCCTTCACCTATCAGTCGAACATGCCCGCCTGGCTCGGCTGGGTCGCGGTCCTGCTCCTGTCGATCTACCTCGCCGTTTACCCCGCGATCGCGGCGGGGGTCGGCTGGTGGTTCGGGCGCGACGACCGGGTGGTGCTGGTGACCGCGCTCGGCGGCGCGTGGGCGATCACCGAATGGCTGCGCGGCACGCTGTTCACCGGATTCCCTTGGAACCCGGCCGCGGCGGCGCTTGCGCCGACGCCGCTGATCGGCGTCACGCCGCTGATCGGGACCTACGGCATGTCCGGCCTGGTGGTCCTGCTCGGCGGCGCGGTTTGGCTCGAATATTACAAGAAGTGGCTGCCGCTGGTGGTCATTCTGGGCGCCGCCCTGTTCCTGTGGGTGCTGCCATCGGCCGCCGTGCCGCCGGACCCGCTCACCATCCGCAACGTGCGCATCGTCCAGCCGAACATCGGGCAGGAAGACAAGTGGCGGCCGGGCTTCGACGAGGAAGCGGCGCACCGGCTCGCGACCTTGTCCGGCGCACCGAGCGCCGAGCCGCGGCTGCTGCTGTGGCCCGAAGCGGCAATCACCGACCCGGTCGAGGACCAGCGCACCGGCGGCCAGCCGTTTGCGCTGCAACAGCGGACCCGCGCTGCATCGGTGCTCGGTCCT
>JAICXO010000054.1 GCA_025980335.1 Sphingomonas sp. | reverse complement strand
TCGCCGCGATCCAGAACAGCCTCTGGCCGACATTCATCTCATTCCGGGGGTTGCTCCTGGTTGCGAACGGCAGTTGCAGGGGAGACCAGAATGACGCTGGCCTCTGCTCGGTAATGAAACCTGGCCCTCCGGCCTCCCCTGCGCGGTCAGCGTGCCGAATCTGATGACTGACCGCGGCTTCGGGGTGGTCCGATTCCGCGTCGGCGGGAATGTACGGCGATTGATGTATCAACCGCTGATACGGTCCTGAATGTTGGGCGACGATGCGCGCCGCCTGCGCGCGGCGGTCTACTCCGAGGATCTGCAGCGAGCGGCGGACTCGCTGGTCGACCGTGTGCGGGGAAATTCCGAGTTCGGCGGCGATTTCCTTCGAGCTCAAATGCTGCTCGACCAGGCGCAGGCAGTCGAGCTGCCCGGCGGTCAGCCGCGCGACGCGCTCCGCGACCGCATCGTCCGGTTCCACTCCGGGGGGCCGCCGATCGTCGTCAGGCAAGCCGTCCGAATCCTCCAAGGCAGTCCCCACCTCGCGCAGCATCGCGCCACTCCCGAGCAACGAGTCTGCGCGGACCTTAGGTCATTCATGAACTTTTCGCCACATTTTCAGCGGATTTCCGCGAAAATGGGTGAACCGCCATTAACTTTCGTTGGCAGAGCGCCGAAATTGAACCGGCCGACGGGCGTTTAGCGAAGCTCCGCGACCAGTGAAGCAGGATGGTGGAGAGGGCTGGATTCGAACCAGCGTACGCTTGCGCGGGCAGATTTACAGTCTGCTGCCTTTAACCACTCGGCCACCTCTCCACGAGGTTCCGGTCACGATGGACCGGGCAATTCGAGCAGGCGCGCCAAATGGCGGCGCCGTGGTGATGTGTCAACGCGTGAGCGGCTGTCGCCGCGCCGAGCCTAGCGGGCCGCGAACACGTTGTTGCTGCGGTCCTTGTCGGGAATCTTGTGATCGGGGTCGAGCACCGCCCTCACCACCGGCGAGTTTGAGACCACCGGGACGTTGGTCGACGCTTGGCGAATCCACGTTTCCGCCGGCAGGCGAATGTCGCGGCTTTTGCCGTCGGCGAAGGTCACCCGGAGGGTCACCGGTAGCACCATCTTGTCGAGCGATTCGACCGTCACCAGCGCCCCCTTGAACGCGGCATCCTCCGGGAACCGCCTGATCGCCGTGACCGCAAGGTCGAGCTGCCAGTTGTTGTAGAACCAGCCGCGCCAGAACCAGCTCAAATCCTCGCCGGCTTCGCTGTCGATCGCGCGGAAGAAGTCCGCCGGGTCGGGATGCTTGAACGCCCAGGCGGCGATGAACCGCCGGAATGCCGGATCGAACCGGTCGGGGCCGAGGATCTGCTCGCGAAGGATGACCATCCCGAGCGCGGTTTTGAAATAGGTCACCGGATGGCGGTAGGTCTCCATGATCGTGTCGGCACGCGACATGATCGGCGGTGCATTGGGGTCGGCGAGGACGGGCAGGATTTCATCGACCGGATTGCCGCCGCCCGGCGCATATTCGCTGTCGCGCTTGGGCGCGAACTCGCCGTGGTTGAACTCGTCGGATTCATACACGTCGATGAAGGTGTTGATGCCTTCGTCCATCCATGCCCAGCGGCGCTCGTTGAAGCCGACGAGCATCGGGAACCAGCTGTGCCCGATCTCGTGTGCGGTGACCGAGAACAGGTCCTTCGGGCTGGCGTCGATAGGGTCGAACGCCATCGCCGGATATTCCATCCCTGCCGCGGGCCCGGCGACGTTCAGCGCAACCGTCCAGGGGAATGGATACCATTTCGCCGAATAGCGCTCGACCGAGTCCTTCAGATATTCGGTCGAGCGACTCCAGTTCGTCGCTTCGACCGGGTAGGCGGATTCGGCGAGGCCGGTGCGCCCGCCCGGAAGGTTCATGCGCGCGGCATCCCAGTTGAACGCCGGCGACGCGCCGAACGCGACGTCGCGGCTGTTGTGCATCAGGAAGTGCCAGGTGCGGGTGCCGGTCGCCGGGCCCTGCGGCTCGTTCCAGCGGCGGATCATCACCGTCTTGTCGCTCTGCCGCGCCTGCGCGAGCCGCGCGCGCTCGGTCGCGGTCAGCACTTCATCGGGGTTCTGGAGCTCGCCCGGGCTGGCGACGATCCAGTTTGCCGGGACCGTCACCGAATAATCGAAATCGCCGTACTCGAGATAGAATTCCTGCTGCAGGTACGGCAGCGTGTCCCAGCCGCGCAGGTCGTCATAGACCGCCACGCGCGGGTACCACTGGGCAATCGAGTAGATCGGCCCGTTCTTCGAATCCATCCAGCCATTGCGCCCGCCCCACGGCTCCTTGGGGACGGTATAGTGATAGCGGATGTCGATCACGGCTTGTCCGCCATGCGGAAGCGCTTCCGGAAGGCGAAGCTCGCCGCGCGTGTCGCTGATGATCGGCTGCACGGCGACGGTGCGCCCCCCGACCGTCACGCGCACGTCGTCGAGGTTCATCCCCGAAGTGAAGCCCAACGGCACCTCGGACAGCACGCCCGGGCGCCCGCCGAGCGACAGATTGCCGCGCGATTCGGGTTTGTACAGGTTCTGCTCGAGCAGCAGCCAGATCGTGTCGAGCGGGCCGGGGCTGTTGTTGGTGTAACGGATCTGGACCGTCCCGCTGATCGCGTGAGTGGCGGGGTCGAGTGCCGCGTTGATCGTGTAGTCGGCGCGGTTCTGCCAATAGGCCGGACCCGGCGTGCCGTCGGCCGAGCGGTATGCATTCGGCGGCGGATACAAATCGAGCGGCGCGAAGGTTTCGCGCGGATTGTACCTGCTCGCAGGCGCGGCAGCGGCGGCCGAGGCTAATCCCATGAGGAGGATAACGCAGAAGCGGGCGAGATCACGCAAGCGCATGAAGTGTCCTTGAGAAGGGGTCAGCGCCTGCTAACGGGAGATTCCCCTGTGCGGTAGGGCTCGGGCGGAGATTTCGACGAAGCGTCCGCTCAGCTCGATTTCGAGCGCAAGGGATCAGCGTCCTCGCAGCTCGCTGCGCCTCAGCTTGCCCGTCGCCGTCTTCGGAAGTGCGTCGATGAATGCGATTTCGCGGGGGTATTTGTAGGGGGCAATCTGCGCCTTCGCGTGCGCCTGGAGCTCGACGACGAGCGCGTCGGAAGGTTTCGCGGCGGCCGCGAGCACCACGAACGCCTTCACTTTCTGTCCTCGCTCCGGGCAGGGCGCGCCGATCACCGCGCATTCGGCGACGGCCTCATGCGAGAGCAGCGCATTCTCCACTTCCGGAGCGCCGATGTTGTAGCCCGAGCTGACGATCATGTCGTCGCTTCGCGCGAGGTACCAGTAATAGCCGTCCGCATCCTTGCGGTAGGTGTCGCCCGTCACGTTCCAGCCGTTGACCACATAGTCGCGCTGGCGCGGGTCATCGAGGTAGCGGCAGCCGGTCGGCCCCTTGATCGCGAGGCGGCCGACTCCCTCGTCGAGCGGATTGCCCTCCGCGTCGAGCGCCGTCGCGGTATAGCCGGGCACCGCCTTGCCTGTTGAGCCCGGACGGATGTCGTCGCGCGCGGCCGAGACGAAAATGTGCATCATCTCGGTCGAGCCGATTCCGTCGATGATCGCGATCCCCGTGCGCTCCTTCCACGCGCGCCAGGTCGCCTCCGGCAAATGTTCTCCAGCCGAGATGCAGCAGTGGAGAGACTTGAGCGCTTGCTCGAGCTGCGGATGGGAAAGCATCGCCTTGTACGCTGTCGGCGCGGTCCCGAGGTGCGTGACCCCGAACTTCACGACGGCGTCGAGCAGCGCGGGCGGCCCGCCTTGCTCGATGGTCGCGCTAGCCCCGCCGAAGCGGAGCGGGAACATCGGCGTGATCCCGAGTCCGAACGTGAACGCCATCGGGGCCGACGTCATGAACACGTCACCGGGCTTCGGACCGAGGAGGTGCTTCGCGAACGTGTCGCACGGCGCGAGCACGTCGCGGTGGAACTGGATGCAGCCCTTGGGCACGCCGGTCGTGCCGCTGGTGAAGGCGATGATGCATGGATCGTCGCGGCCCGTGTCGGCAGGCGGGAGCGGCTCGAGCGCGGCGCATCGCGTTTCGAGCTCGCCGCGGCCGTAATCGCCGTCATATTTGACGATGCGCTTGACGCAGTGCGTCTGCTCGACCGCCTGGCGGAAGTCGCCGATGAATCGGCTGTCGACGATCGCGTGGCTGATTTGCGCCCGCTCGATCACCGTCGCGATTTCGCCCGGGCGGAGCAGCGGCATGGTCGCGACGACCACCCCGCCGGCCTTGAGCACGCCGAGCCAAGCCGCGAACATCGTGTACGTATTCGGCCCGCGCAGAATCACGCGGTTACCCGGGACCAGCCCCTCCTCCTCCACCAGAAGCCGGGCAATGCGTCCGCTGAAATCGTCGAGGTCGGCGTAGCTCCAGCGGCCATGATCGTTGAGCACCGCGAGCGCATCCGGCCCCCCGCCCCTCAGCAGCTCCGCTGCCGAATTCAGCCGCTCGGGATAATGGAGCTCCGGCAGGTCGAACCGAAACTCCGGAAGCAAATCCGGCGCCGGCAATCGGTTTCTGACGAAGCTATCGTACGTCATCGCCACCGCCGCGAAGCGGCAATGCAGTTTGGTTCACACGAAGACACGAAGGACGCGAAGGACACAAAGATGCAGAGCCCTTCTTCGTGCTCTTCGTGATCTTCGTGCCTTCGTGTGAAAATCATTCTTCTTCGACCACCGCCGTCGTTTCGATCTCGACCTTTGCCGCCGCTTCGACGAGCCCCTTGACCTCGACCAGCGCCATCGCCGGAAAGTTGGGCCCCATGATCTCGCGCCACGCTTCGCCGATCTCGTCGCGCGAGTTCACATATTCGTGGCGGTCGGTCACATAGCAGGTCATCCGGACGACATGCTGCGGTCCGGCACCGTCCTCCGCGAGGACCTGGAGCGTGTTGCGCAGCGCCCGCGCGAACTGCCCGTGGAGCGTATATTCGGGAAAGCTCTCGCTCTCGTCCCAGCCGACGATCCCCGCGGTGAAGATCATCCGCCCGCTTGCGCTGACGCCGTTCGCATAGCCCTTCGGCCGCGGCCAGTTTGGTGGCTGGAGAGTCTTCATGATCTCGCCTCCTTCAGGAGATCGCGGGCGATGATCTGCCGCTGCACCTCGCTCGCGCCTTCGTAGATGCGGAGCGCGCGGATGTCGCGATAGAGCTCCTCGACCTTCACGCCGCGCGTCACGCCCGCGCCGCCGTGCATCTGCACCGCTGAGTCGATGACCTGTTGCGCGGATTCGGTCGCGTGGAGCTTGGCCATCGCGGCGGCGCGGCGGTTGTCCGCTCCGCCTTCGTCCTGCTGCCACGCAGCCCGATAGACGAGCAGCGCGGACGCATCGACCGCGAGCGCCATTTCGGCGAGCTTCGCCTGCGTCACCGAATTGTCGGCGAGCAGCGCAGTGCCGAGGCGGCGCTTGCTGGCGAACGACAGCGCCTCGTCGAGTGCGCGCCGCGCGAAGCCGAGCGCGGCAGCCCCGACCGTCACGCGGAACAGGTTCAGGGTCTCCATGCCGATACGGAAGCCCTCGCCCGGTTCGCCGACGATGGCATCAGCGGGAATTCGAACATTGTCGTAGGTAAGCCGCGCGAGCGGGTGCGGAGCGATGACCTCGATCCGCTCGGTCACGGTCACCGTGTCGGCCGGAACGATGAAGGCCGAAAGCCCGCGCGCCCCCTCGCCTTCGCCGGTCCGCGCGAAGGTCAGGTAGAAGTCGGCGATCCCACCGTTGGAGATCAGCGTCTTCTCGCCGACGATGACCCACTCGTTGCCGTCGCGCATCGCCGAGGTCTGGATGTTCGCCGCGTCCGACCCGCACTCGGGCTCGGTCATGGCGAAGGCGGCGATCGCCTTGCCGGCAGCGACCTTGGGCAACCATTCACGCTTCTGTTCGACGGTGCCGAACAGCGAAATCGCGCCCGAGCCGAGGCCCTGCATGGCAAAAGCAAAGTCTGCGAGTGCGCTATGGTAAGCGAGCGTCTCGCGCGCGATCGCGAGGCTGCGCACGTCGGGGCGGACGTCACCATGAGCGACGCACAGCTTGAGGAAACCGGCTGCCCCGAGCTCGCGCACCAGCATCCGGCACTCGCTGTCGAGATCGTCGGCATAGCGGTCCGAAAGATTATCGGCGCACCAGTGCTGAAGCGCCTCGGCAAGCTCGCGATGGCGCGGTTCGAAGAACGGCCAGGAGAGGAAGGACTTGTCGGCCACCTACTTCGTCATTCCCGCGAAAGCGAGGAACGAAGTGGCCGCTTTCGCGGGAATGACAAACGGGGGTTCAATCACCCCGGAACTCCGGCTTCTTCTTGTTGGCGAATGCCTCGTACGCCCGCTTGAAATCATTGGTCTCCATGCACCGGGCCTGGACCCGGGCCTCGGATTCAAGTGCCTCGTGGATGGTCATGTTGCGCTCGGCGTCGAGCTGACGCTTGGTGATGCAGTGCGCGATCGACGGCCCCTTCGCGAGCTCGTCGGCGAGCGCATAGGCTTCAGCCATCACGTCCTCGACCACGCGGTTGTAGAAGCCCCAGGCGAGCCCCTCCTCGCTGCTCATGTCGCGGCCGGTCAGCAAAAGCTCGGCTGCGCGGCCGTGACCGATCAGCCGCGGAAGCATTGCGCACGCCCCCATGTCCGCGCCCGAGAGCCCGACCTTGCTGAACAGGAACGCGGTCTTGCAGCCGGGCTGGCCGAAGCGGATGTCGCTCGCCATGGCCAGGATTGCGCCGGCACCCGCGCACACCCCTTCCACCGCGGCGATGATCGGCTGCGGACAGGCGCGCATAGCCCGCACCAGATCGCCGGTCATTCGCGTGAAGCGAAGAAGCCCCTGGCTGTTCATCTTCGTCAGGGGGCCGATGATCTCGTGCACGTCGCCCCCGGAGCAGAAATTGCCGCCGGCGCCGCGGATCACGACGACCTTCGCGTGATAATCGTGGTCGAGCGAATAGAATGTCGCGCGCAGCTCCTCATAGCTGTCGAAGGTCAGCGGGTTCTTGCGCTCGGGCCGGTTGAGCGTGATCGTTGCGACTCCGTCCCGGAACTCCCAAAGGAAATGCTGCGGCCTGAAGGTCGCGGGATCGAAGCTCATGCGGCCGTCCCTCCGTCGATGGTGATTGCAGCCCCGTTGATGTCGCGGCTGAGCGGCAGGCATAGCATCGCGATGACTTGTGCGACCGCCTGCGGGTCGACGAGCCGTCCGCTCGCATTCATGTCGGTGATGATGCCCCGCGAATCGCCTTCGCTGCGCCCGGTGATGGCCGACACGCGCGCGACCGACTGGTCGGTCATCGGGGTATCGACATAGCCGGGACAAACGGCGTTCACGGTGAGATTGGACTTCGCATATTCGGCCGCGAGGCTGCGCATGAGCCCCAGCAGGCCGTGCTTCGACGCGGCGTAATGCGCGGCATAGGGAACCCCCTTCAGCCCGGCGACGGAAGCGACGAACACGAGGCGGCCATTTTCACTGCCGAGCAAGTCGCCGATCGCGGCGCGCGCGCAATCAAACGCGGCGGTGAGGTTGGTCGCGACAATCCGGTCCCAGCTCTCGCGGGTCATTTTTCGGAACGGGGCACTCTCGGCGATCCCGGCGTTGACGATCAGCAATTCGATCGGCCCGTAGGCAGCGCGCGCGATATCGAATGCGCGAGCGAGCTGCCCGGGATCGGTCACGTCGCACTGCGTGGCTGCGCCCGCGATCTCGTCGGCAATGGCTTCGAGCGGCTCGATGCGCCGCCCGAGCAGCGTGACCCGCGCTCCTTCGGCGGCAAGGCGCTCTGCCGTCGCGGCGCCGATGCCGGTGCCGCCGCCGGTGATCAGCGCATGGCGTCCTTCGAGCGCGCTCCCCATCCCTTCAGCTTGGCCGAACGCAATTCCGGTGGCAAGGCGACAGCCATGAAGCTCGGTATCCTCGAAACCGGTACCCCGCCCGGCAACCTCGCGCAGCAGTTCGGCGACTATCCCGCGATGTTCGCACGGCTGCTCGGTCCGGGGTTCGAGATCGAGCGCTTCGACGTGCAGGCGGGCGATCTGCCCGAGCAAGGAGCGCACGACGCCTATCTGATCACCGGCTCGCCGGCGGGCGTTTACGACCCGCTGCCGTGGATTGCGCCGCTGGAGCAGTTCATCCGCGAGGCGAAGGACAGCAAGATGGTCGGGGTCTGTTTCGGCCACCAGGTCATGGCGGAAGCGCTCGGTGGGCACGTGGAGAAATCGGACAAGGGCTGGGGCGCCGGCCTTCACCGCTACACAGTGGTGCGCGACGAGCCGTGGATCGACACTGCCGGCACGATCGCGATCCCGGCCTCACACCAGGACCAGGTCGTCGTCCAGCCGCCGAACACGGAGGTTGTCGCTGCGTCCGACTTCACCCCGTTCGCCGCACTTGCCTGGACCGACCGGCCGGCCATCAGCTTCCAGTTCCATCCCGAATTCTCGCCCGCATTTGCCAAGGCGCTGATCGAGCGGCGCCATGATGTCGTGCCCAATCCCGAAGCCGCGATCGCGTCGCTCGATGCGCCCAACGACAATGCAGTGGTCGGCGGCTGGATACGGCGCTTTTTGTTTTCCCAAGAATGAAGTGCGCGTCGGTCGTGAACATCTTCCTTAACCCAATTACCGCACCCTGTTTCAAATGCGGCGCCGACGTTGGAATTCAGTGTGAATGTAAGCCTCGCGGAATCGAGCTGTGCCATCTCGACGAACTTACACAGAGGCAATATACGAGCGGCATAGAGAAATGTGAGAGCCCAATCGAAGTTCGTCTACTCATGGCACTCCAAATCCAATCGTTCGGTCATCCCCATTTCAAATTTTCTATAGAGGATGAATGGCCATCTCAAGATCGATATGGTAGCTCAGAGATCGTTTGTATTCCACAGCTTCGGATCGGGCAATATCGTCCAGACTTCACTATAGTCGACGTCAAGAGATCGTCACAATATTGTACCTATGCTCTAATTGTCGAATGCGATGGACATGACTTTCATGACCGGACTAAGCAACAGGCAGCGAAAGATCGCTCACGAGATCGAGATTTGACCTTTCAGGGTTTCACGATTTTTCGCTTTACTGGGTCGGAGATACACAACAGCGCTCTACATTGGGCAGATCAAGTGCTTGCTTATGTGGAACGAGGTATTTCATGAATTTCGCGCGAGATGCGCCAAAGAAGGTTGCTGACTAGCGGACCTCGTTGATCAACCGGGAGAGGAACGCCGATCCCCGGCTTGCTACCAGCTCTCAGCGAACTTAGGCGAATTCGACCGCTGAGCCGGAGGGAGCCAAACAGTCATGAAGACCCGCGCCGCCGTCGCGTTCGCGCCCAAGCAGCCGCTCGAGATCGTCGAGGTCGACCTCGAAGGACCCAAGGACGGCGAAGTTCTGGTCGAGATCATGGCGACCGGAATCTGCCACACCGACGCCTACACGCTCGACGGGTTCGACAGCGAAGGCATCTTTCCGTCGATCCTCGGTCATGAGGGCGCGGGGATTGTGCGTGAGGTCGGACCGGGAGTGACCAGCGTCAAGCCGGACGACCACGTCATCCCGCTTTACACCCCCGAATGCCGCCAGTGTAAGTCGTGCCTTAGCGGCAAGACCAATCTCTGCACCGCGATCCGCGCGACCCAGGGCAAGGGCGTGATGCCCGACGGGACGAGCCGCTTCAGCTACAAGGGCGAGACCATCTTTCATTACATGGGCTGCTCGACCTTCTCGAACTTCACCGTGCTGCCCGAGATCGCAGTCGCGAAAATCCGCGAGGACGCGCCGTTCAAGACCAGCTGCTACATCGGCTGCGGGGTGACGACGGGGGTCGGCGCGGTGGTCAACACCGCGAAGGTGCAGGTCGGCGACAATGTCGTCGTGTTCGGCCTCGGCGGGATCGGACTCAACGTCATCCAGGGCGCGAGGCTTGCCGGCGCTGGACGGATCGTCGGCATCGACATCAACCCCGACCGCGAGGAATGGGGCCGGAAGTTCGGCATGACCGACTTCCTGAACGCCACGGGCATGAGCCGCGAAGAGATCGTCGCCAAGGTCGTCGAGATGACCGACGGCGGCGCCGATTACACGTTCGACGCGACCGGCAACACCGAGGTGATGCGCACGGCTTTGGAATGCTGTCACCGCGGCTGGGGCACGAGCATCATCATCGGCGTGGCCGAAGCCGGCAAGGAGATCGCGACCCGGCCCTTTCAGCTCGTCACCGGCCGCAACTGGCGCGGCACGGCGTTCGGCGGCGCCAAGGGCCGCACCGACGTGCCGAAGATCGTCGACTGGTACATGGACGGAAAGATCGCGATCGACCCGATGATCACCCACGTGCTCGAGCTCGACGAGATCAACAAGGGCTTCGACCTGATGCACGCGGGGGAGAGCATCCGCAGCGTGGTGGTGTACTAATCCGTCATTGCGAGCGCAGCGAAGCAATCCAGACCGCCGCGGATTGGGTTGCCGCGCCCTTCGGGCTCGCAATGACAAAGAACAGGAGGAAGGACATGTTCAGCCACGTGATGGTCGGATCCAACGACATCGACCGTTCGAAAAAATTCTACGACAGGCTGTTCGGCAAGGAAGCGCATCAGGACGACAAAGGTCGGCTCGCGTACCGCAACAAGGGCGCGGTGTTCATGGTCACTAGGCCGATCGACGGCCAGGCAGCGTGCCACGCCAATGGCGGGACGATCGGCTTCGATTTCGACAGCCCCGAAGAGGTCGACGCCTGGCACAGCCGCGGAGTCGAGGCGGGCGGCACTTCGATCGAGAACCCGCCCGGCTTTCGCGAAGGCGGCTTCGGCAAGCTCTACCTCGCCTATCTGCGCGACCCCGACGGCAACAAGCTCTGCGGTCTGCACCGGCCGGCGCAATAATGCTGTCATTGCGAGCGTAGCGAAGCAATCCAGCCGCCTGCGCTAGAACTGGATTGCTTCGTCGCTGCGCTCCTCGCAATGACGGAGCACATGGAAATCGTCTCCGACAACAAGTCCCATGGCGGGCGGCAGCTGGTCGCCAAGCATGCGTCGCAGGCATGCGCGTGCGACATGACATTTTCGATCTTCCTCCCGCCGCAGGCCGGGCAGGGTCGCAAGCTGCCGGTCGTCTGGTACCTTTCGGGCCTGACCTGCACGCCGATGAACGTCACCGAAAAAGGCGAATATCGCGCCGCTTGCGCAAAGCTTGGGCTGATCTTCGTCGCGCCGGACACGAGTCCGCGCGGCGACCACGTGCCGGACGCGGAGGGCTACGACTTCGGGAAGGGCGCGGCCTTCTATGTCGACGCGACCAAGGAGCCCTGGTCGCGCAACTACCGCATGTGGAGCTACGTGACTGAGGAGCTTCCGGCGCTGGTCGGCGCCCAATTTCCGGTCGACATGGACCGGCAAGGGATCACCGGCCATTCAATGGGCGGCCACGGAGCGCTGACCGTCGCGCTGAATTTCCCCGAGCGGTTCCGAAGCGTGTCCGCATTTGCGCCGATCGCGGCGCCATCGCAGGTGCCGTGGGGACAAAAGGCGCTCTCCGGCTACCTCGGCGAGGATCGCGCCTCGTGGCGCAAGCACGACGCGGTGGCGCTGATCGAAGGCGGAGCCCGGGTCAGGGAGTTGCTTGTCGACATCGGAACCGCCGACCAGTTCGTCGATCAGGAGCTTCGCCCCGATCTGCTCGAGCGCGCCTGCGCCGATGCGGGGATCGCGCTGACGCTCCGCCTGCAGCCGGGCTACGACCACAGCTATTATTTCATCTCGACGTTCATGGCCGACCACATGCGCTGGCACTCCGAGAGGCTAGGCTGACCAGCGGCTGGTACTGGCAGGCGCTGTCGGTCGTGACGGCGCTCGCCTGCGGACTTCTGATCGGGATCGAGCGCGGCTGGAAGCTAAGAGAGCAGGAGCCGGGCACGCGGGTGGCCGGAGTCCGCACTTTCACCTTGCTCGGACTCGGCAGCGGGATCGCGGGTCTGCTGGGGTCGGACGGCGAAGTGGTCGTCGCCACGGCGATCACGGTCGGACTGATTGCCATCATGGTGATCGCCTACTCGCGTGAGCTTAGGAACCAGCACGATTCGACGAGCGCGGTCGCGGCGATGGCTACGATTGCGATCGGCTTTCTCGCAGGCATGGGAAATCCGGCGCTGGCGATCGCCTGTGCTGCCGTCGGAGTCGCGCTGCTCGCGCTCCGCGAGGAGTTGCACGGGTTCGTCGAGCGGCTCGACGCCGACGACGTCAAGGCCCTCGCGCGCTTCGCAGTGATCGCGGGCGCGGTCCTCCCGTTCCTTCCCAGCGGCAACTACGGTCCGCTCGGCGCATGGAACCCGCAGCGGCTGTGGCTGGTCGTCGTGCTCGTCACCGGCTTCTCGTTCCTCGGCTACGTGGCGAACCGCATCTTCGGCGAGCGTCATGGGACCATCGCGACGGCTTTGATCGGCGGAGCCTACAGTTCGACGGCAGTCACGCAGGCACTCGCGCAGCGGCTCGGCTCCAAGAAGGTGGCGGGCGCCGAATCCGCCGGAATCGCGCTCGCTACCGCCGTCATGTACCTCCGTGTTCCGGTGCTGATGGCGGTCTTCGCGACGCGCGCGCTTCCCCAAATCTCGATCCTTCTCCTTCCCGCGGTGCTGGTGGCGTGGGCCGCGGGCCTGTGGCTCTATCGCAAGGCGCCGAAATCCGACGCGCCAACGCCGCCCGGCAACCCGATCGCGCTCGTGCCGGCGCTCGGGTTCGCCGTGTTCGTCGCGGCTGCCGCAGTCGCCGCGGCGTGGGCGCAAGGCCGCTTCGGCCAGAGCGGGATCGCAGTGCTCCTGCTGATCGTCGGAAGCATGAGCGTCGATACGGCGATCATTACCCTCGGCGGTCTTCCGGCGCACGCGATCTCGCCATTGCTCGCGGCAGTGGCGATCGCGGGCACGATCATCGGCAACATGGCGGTCAAGATCGGCATCGCGCTTGTCTATGCACGCGCCAAAGGCGTGCCCGCGGCGCTCGCGATGACGGCGAGCGTCGTTGCACTTGCGGTGATGATCGCCCTCGCCTGGACCCGCCTCTGACTAGCCGCGCTGCAGGTGCAAATTCGTCATTTCGGGCGGAGGGCCCATGTTGGCGGCGAGGTGGTACATGATCCAGATCGTCCCGATCATCACCAGGAAGACGATCAGCACGCCGAACGCGAGCGCGAGCACGTTGTTGGCATTGTCCGGGCCGCTCGTGATGTGGAGGAAGAAGACCAGGTGGACGCCCATCTGCGCGATCGCCAGCACGACCAGCCCGACGGCAACGCCCGGTCCCCAGATTGCCGAGGTCGACGCGACCCAGAAGGACACGCCGGTCAGGATCAGCGCGAACGCGAGCCCGACGACATAGCTGATCGTCTCGCTCATCAGGCTGTCGTGCGGTTCGCCCGGAGCGACGTTCAGAAGCTCGGGATCTTCTTCGGTCATGGCAGTGTCCCGATCAGATAAACGATGGTGAAGATCGCCACCCAGATGATGTCCAGCGCGTGCCAGAAAATGCTGAGGCAGAGCAGCCGGCGGGTGATGTGGGCGCGTTCGAACCCCTTGGTCCAGACCTGCGCCATCATCGTCCCGATCCACATCAGCCCCGCGGTGACGTGCGCCCCGTGGCAGCCGACCAGGGTGAAGAATGCGGAGAGGAACGCGCTGCGCTGCGGGCCTGCCCCGATGTGGATCATGCCGTGGAATTCGGTCAGCTCGAGCACGAGGAACAGGAGCCCGAGAAGGCCGGTGATCAGAAGCCAGATCTCGGTCCACAAAAGGTTTCGGCGCTTCGCCGCGATCATCGCCAGCCCGCAGACGAAGCTCGAAAGCAGCAGGGCGATCGTCTCGACCGCGACCGTGTTGCGATCGAACAGCTGGCCCGACCCCGGACCGCCGGCGGTCGCTCGGGCAAGCGAAGCGTAGGACGCGAACAGGGCCGAAAACAGCACCATGTCGGACAGCACGAACAGCCAGAAGCCGTACGGGACGACGATGCTCTTCGACTGCGGTCCGCGATTGCCGAGGCCGGTGTCTTCGGACCCGCCGTGACTGAGGCCGATGGCCGGTGCTTCGGTCGTCATGACACCGGTTTCCAGTCGCCGAGAAGCTCGCTCCGGACACGCCGGCGCTCGCGCTCGATCCGGGCCACCTCATCGGCCGGGATGATATGCTCGTGCTCGTCCTGCCACGCGTACCAGACGAACACCGCGAATGCGCCGATCAGGCCGAGGATTGCCAGCCACCAGATGTACCAGATGATGGCGAAGCCGCAGACCGAGGCGAAGAAGGCGACGATCACGCCCGTTGGCGTGTTCACGGGCATTTCGATCGGCTCGTAATGCGGTTCCTCGATCAGCTTTTCCTCGCGCAGCGCGGTCTGCTTGCGAGTCCAATAAGGCTCCTCGCCGTGCACGTCGGGAAGCACCGCGAAGTTGAAGTGCGGGGGCGGCGAGAGAGTCAGCCATTCGAGCGTCCGCCCGTCCCACGGGTCGCCGGTAAGGTCGAGCCGCCGGTCGCGTGTGCGGATCGAATAGACCAGCTGCCAGATGGTGAGGACGATGCCGGCGAGGATGATGATCGTGCCGACCATCTCGACATCGAGGTACGGCCTCCAGCTCGGGTCCGCGATGTGCTGAAGGCGTCGCGTCGCGCCCATGAAGCCGAGCGCATAACCCGGGAACCAGGCGAGATAGAAACCGATGAACCAGCACCAGAAGATGATCTTGCCGAGCCGCTCGTCGAGCGTGAACCCGAAGGCCTTGGGGAACCAGTAGGTGTAGCCGGCCATCACGCCGAACACGACGGCGCCGATGATCACGTTATGGAAATGCGCGACCAGGAACAGGCTGTTGTGGACCACGAAGTCGACTGGCGGCATTGCAAGCAGGACACCGGTGAGGCCCCCGAGCACGAAGGTGATCATGAATCCGATGAGGTAATGCATCGGCACCGTGAAGCGCACCCGGCCGCCGTACATCGTGAACAGCCAATTGAAGATTTTGACGCCGGTCGGAACCGCGATGATCATGCTCGCGATCCCGAACACCGCGTTGACGTCGGCGCCCGCCCCCATCGTGAAGAAGTGGTGCAGCCAGACGCAGAACGAGATGATGCAGATTCCGAGCGTCGCGAAGACCATCGAGCGATAGCCGAACAGCGGCTTGCCCGAGAAGGTCGCGGCGATCTCGGAATAGATCCCGAACGCCGGCAGCGCGAGAATGTACACCTCGGGGTGCCCCCACACCCAGATCAGGTCCATATATAGCATCGAGTTGCCGCCGCCGTCATTGGTGAAGAAATGAAAGCCGAGATATCGATCGAGCATCAGCATCGAAAAGGTCGCGGTCAGCACCGGAAATGCCGCGAGGATCAGCAGGTTCGCGGCGAGCGCGGTCCAGGTGAACACGGGCATGCGCATGTAGCTCATTCCCGGCGCACGGATCTTCAGGATCGTGGTCACGAAGTTGACGGCGCTTAGCACCGTGCCGACGCCGGCTATCTGGAGCGCGACGAGGTAATAATCGACCCCGACGCCGGGCGAGAATTGCTTCTCGCTGAGCGGCGGGAACGCAAGCCAGCCTGTCCGCGCGAACTCGCCGAGGAACAAGCTCAGGTTGACGAGCAGCGCGCCCGACGCGGTCAGCCAGAAGCTGACGTTGTTCATCGTCGGGAAGGCGACGTCGCGAACGCCGAGCTGGAGCGGCACGACGAAGTTGATCAGGCCGATGATGAACGGCATCGCCATGAAGAAGATCATGATCGTGCCGTGCGCGGAGAAGATCTGGTCGTAATGCTCGGGCGGGAGGTAGCCCTGCGACGCGCCGATCGCGACCGTCTGCTGCGCGCGCATCATCAGCGCATCGGCAAAGCCGCGCACCAGCATCACCAGCGCGAGCACGATGTACATGACGCCGATCCGCTTGTGGTCGGTCGAGGTGATCCACTCGTTCCACAGATAGGGCCACCACTTGTTGATGGTGACCCACACGAGCACCGCGGCGATCGCGACGATGACGACGAGCGAGGTGATCAGCGGGATCGGCTGACCCCAGGGGACCGAGTTCCAGGTGAGTCTACCGAACATTATTCGTGGGTCCCAGCGGGATCTTGGGGGAGACGTGCTGCGCCGGCGGGGTCGTCCTCGGCGAGATCGGAGGCGGCGGCTTGCCGGCAACGATCGCGCCGAACAGGTTCGGGGTGACGCTGCCGTAGGTGAACGGCTTCACATAGCTGCTCGGCTTCTGCAGCTGATCGTATGCAGCGACATCGAGCGGCGGCCCCGAGTGCGCGCCCGCCGCCCAGGCGGCGAATTGCTCCGGAGCCAGCGCGTGAACCTTGAAGTTCATCCCTGAAAAGCCGTCGCCGCTATAATGCGCCGACAGCCCTTGATAAACGCCGGGCTTGTCCGCCTCGAGATTCAGCTGCGTGGTCATCCGCGGCATTGTGTAGATCATCGTGCCCATCTGCGGGACGAAGAAGACGTTCCACGCCGTTCCGGAGGTGAGCTTGAAGGTGGCCGGGGTGCCGACGGGGACGACGAGTGGATTGACCGTCGCACCGCCCGGGTCGGGGTAGAGGCCCAGCCAGGTCCAGTCGAGCGACTCCACCTGCACGTTGAGCGGCGGCACCGTCGACTTGAGCGGCTTTGCAGGATCGAGATCG
>JAICXO010000038.1 GCA_025980335.1 Sphingomonas sp. | reverse complement strand
CGACATGAACGTCGAGGAGGCGGCCGAGCTGTTCAAGGCAGTCCCCGCGATCCGCGACAAGATGCGCATGCTGCAGGAGGTCGGCCTCGGCTACATCAAGGTCGGCCAGAGCGCGACCACGCTCAGCGGCGGCGAGGCGCAGCGCGTCAAGCTCTCCAAGGAGCTCAGCCGCCGCGCCACCGGCAAGACCCTCTACATCCTCGACGAGCCCACCACCGGCCTCCACTTCGAGGACGTCCGCAAGCTGCTCGAAGTCCTCCACCGCCTGGTCGAAACCGGCAACACCGTCGTCGTGATCGAGCACAACCTCGATGTCATCAAGACCGCCGACTGGATCATCGACATGGGCCCGGGCGGCGGAGTCAACGGCGGGCGGATCGTGGTCGAAGGAACCCCCGAAACCGTCGCTGCGACGCCCGAAAGTTTCACCGGCCAGTATCTCAAACCGTTGCTGGAACGGGCGTCAGTGAAGCCGGAGTCCGTCAGCTCCCCTGCGAAGGCAGGGGCCCAGTCCAACAGAAAGACTCGCCGCAAGGCGTCCGCTCCCGAGGACGAATTCCCCGACCTGATCGCGGCCAAATAGCCGTCCCCCTGCGCAGGCAGCGGCCCAGTCCAGGAAAAGACTCTCGGCTCATCCCTCCGCAGGAGCACGCAAATCTGATACCACCGGCGACATGCTCCTCGCGGCACTCCTCGCACTCGCCCAGCCGGCGACCGAGCCGCCGCCGCCGCCCCGCGCGCCGCCCGGCACCGTCGTCCGGCAGCCCGGACTGTTCCCGCTCCCCGACGATGCGGTCGCTTATGTCCCGCGCAGCGCCGGGCCGCACCCGCCCCTGCTCGTCCTGCTCCACGGCGCCGGCCGCCAGCGGCTAACCATGGTCCAGCATTTCGAGGCCGAGGCCGACAAGCGCGGGATCGTCCTCCTCGCCCCGACCTCGAAGGGCCCGACCTGGGACGCTGTCGCGATCGGCGAGCAGATGCCCTCGCCCGACAGCCCGCTCGCCAACAGGCTCGCGCATGTGTTCAGCACAAGCCGCGACGAAAAGCGCGTCGACGCCGCGATCGCCAATCTGATGAAGATCGTCCCCGTCGACCGCGCCCGGACCGTGCTCGCCGGCTTCTCCGACGGCGCGACCTTCGCGCTGGCGATGGGCATGTCCCGCTACGAGCAGTTCGCCGCGGTGATCGCCTGGTCCCCCGGAATCGCGATCCGCGCCGAGGACCCCGCCCGCGGCCGCCGGGTGTTCATCAGCCACGGCCGCCAGGATCCGATCCTGAAGTTCGACGTCACCTGCAACGACATCGTCCCCCTGCTGAAGAGCGAAGGCGCGAAGGTGACGTTCGTGGCGTTTGATGGAGGGCATGAAGCGCCGACGTGGCTGAAGGACGAGTTTCTGGATGCGGTGTTTGGGCGTGTGGCGGGATCGCAGGCGCATGAGCTTCCGGCGCTTCCGGCGGAGGCGGACACTTGTTAGGTGCTACATGCTGTAGTCGAGCCCCGGACTCTGATCTGGGCGAAGAGCGTGATGCAAGGTTTGCGGAGAAGCCAAAGAAGACGCTGTCGCAGCACGCCACCGGCAAGTCGTCCGCCGCTGCGGGCCCGGTGAGATCGAGGCGATCCGCCGCCGCCTCAAATACCAGCGATGCGGAGCGAAGGGAGCGCGTCTGGTCGCGCTCCCTCCGGTCTAATCGTCGGCATTGTCCATGAAACGCAGCTCAACCTCCCGCCCCTCGAACAAGCTCCGCCCGTCCCGCTCCTCGTACCCGTCGAGCAGCCGCGCGTTGACGCCGACGCGGCCGTAACTCTCCCCCGTGCTGCGCCAGTCGGTGTGGCACCCGCACACCGGGCAATGGTGCTGGGAGATCATCCGGTCGCCCCAGATATACGCCACCGTCTCGCCCTCGACCCGCACGCTCCCGTCGTCGGGATAATAGGCCATCAGCGACCCAATCCGCCGGCAAAAGCTGCAGTTGCACCGCCCGAGCCACTCGGGCGCGCTCGGCACCTCGATCCGCACCGCCCCGCAATGGCATGAGCCCTGGACTGGCATCTCGCGCTTCCCTTTCGTCATTCCCGCGCAGGCGGGAATCCCGCTGTGGTTCCGTCACGCGGAGTGAATCCGCGTGACGTCGAAGCCCACTCGCGTTGCTCGGGCCCCGGCCGGCTCTCGCCATCTCTTCGACGGAAGCTCGCCTTTGCTCCGCAAAGCCTCCCTTCCGCTCGGTGGCTACAGCTCACAGCGGCGGCGGCGTCACGAAGCTCATCACCGCCGTGTACAGGTAGATCGCGATCAGGACCGCCAGCGCGGCGATGTTGGCGCGCTTGTTGCGCGTGGCGATGCAGGTGAGGATCGCGGAGAATTGCAGCGCGTTCTCGAACCACACGCGCGCCGGGATCTCGCTCGCGCGCAGGATCAGCACCGGCCCCATCTCGATGGCGTCGCAGATGAAGATCGCGCCCATCACCTGGCGGCGATGCTGCCGATAATGAGCATCGAAATCCGCCCGCTCGCCGAACTCGCTCGGGAAGACGAGGGACGCGGCGAGATAATAAAGGCCGCTGACAAGCAGGCCGATGACGAGGATGCCATATTGCGGGCTGACGAACCGGCGCGAGCCCCAGCCGGCTTCCCAGAAGCCCGTCAGGTCGAGCATGACGAAGATCGCGAGCATCGGGGTCAGCCAGCCGAGGTGGACCACTCGGCGCCGCTTGAGCGCGCGCGCAAAGCCCGTCAGCACCTCGACCAGGCTGAGGCCGAGGATGATCGCAAACAGCGAGAATGCGAAGTTGAACCCGTCGATGAGAGCCCCCTCCCTCGGGCAGAGCTTAGACGCTGCTCGCCCGCTGTCCATCGCCGCCGCTTCGCCGCTTCGCGCCTTCGCGTGAAATCCTCATCTTCTTCTGCCTTGCGCCGCTTCCGATCGTCGGCGAGCATGCACCGATGTCCGAGCCCGACACTCCCTGGCGGCCCGAATTTCTGAATGCGCTCCGGATGCTCGCTCGCCTGAGCGAAGCGCTCGCCGAACGCGGCCTTCCGCGCCCCGTGCTCGTCGGCGGCGGAGCGGTCGAATTCTATACCGGCAGCGCGGTGATGACCGGCGACATCGACGTGACCTCGCCCGTCCAGCCGGAGCTCGAGGAGGAGCTGGTGAAGCTCGGCTTCGTCCGCCCGAGCGGCCCCGGCAAATCGACGCGCGGCTGGGTGCATCCGGATGTCGGCCTTGGCTTCGAGGTCGTCGGCAACAGCCCGATGGGCGATACGCCCGACGAGACGCGCACCCTCCCCCTCAGACTCTTCAGCGAAGAGGGCGACCTCCGGGTCCTTTCCATCGAAGACATGATCGCTGACCGCATGGGCCAGTATGCAAGCGGAACGGCTCGTGATCTGCTCGCTCAGGCGAGGCTGTTGTACGAACTGGCGGAAGCCATCGACGAGGATTATCTTGACCGGCGCATTCGAACCGAAAGTGCGGGTGATTACGGTGCCAAAGACGTCGAAAGCTGAGGAATCCAACTCGGGCGAGCCGATCGACCTGATGGCATTCGGCCGTGCGCTCGCCGAACGCCGCGCGGCTTATGAAGCGAGAAACGGTCCCGTCCCCGTCCCCCGCAACTCTGGCAAGCGCCGCACCGCGAGCAAGAAGGCCCTCCTCCGCGCGATCGCCGCAACGGGGAAGAAGTGGTGAGCCGCTAAGCACCGCCGCGGGCGACGACCGCACCAACTTTTCTCACTGTCATCCCATAATACCCTTCGCGCCTTCGCGCCTTCGCGCCTTTGCGTGAAATCCATTTTCCTACAGCACCCCTTCTGTGCGTTACCCTCCAGGGTGATCGGCACCGCCCCCCTCTCTGCGTCTCTGCGTCTCCGCGTGAAGTCCATCCGGCACCACCTCACGCGCGCCCGCGTAGGACCGCTGCAATCGCGGCGTTTCGCCGCCGCCGGACGACGCCGACGCGGCAATCCGACACATCCGACAACCCCCGTTTCGCACGTCCATGCTGTCGGATTCGCCGGCATCACTGCGAACATTCGCGACGATTGGAACCGGAAAACTCGCCGTCGCCCACGCTTCAGAACAGCCGCGTGTGCACGCCTTTCGCGGCGAGCAGCACGAGCAGCGGGAACACCGCATAGCGGCTCAGCATGAGAATCAAGAGGACAATGCTCGCGCGCTTGCTGCGCACCAGCAGCAGCGGGATGAGGAGCGCGAAATAGGTCAGGAAGTTCGCAAAGCCGATGGGCGAGCGCATGAACGGGCGGGCCCCAGGAACCGACAGGAGGGCCATGACCGCGACCACGTTGCACAGTAGGATGCCGCCATAGACCCACTGCTTGTGCCGGAAATAATAGACGTCGAAGTCGGGCCACTCGACGAAGTTCCTGGGGAAGACCAGCCGCGCGGCGAGATAGTAGATTCCGGCAAGCAGGACGGTTGCGATCAGGAACAGGAAATAGGGACGGCTGATGCCCCGCATCTGCCACCCGATTTCCCAGAAGCTCGTGAGGTCGAGGATCACGAACAGGCCGAGCAGCGGGGTCAGCCAGCCGACCTTGAGCTTGTGGCGCTCCTGCAGCGTGTTGCCGAACCCGCCGAACACCTGCGCCAGCGCAAGCCCGAACAGCAAGCTGTAAAGCGAGAAGACGAATTCGAAGACGCTCATGGGAGGTACCCGTATCGACAGGAGCTTAGCCGCGCTTGGCGGCGTCCTCAAATCGTTGCTTTGGTGCTATTGCTCGCCTGGACTACCGCGATGCAAATTGGTGGGCGCTCAGCATTCAGTACGCCGTCCGTGTCTTCGTGAATGCGGTAGCGATCTGGCCAGGTTGCATTACGGCCGAGTGACCGCTGATGATGATTGAACCGAATAGGGCTCCCAGCGTGTTGCCCTTGCCTTCCTGGTGGTAGACTCCGCTCAGGGGAAAGGTAACGCCGTTTGCGGTGACGCTTTCGAAGGTAATGTCGAACTTGCCGGATTTGCCGCCGACCGCGCGCCCGGTTTTCATCGTGACAACACCCGTTGCGCTGGATCCGCGCGGGATCACAACGACGCCGTTGTCGACGACGTCACTCACCACAATGAACTGATAGCGTTCGCCCTCCCTGATCCGCTTGCTGCTGAGCTCTTCGAGCGGTGTCAGGCTCACGATCGTTCCCGCGGCCAGAAATCGAGCCGCTACGCCCGTCAGTGACGTAGTCGGAGAAGCAGACCGCGGAACGGACGAAATGGCGGCTGGCGCGGGCTGCGCCGGCTGCGAACTTGATTGATTGAGCGGAACCCATTTCGGATCGGCTGACTGCGCCGAAGCTATCCCTGTCGCCGCAATCGCGGCGAGCGCAACAACTGAATATCTCATACGAACTACCCCCTTGCGACTCGCTCCCCGAGCACGAGCGCGTCCGCAGAGTGACCCAGGAGGTTAACTTTGGAAAGACCGTTCAATCCTTAATGCGAATGCATCGACACTTGCTCCTACCATTCGAGCTCAGCGGCAGCCGTGGCTCAGGGCAGGATTCGCGCCATCTGCTGACGCTCTCGACTGTCGCCGCGCGCAAATGAAACCTTTCGCCCGAAAAGCTCGTTTCGAAGGCAAAATGCCGCTCCGGCGGCGCACGAAACAGGGTTCACGCCGTGGCAGACTATCGGTTGTACTGCCTCGACGGGGTCAACAAGGTGTCATCGGCCGAATGGATCGAGGCGGATGACGACGGGACCGCGATCGAGGTCGCGAAAGAGACGCATGACGGGCATCAGTGCGAGCTGTGGCAGGGCAAGCGCCTGGTCGCGCGCCTCGACCTCAGGCGAACGGGATGAGGGCGCCCACGGCGACCACGCATGGCGGCGCGCCAGTCGGCGACGGTCGCGGTTGCGGACGGCGCTTCAGGCCTGGCGCCGCTCGTACTCGAGCTGTGCGACCAGGCGGTTGCCGTGCCACACCTCGCACTTGGTGCCGAAGCCGGCTGCCTGGGCCTTTGCGATTGCGTCCTGGTCGCTTGTCGCGTCGATCAGATCGGCGGTGACGGCATGGTTCGCTGCGTCGTAACAAACGACGCGATAGGTCTTGAGGGAGGGGGACATACGCGGCTCCAACACAGCGGGAGCACGACGAATGTCTCTCGGGCACCGCTGCGCTGAGGCAGGTCGCGGTGATGCCCCTCCGTACACGCAATCGGCGCGATCGCGTGTAACATGGGTTAATCGATTGCCGATAAACGGCGAGCGGCAGTCGGGCGGAGGCAGCACCATCGGGCGCGCTGCCTCCGTCTCATCGAAGATCAGTGCTGCTGCCCTTGCGCAGGCGCAGTGGGCTGCACCGACAGCGGAGCAGCGGGTCCGCCGACCACCATCGGCGCCTCGGCGACGGCAGGAATCGACAAGGGCACGTCCTCGTCGACGAAGCTCTTGATGACCGATCCGGCCGGGACCTTGGCGCTGGTGCCGGTCATGAAGAAGCCCGCGGGGAGGAAGACCAGCGCGGAGACTGCGACTGCGCCGACGCCGCCTGCAACGCCCTTGTCATCGAACGCGCCGCTCAGTCGGATCTGACGGCCGTTCACGGTCATGTAAAGGACACGCGCTGCGAGATGGCCCGACTTACCCCACATGCCCTTGTTGCGAATATCAGTGATCTCACCGACCGCGGGACTGCCCACCGGAATCACGTTGACGCCGTTCACCATCACCGGCTCGGCAGTCTCGAGGTGGAAGCGGTCGCCGACCCGCAGCTTCTTGCCCTTGGTCGTCAGTTCTTCAC
The DNA here is from genome assembly GCA_025980335.1 of Sphingomonas sp. GTDB lineage: Bacteria > Pseudomonadota > Alphaproteobacteria > Sphingomonadales > Sphingomonadaceae > Sphingomicrobium. The sequence goes on along the minus strand of JAICXO010000038.1, from coordinate 14,584 downwards.
TGAGCCGAAGCGGTACTTCGGTGCCGACGCGCAGGACGGCGCTGGTCATTGCAGGTGTGGCGATCGGCGCGGGTGACGCCACCGTGACCGCCTGCACGGCGGAGCCAGAAAGCGCCGCCTCCGCCTGCGCTAGTCCTGCGGCTTTGGCTTGGGCCGGATCCACATGCGGCTGAGCGGCTTGCGCCGCCGCAGCCGCGGCAAACGCGAGAATTGAGATGGTCATATGAAAAGAACTCCCCTTTGAACACACTCGCCCCCGGACGAGCGCACAGCAATGCTGCGCAGGCGTCTTCATCCATGACCGGCCAACAACAGGTTAACGTCGCCGGGCGCGTGCTAGCATTGTCCCGGCGGCCCCTTGCCGCGGACGCAACGCGAGAACAATCAACGGCTTAGTGCGTTTCTGCCGCCGACGCCGCCCAATTGACGGCGGACTGTTGCGCCTAGCCGGCGCAATTTCACCAGGCACAATGAATGGAGGCATGTAATGCGTAGACTGATGATTGCGGCCGCGGCGGCAGCGCTCGCCACGCCCGGACTTGCGCAGGTCAACACCGGAAGCGGCAACGGCCTCGTTGCGGTCAATGTCCAGGACGTGTCGATCCTCAACAACTTCCTCAACCATGACCAGATTTCGGCGCTGAACAATCTCAGCGTTCCGGTGACGGTCAACGTGCCGGTCGGGGTCGCGGCCAACGTGTGCGGGGTGAACGCCAATGTGCTCGCCAAGCAGAGGAAGACGGGAATGCCGACGTGCACCGCCAAAAGCGGCTCGAAGGCGCTCGCTCAAAATGTCATCAGCCAGAAGCTGAACCAGAAGCGCGGCCACTAAGGCCGAGCATGATTTGGGTCCGGCCGGAGCAATCCGCCGGACCCTTTCGTCACTCTAGCGTTTCAGCTTTTCCGCCGCGGCGTTGAGCTTGGCGCGGTCGTTGCCGACGCTCTGGATCAGCTTGCGCGCCTGGTCGCGGCTGATGCCGTGCTTGCGCGCGAAATAGCCGAGCTCATAGCTCTGCCCCGCGGCCACCCGGCTGCGGTCGCGTCCGCCGCGATTGCTCCTGTCGTCCGCCATCACGCACACTCCTCCAAAAGCTTCGTACCGCAGTGCAGAACGAGCGCGGGAGTCGTGCCGTTCCGCACCCGTGTTCGTCGAAAAGTGCGGGCTGACCGGCGACGAGCACGTGACGCTGGCGCAACTACTTCGCCATGAATAGAAGCGGGGCATTCCGCCGAAGGGAGATCGACCATGCGCCATTTGAAGATCGTTGCCGCCGCGCTTGCGCTTTCGATTGCGACGGGGCCGCTCATCGCTGCGGCCGCGCCGCCGAGCATCGCCGCTGCCGTGGCCGCGCAGGACCGCTCGCCCGACAACGTCAAACTCGATGCCGGGCGGAAACCCGCGCAGGTGCTCCAGTTCCTGGGCCTCAAGCCAGGCATGCACGTGCTCGATCTGTTCGGCGGCAATGCCTATTGGGCCGAGATCATGGCACCGGTGGTCGGACCCAAGGGGCACGACACGGTCTGGGAGCCGACGCAATTCTATAGCGACAAGACCAAGCAGTCGTTCGGCGCGTTCGCCGCGAAGCACCCCAACGTGTCGATCATCACCTCGCCGTTCGAGGCTCCGGACCTGCCGAAGAATTATGCCGACTTCGTGATGCTCAACGACAATTACCACGACACCTATTGGCAGAACGACAAATACAAGATCCCGAAGATGGATCCGAACGCGTTCCTGAAAGCGGTCTATCAATCGATGAAGCCCGGCGCGGTGATCGCCGTCATTGATCATATCGCCAACCCCAACGACGACACGCGGGCTACGGTCGAGAAGTTTCACCGGATCGATCCCAACGTGGTGAAGGCAGACTTCAAGCGCGCGGGCTTCGTGCTGGTGAAGAGCAGCAACCTCCTGCGCAATCCCGCGGACAAGCACGACGTGATCGTGTTCGATCCCAAGGTTCGGGGGCACACCGACCGCTTCATCTTCGAGTTCCGGAAGCCGCGTTGACGGACGTATCCGGCGACGGCGGACGCACGGAGGGCGGCCGCGGGTTTCGTGCATATTGGGCGCTGGGCGCGCTGGTGCTCGGGCTGATCCTCGGGTCATTCTCACCCTCGCTTTCGCCGGCGGTGCACGACGCCGTCACCGGAACCGCCGAGTTCGTCGGGACGCTGTGGCTGAACGCGCTGAAGATGACCGTCATTCCGCTCGTCGTCGCGTTGCTGGTCGTGGGTATCGCGAAGAGCGCCGAGGCCGCGCACGCGGGGCGCGTCGCCGGCCGCTCGGTGCTGTGGATCGTCATCATCTGCACGGCGTCGGCCGTGTTCGGCGCGGTGATGATCCTTCTCCTCACCCATTTTTTCCCGTTGCCGCGTTCGACCGCTGCGGGCCTGCAAAGCGCGCTCGCAGGAATTGAGAACAAGACGCCGGCCTCGCTCCCGGGCATTGCCGAATTCTTCAAGGGCGTCATCCCGGACAACGTCGTGTCGGCGGCAGCCAACGGCGACATCCTGCCGCTGGTCGTCTTCTCGGTCCTGTTCGCGCTTGCGCTCGGATCGATTTCGGACAGCGGCAGGCGCGCGATCGTGACCTTCTTCGAAGCGGTCGGGGACGCGCTGCTGGTGATCATCACCTGGGTGCTGTGGATCGCGCCGCTCGGGGTTTTCGCGCTGGCGCTCGTCGTCGGCTCGGCGGCGGGCGGCGCGGCGTTCGCGGGACTCGGCCACTACATCGTCCTGATCTCGATCGTCGGAATCCTGGTCACGCTCGCGGCCTACCCGCTCGCGGTCCTGCTCGGCGGCATCCGGCTTTCCGAGTTCACGCGTGCAATGATCCCGCCCCAGGCGGTGGCGATCTCGACCCGGTCCTCGCTTGCAACCCTTCCCGCGATGCTCGCCACATCGCGGACGCTCGGCATCCGCGAGGAGGTCGCCGATGTCAGCCTGCCGATCGCCGTCGCTTTGTTCCGCGCCACGGGCCCGGCAATGAACGTCGCCGTGCCGTTCTACATCGCCCACTGGCTGGGGCTTCACCCCACCCCGGCGCAGATGATTGCAGCCACGGCAGTCGGCGCGCTGATGAGCTATGGCGCGGTCAGCCTGCCCGGCGAGGTCACGTACATCAGCTCGATCGCGCCGATCGCGCTCGCTCTCGGCGTGCCGATCGCTCCTTTGGCGCTGCTCGTCGCCGTCGAGATGGTGCCGGACATCTTCCGCACGGTCGGCAACACGACGATGGACGTGACACTCACGACGATCGTGAACCGCGGCTCGAAACGCTCGCTCGAAAGCTGAACGCCGGCTGACCGCCGTTCGTCGACTTAGCGATAAATAAACGACATTTGTCGGTGCGCCGACATTTGCTTCAGTTGCGGTCGAGGCGCGCGTGAACTGGCCAGCGGAACGCGGCATCTGGAGCCTGCGACGCGGGGTCAAGTCCCCTTCTTCCCCAGCCCCCGCGTCGCAAAAAGGGAGACGCGACATGTTGAAGACCGTTACGGCCGTTGCCGCAGTGGTTGTCGCCGGTGCGCTCGTCGTACCGACCGTCAGCCAGGCAGCTGAAGGCAATTCGATCCGTGTGTCCTATGCCGACCTCAACCTCGCTTCCGGCCCCGGCCAGCACAGCCTGCAGGGCCGGATTGCGCAGGCGGCGCGCTCGGTTTGCGAGCTCGAGGATTCGCGCCAGCTGCCGCTGTGGACGGCGACCGACCGCTGCCGCAGCGACGCGGTCGCGAGCGCGCAGCCGGCTTACGAGGCCGCTGTGTCCTCGGCGCGACACGGGATCGTGATCGTCGGAGAGGCCGCGGCGCTGGTCGTCACCGCGCATTGACTTCCGCTACGTTCGAGCCGCCGCGCGCCCCACCGCGCGGCGGTTCTCTTTGTCAGCGCCCGGCGATCGCCCGCACCTGGTCCGAATAGAGCCGGCCGACCGGCTGCTCGGTCCCGTCCGCGAGGCGCGCGATCCACCGGCCCGACTGGTTTCGGGTGAAGCCCGCGATGAAATCCTTCCGGACGATGGCCGAACGGTGAAGGCGCACGAACAGGTCGGGGTTCAATCCCTCTTCGAGCGCGGCCATCGAATGGTGGATGAGCCAACTCCGGCGGCCCACATGAAGTCGCATGTAATCACGCTCTGCCGAGACGCGGTCGACGTCCTGCGCCGCGATGCGGACAAGCCCCGACAGGTCGGACGCCCAGAACTCCTCGAGCCATTGGGACGTCTTGCCCGCGTGCGGATGGCCGGTGCGCTGACCGAGGTAGGCGCGAGCGCGATCGAGCGCGCGCTGCAGCCGCGCGGGATCGACCGGCTTCATCAGATAGTCGACAGCCTCGACCTCGAACGCGGCAACGGCGAAGTGATCGAAGGCGGTCACGAACACCACCGCAGGCGATGGGTCCTGTGCCGCCAGCGCGCGCGCGACGCCGATCCCGTCGAGCCCTGGCATCGCGATGTCGAGCAGCAGCAGGTCGGGGTGCAGCGCTTCCGTGAGGTTGATCGCCGAATCGCCGTCGCTCGCGGTCCCGACCAGCTGCGCGCCCTCGGCGCGGCACAGCAGCAGCTGGAGGCGCTCGGCCGCAAGCGGCTCGTCGTCCGCGATCAGGACCCGGAGCGGCTTGTCCTCAACCATTGGTCTCGATCGGCATCGTCAGTGAAACCTTGTAACCGCCGGCGGTCATTGCGCCGAAGCGGCAGCTGGCGCGGTTGCCGAAGCGCGCATCGAGCCGCTGGCACACGTTCGCGAGGCCCACGCCAGTGCCCTCGTGAGTCGCCGCGGTCAGCTCCTCGCGTCCGCCGTTCTTCAGGCGATTGCTGACCTCGACCACCATCCGGTGGTCGTCCAGGTGCCGCGCTTCGATGCGCAGCATGACCGCCTTGCGGCTCTTGGACACGCCATATTTGATCGCGTTCTCGACGATCGGCTGCAACAGAAGCGCCGGCAGCCGCGCCTGCTCGAGGGTCTCAGGCACATCGATCTCGACGTGCAGCCGGTCGGGAAACCGCGCCTTTTCGATGTCGAGGTAGAGCCGCTGCAAGTCGATCTCCTCGGCCAGGGTAACGTTCGCTCCGGGATCGAGCGAAAGGCTGGTGCGGAAGAATGTCGAGAGCGCCAGCAGCATCGCTTCGGCGCGGTCGGTCCGTCCGGTCATCACCAGTGACGACAAGGAATTGAGGGTGTTGAACAGGAAATGCGGGTTGATCTGGTATCTCAGCGCTCGGACCTGAGCCGATTGCGCTGCCGCTTCGGCGTCGGCCGCGCGCCGCTGAGCGCCATGCGCTTCGGATTGCGCGACCATCGCGATGTAGAACGCGCTCCAGGCGGCGAAGAAGAACAGCCAGACGACCATCAGGTCGGCGGCGGAGCGGAACTGCTCGTAGGGCGGGAGCTCGGAAGCACGCGGCCAGGTGATGACCATCGGCGGCTGGTTGGGCCGGTCGATGATCATCTGGTTGCCGAGCTCGGTGACGTGATAGCCCTCGCGTGAAATATAATGGACCTCGTCCTGCGGCTTGTCCTGGAAGCGGTCTGCCCAGATCAGCACGATCGAAAGGACGGCCGCGGCAACCACCGTTCCCGCGCCCGCAATGACTGCCCTCCGGCGCAGGTTCGGCGCGGGGGCCAGCAAGTTCACGGCCAGATAGATGCAGTAGGTCAGCACGATGCCGCAGCCGACGGTGACGATCCGGTTCTCGATCACGGTCCACGGGTCGGAACCGAGAAACGCCCTCGCGATGACCGTGAGGGCGTAGAAGAGCCAGAAGCCAAGGATCGACTTGAGCGCGAGCGGCCAGTCGGCAAAGCGGCTTCGCACTTGGGGTGCTGGGGTCATGAACACATCGTCTTCATGTCGCAAAACATTGTGGCCGCAAACCGCCCCCTGCCCGTTGGCAGAAGCGCCGCCGCTTCCGGTCGAAACACGACGCGGCGCGGAACGCCTCCCCTCTCCTCTCGTTACACGCGAGCAATGGTATCCGACGGAGACGCTCCTGTGAACGACAGCAAGAAGGACAAGCCGCCGCCCGCCGTGCATTCGGCGCCTCCCGAAAGAGACCTCGAGCAGGAGCTCAAGCGCAATCCGAACGACCCGAACCTGAAGGCGGACGTCGGAAGCGACGAATCGATGGACGCGTCCGACCCGTCGTCCTCGACCCAGCCCGGCCACAAGGATGAGCCCGCGCCGTCGTCGGGATTTCCAGAATAGGTTACGTAACCGTCACAAAAACGACGCGCCGTTGCAATAAATCAACAATCCACAGTTTTCCCTGCCCAAGTCAATTTCTGGCCTAGACGCGGTGACTCCCCTCTGATTCAATCTGAATGGGGGGTGGGACTGTGGTTAAGTATCTCGCAACCATATCGGCCGCATGATCCCGCCCGGGCAAAAGGAGTCGGGTTCATGATTACGCGGACCAGCCAGCCGGCAAGCGGCGCGATGCTGATCTCGGAGATGAAGGAGTTTGCGGGCTTTCCGAAAGCTACGCAGCGCTACATCCGCCGGTCGCTCGATGTGGCTTACGGTCGCCGCGATGCCATCGAATGCTGGGCACGCGACGAAGGCGAGGCCGCCTCGATCCGCGCCCAGGCCCGCCTCTACAAGCAGCTCGATCATCTGCGCCTCCAGGTGCCGGACGACAGCGGCCTCGACATGATCGAGCCGTTCGTCGGCATGCTGATCACGATCTCGGCGTTCGACCTCGGTCAGGACCGCCTGCCGGACTTCGCCGCTTACCGCTTCCTCTACGAGCGGCTGATCGGCGCCGCGTCGCGGCCGTGGCTGCCCGCCGCCTTCTGTGCCGCAGCAGCGCTCCCGCACCTTCACCCGGATCGCCGACGCATTCTGCTTCAGTCGATCAGCGAGAGCGCGGCCACGGCGCCGGGCTGGTCGAGCCGCGAACCGGTGTTCTGGCCCGAGTGGGTCGAGAAGGTCGACCTCAAGACCGCGGCTTGATTTAACTCGCGTCGTTGCGAGCAAAGCGAAGCAATCCAGCAGCACGCACTGGATTGCTTCGTCGCTTTCGCTCTTCGAAATGACGGCTAAGCGGCGACCTTCACCGACGGGAAGATCCTGGCCAGCTGCTTGAGGCTGTGCTCCGCATTCTTGTGGTGGATGAAGACAACTCCAGCCGCCTCGTACGCCGCACGGTGGTTCTCGCGATCGTCGACCAGCACGTCGCCCGGCTTCATATGCTTGTGCTTGTCGCGAGCCATGCAGGTGATGATCGGCACGCCCGGGAAATGCTCGGCAGCCCAGCCGACCTTCTGCGGAGCCGCCCAATTTCCCAGCGGCAGGCCGGTCAGGATCGTCGGCTCAAGATGCTTGACCGCATCGAACAGCCGCCGCGCATCGGGCATTTCAGGCAGAGAGCCATAGAAGTTCTTCGCCTGAGCCAGGCGCTTCCAGAACGCGCCGCGGCCGTACCGCGCCTCATACTCGCGGGGCTCCATACCGAGCAGCTGTCGCACCCCTTCGTCGAAATCGGCGAGCACGCCGTCGGCGTCGAGGAACAGTCGCGGTCCGGTCATCAGAAGCGGGCGGGCTCCAATTCCACCGGGATCGGCGCTTCGATGAACTCCCAGCCTCGCTCCCGAAGCACGTCGTTGCTCTCCCGCGCGCGCCGACCAGCCCCAAGCGACCAGGTGATGTGGTAGGTCGAGCCGTCGGGCCGGTCGACGGTCCCGTCGATCTCGACGACGAGGCATTCCACGCCCGTGCCGTCGTCGGCCCTGCCCACCACTGCCGATCCGTCGGGCTTGTTCGGGAGCGGCGTGTCGGGCGTGGCGCCGACCCGCAGCGTCACGTGATCGGCGACGACATTCTCGTATTTGGGCGGGAATCGGCGCAGAAGCAGCTCGCGCTCGACTTGCGGAAGCTTCCAGCCGGTGACGGTTCCTGGTGTAGCCATACCCGCTCAACCGCCGTCATGCCGAACTTGTTTCAGGACGGCTCTCGAGCGATCCGCTCGAGCAGGTCGCGGGCATAATCGATGAGCGTGTCGTCGCGCGCGCCCATGACGAGAATGCGATCGCCTGCCTTCGCCTCGGAGATTAGCAGGGTGGCGATCTCCGCCCGATCGGCAACGTGAACCGCCTCGCGGCCGCGCTCCTTCACCTGTTCGGCCAGCCATTCGCTCCCGCGCGTGCGCTCGACCGTGCCGCCCTGATAGACCGGATCGGGAAGGTAGAGCCGGTCGCCGGCAGCCATGCCGGCCGCGAACGCGTCGGCGAGCTCCTCGCCCATCTTCCTCAGCGGTCCGAAGCCGTGCGGCTGGAACATGATCAGCAAGCGCCCGGGGTGCGCGCGCAGAGTCGCCAGCGTGGCGGCGATCTTGTCGGGGTTGTGGGCGAAGTCGTCGATGACTGTCACGCCGGCAGCCTCGCCGACGGTCTCGAGCCTGCGTCTCAGTCCGTCGAACCGGGCCAGCGCCGCCGCCGAGTCCGCGACGGGCACGCCGATCGCACGCGCCGCGGCAATCGCCGCCAGGGCATTCGAAGCATTGTGCCGGCCGGGCACCTTGAGCTGCACCTCATGCCGTTCGCCGCCGGCTTCGACCGCGAAGCGCGCGCCTTCGCGCTTGAGCTGGAGGTCTTTGCCCATGAAGTCGGCGGCCGGGCTGTCAAATCCGTAACCGATCACCTTGTCGGCCGGGACGGTGTCCGAGAGCGCACGGGTTTCCGGATCGTCGAGATTGAGCACTGCCTTGCGCGCGGAATTCAGGAAATGGGCGAACAGCTGCCGGAGTTCGTCCATCTCTTTGTGGTCGAGGCTGATGTTGGTCAGCACTGCGATCTCGGGCCGGTAGAGCGCGATCGAACCATCGCTTTCGTCGACCTCGCTGACGAACAGCTCCGGATCGCCGACCAGCGCGCTCGCAAACGGCGCCGAGGGCGTGACGAAATTCTTCATCACCGCGCCGTTCATCACCGTCGGCTGGCGATGACAGGCGTGGAGGATCCACCCGATCATGCCCGTAACGGTCGACTTTCCGCTGGTGCCTCCGACCGCGATGCTGCGCTGGGCCGCATTGAGCAGCTTGGCGAGGAATTGAGGACGCGTCAGATGCACGAGGCCGAGCTCGCGCGCGCGAACGACGTCCGGCACCGTCTCTTCGACCGCGGCCGACGTAACAAGTGTGGTCCCCGCCTGCAGCCCAGACCCGTCCTGGGGAAACAGCTGGATTCCGAGCGAGCGCAGATAGTCGAACTTCTCCGGAGTCCGCCCGGCGTCGAGTGAACGGTCGGAGCCCGCCACCTTCGCGCCCGACGAGCGCACGATCGACGCGAGCGGAAGCATTCCGCTGCCGCCGATGCCGCTGAAGAAAACCGGAGAATCGATCATTCCGGCGGCCCTAATCGGCGGCACAAACGAACGCTAGCGGCACATCTATTGCTCAATTGAATAAGTGACGGACACATAGGAGTTGGTCGTGATCGGCTCGGGCGCAATCGCGACCGGGACCGGAGGAGGAGCAGGAGGTGCCGAGGCGGCCGCCGTCCGCCTGCCGCTTACCACAATCTGCTCCCTGTCGTTTCGCGGGCCGCTCGTCACGTTCAGGATGGGCCCGAGCCTCACATGGGTGACGGCGGCAATCGCCGAAGCCTTGTCCAGCGCATCGGCGAGTGCGACTTCGATGGCCTGCTTTTGCGCGGGCCCGCTATCACGAACATCGAAACTGCCGATGCGCGGCGTCAGCCCGCCGGCGCGACCGACGAGGCCGACGATGGTCCCGGCGTCCTTCACTGCAAGCGTGCGGAGAGTCACGGCCTCGGTCGCCACATAGCCCGAGATGGCACAGGCACCGGTCGAAAGCTGCGGCGGTCCGTATTCCTGCTCCTTGCAGTCGGTGCTTCTGACTGCAGCCACCTTCACTTCGCTCGCGTGGGGTTCTGCTGCGAGATCGATCGCATGAACGGCGGCATCGATCCGGACAGAGGACGCGGTCATCGCCCGAACGGCATCGTCGCTCGTCGGTCCTTCGCCGCGGATCGTATATTCTATGGTGGCGACGTCGGGCATCGTCTTCACTTCGCCATAGCCGGTCACCTCGATCCTGGCCGGGACCGGGACAAGCTTGAAACCTGCCTGAGGGGCTCCCGGCGCAGCCTGGACGGCGGCGAAGGACGCAAACGCAATCAAGGTCGTGTGCACGGATACTCTCCCCTGTCTGATCCCGAGCAGGGCGAGCTTACGGAGCAGCAATGGGCGGCGCAACGCGACGGGTTTCGCAAGCTCACCAGGGTTGCCGCACCGGTGGCGGATTGTTAGCGCTAACCTCCGGAGGGGAGGAGAATGCCGGGTGAAGCTGGTCGCGTAGCTCGGCCCATGACTCCGTTAGCGTCGACTCTGACCATCGCGATTGCCGCTTTGGCCTGCGCTCCCGCTGCAGCTCAGGCACCCGACACGGCCGCAGCGAAGCCGGACGACAGTCGCGAGATCGTGATTTTCGGCGAGCGCCAGTCCGCGGTCACCGACGTCGCACCGCTCGCGACCCTTAACTCCGACGACATCGCATCGACCGGCGCGACCTCGATGGCCGAGCTGATGCGCGTCATTCGCCCGCTCGCCGAATCTGCGGACGGTGGCGAACCCATATATTTGCTCAACGGCCAGCGGACCTCCGGATATCAGGAAATCGGCGCGCTCCCGCCAGAAGCGATCGAGAAGGTCGAGGTCCTGCCCGAACCGGCGGCGCTGAAGTTCGGTTATCCACCGACCCGCCGCGTGCTGAACTTCATCACCAAGAGCGTTTTCCGGCAAATCGAGGTGAAGGGCGAGGTCGGGAGCACGACGCGCCCGGGGAGCACGACCGCCAATGCCAATCTGAACGTCACGAGGCTGCACAAGGATCAGCGGTTCACCCTGGCGCTCGAAAGCCGCCACACCTCCTCGCTGCTCCAGTCGGAGCGCCACCTTCTGCCCGACCCCGACGTGCTGTTCGACGGCCTCGGCAACGTCACGGGAATCAATTTCGGCGAGATCGATCCTGTGCTGTCACAAGCGGCCGGCCAGGTGGTGACGGTTGCGCCCGTGCCGGAGGCCGAAGCCGACCGCTCCACGCTCGAGGGGTTTGCAGCTGGAGCGAACGCGCCGCGGCTGTTCGATCTCGGCCCGTATCGCACGCTGGTGCCGCACAACGACGCGTGGAAGGCAGAGTCAGTGCTTGCGGACAAGCTCGGCGGGACCCTGTCCGGGTCGCTCGACCTGTCGGCGGAGCAAAGCACCGACCAATCTCTGGCCGGCCCGGCGCGCGCGGTCTTCGCCGTCCCGGCCTCGAACCCACACTCGCCTTTCGGGAGCGACGTGCTGCTGTACCGTTATCTGACCGAAGTCGAACCGCTCCACATACGCCAGACGACGACTACGCTTCACGGCGGCGGGACGCTGCGCGGGGTCACCGCGGGAACACGGTGGGACCTGACCGGGGCAGTGGACCAGAAACTGGTCAGCGGCATCAGCGAACAGGGCATCGATGTTTCTGCGGCCAATGCCGCGATCGCAGCCGGCGCGGACCCGTTCGCGCTGCTCGATCCAGCGCTCCTCTCGGATCGGCTCGTCGATCGGGCGCGGCTCCGCACCCGCAGCATGACGACGAAGCTGGTCGCCAACAATACGGACCTCGAGGTGCCCGCCGGTCAGGTGACGGTGACCGGCACAGTCGAGGCCGAGCGACTGACGGCCGATTCCGTCACACGGGGAGCGGACCCGTTCGATCTCAGCCTGTCGCGCAGCCGCATCGAGGCGGGACTTGCAGTCGACGTGCCCCTCACCTCGCGTCTGAACGAGGTCCTCCCCGCGGTCGGCGACCTGTCGGTCAATGCTTCGGCAAACGCACGACGCGTGAGCGGCTTCGGCGCGCTTTATGATCGAACGCTTGGCCTGACCTGGAGCCCGGTGAAAGGCGTGCAGCTGCTGATCCAGGACAAGCGGAGCGGCACCGCGCCGGACATGGAGAAGCTCGCCAGCCCGATCGTCCACGTCGCCAACGTCTCGGTGTTCGATTTCGCCACCGGCCGGACCGAAGTCGTCACCGTGACACAGGGCGGCAATCCCGATCTCGCCGCCGAGCACCGCCACGAACGCTCGATCGGCGTCACCCTCAAGCCGTTCAGGGGCAAGGACATCAATCTCGGCGCGAGCTACGAGGACAGCGACATCCGCGACCAGACCGGCGACATCTATGCGCTGACACCGCAGTTCGAGAGCATTTTCCCCGACCGCTTCGTCCGCGACTCCACCGGCCGGCTGGTCGCCGTGACGTTCCAGCCGACCAACTTCTATCGCGAGCGACAGCGCAAGCTGAAGTTGACGATCTCGGCAAGCGGCCCGGTCGGGAAAGCCGCGACGAAGACCGGCGATGCAGAAAAGGAGCCGCCGCGGCCGCATTATTATGCCGGCGCCGGCCCGACTTTCTGGTTCACCGATCGCTTGCAGCTGCGCCCAGGAACGCCGGTGCTGGACATCCTCGCCGGCGACACTGTCCAGGGCTGGGGCAAGCCCCGCGTCACGAGCTATTTCTACGGCGGGATCGGCTACCTCGGAAACGGCGCGAGCATCGACGGCTGGTACCAGGGCAGCGGCCGCGTGCGCAGCGGCATTGCGGCGAGCGACCTCCACTTTTCCGGTATCTTCAAGCTCAACATGAGCGTCTACGTCAGCGTGCATCATTTCGTGCCAGAATTGCCGTGGACCAGCCACACGCAATTGAAGCTCTCGGTCGAGAACATCACCGACGCGCACCAGGACGTGCGCGACCGCAACGGCCGAGTGCCCAACCGCTTCCAGCCGGATTTCCTCGATCCGATCGGACGAACCGTGAAGCTGACGCTCCGGAAGCTGTTTGAATAACCGTCAATCCCACCCCATTGCAGAGGGCGGCAATCCCCTCATAAGCTTCCGGCATGCGCATCGCCGTCGTCGCTCCGAGCTGTCCGCTGAAGCCTGAGGCGGCCGAGCGTGTGACGGCGATCGTCGCCGAGCGCGGCGACTGCGAGCTCGCGATTCATCCCCAATGCTTCCTATCCGAGGGGCATTTTGCAGGGTCCGACGACGCGCGGCTTGCGGCATTGCGCGAGGTGATGGCGGACGCGTCGGTCGATGCAGTGTGGTTCGCGCGCGGCGGTTACGGATCGAACCGGATTGCCGAGGCGGCGCTCACCGACGTGCCGGAAGCCGCCCGAAGCAAGACCTACATGGGCTATAGCGACGCGGGCTTTCTGCTCGCCGGGCTGCACAAGGCGGGCATCGACGTGGCGTGGGGACCGATGCCGCAGGATGTGCTGAGGAGCAACGGCGAGGCGGCCGTCACGCGCGCGCTCGAGTGGCTGGTGCGCCGCGATCCTGCAGCAGTGGAGCCGGCGATGGAGCAGCCGGCGATGGCGTTCAACCTGACCGTCCTCTCGAATGTCCTCGGAACGCCGCTCGAGCCGGACTTCAGCGGCGTCGACCTACTCATAGAGGAAGTGAGCGAGCAGCTCTACCGAATCGACCGAACGATGTTCCATGTCACGGCCAGCGCGAACGTTCGTCGCGCCGCGCGGCTTCGCCTCGGACGGGTCAGCGATATCCTTGCGAACGACCCCGAATTCGCGCTCGACGAGGTGGCCATTGTCGAGGAGTGGTGCGCCCGCTCCGGCATCCTCTTCGGCGGCCGTGCCGACATCGGCCACGACGCCGGCAACCGGGTGGTTCCATTCGGGTCACAAAATCGCTGATTTCCCCTCTGCAACAGCATTGCAAAGCGTCCCGACTTGCGCTCTACCAGACAAGGAACAACAGGAGGGCCTGATGGCAGAAGGAACTGGTCGTAAAGCAGGGGGCGGACTGGCTCGCCCGGTTACTCCGTCGGCGGATCTCGCCAAGATCACGGGCAGCCAGCCGCTGCCGCGGAGCCAGGTTGTGTCGAAGGTGTGGGACCACATCCGCAAGAACAACCTGCAAAACCCGCAAAACAAACGGGAAATCGTCGCGGACTCGACGCTGAAGCCGATCTTTGGGGGCAAGGACCGGGTCAGCATGTTCGAGATGAACAAGCATCTCTCGAACCACCTGAAATAGACGTCGCCTTTTTCTGAACACGGAGGGGGATCCGCTTCGGCGGATCCCCTTTCTTTTGTGGAGAAGCGGCGACTCGGCGCTCCGCCGCTAACCTCTCCAGAGCCCATCGAGGCGTTCCTGCGTGACGGGGAAGCCGAGATTAGCGGGGATGGTGATGAATTTCTCGCCGCCTTTCTCCTCGACCCACGGACTGACCGGCTCGATCGCGTGGGCGAGCGCATCCGCCCGGATCGCCTCGAAGCTCGAATGAAGCGCCAGCCGCTCGAGCGTCCTTCGCGTCGGAAAGATCAGCCGCGCCTCGCCGCGGCGGTCGAGTTCCAGCACCTCTTCGGCGGTGCGCCAGGCCGCGCCCGCGCATTCGCCTTCGATCACGCTCGGACGCCAGTCGCCGGGCGGGCATCGCGCGACGAAGAACAAGGTATCGAACCGGCGGACGGCGTGGAATTTCGGTACCCAGCGCGCGAACGGGGTCAGCGCGCTGGCATCGATCTGGATGCCGGCCGCGCTCAGGAGCTTCGGCAGCGGCTCT
>JAICXO010000141.1 GCA_025980335.1 Sphingomonas sp. | reverse complement strand
TGAAGATGTCCTTCTTCGGGTTCTCGGACTCGAGGAAGAGCAGCTGGGCGGTGATGAGCGAGGCCATGTGGTCCTCGATCGCTCCCGTGATGAACACGATCCGCTCGCGCAGCAGCCGCGAATAGATGTCGAAGCTGCGCTCGCCCCGATTCGACTGTTCGATGACGATGGGAACGAGCTGCGAAACGATGTCCTGATGATCGATCACGGGAGATGGGTCCTCTTTTGTGGCCGCACCTACATCGGCGCGGAAACGGAAAGGTTCAAGGCGCATGAGCCTCTACGCCCTTCCCCTTGTGGGGAGGGTTGGGTGGGGGCGCGTCAGCTGCGGCAGCAGGTGACGCCAACGAAGGATTCTCTTCGGCCGCAGACGCGGCCGGCCCCCCTCCAACCTCCCCCACAAGGGGGGAGGGTAACCAGGGCTAGAGTTTCGGTTCGCCCGGGGCGCTGAGCGAGAGATACGCCAGGCGCCGGACTTCGCGGCGGCCGCGGGTGACGGTGTTGAGGATCAGTCCTGCAAACAGGCAGAGCACGGCGACGATCACCATCCCGGTGACCAGGATCGCGGTCGGGAAGCGCGGCACGAGCCCAGTCTGCAAATAGGTGCGCGCCAGCGGGATCGCGAGAATGATCGCCGCGATCACCAGCAGCGCACCGATGATCCCGTAGAACAGGACCGGCCGCTCGACCCGGTAGAGATTGATGATGGTCTTGAGGATTCGCCACCCGTCGCCGTAGGTCGAAAGCTTCGAATGCGAGCCTTCGGGCCGCGCGCCGTAGCTGGTTTCAACCTCGCCCACCGGCATCCTCAACTCGAGCGCGTGGACGCTGATCTCGGTCTCGATCTCGAAGCCCTCGGACAGGACCGGGAAGCTTTTCACGAACCGGCGCGAGAACACCCGGTAGCCCGAGAAGATGTCGCTGAAGCTGCGGCCGAACAGGCCGGCGAGCAGGCCGGTGAAGATCCTGTTCCCGAGGACGTGGCCGCCGCGATAGGCCTGTTTCTGCTCGTGCCGGCGGGTTCCGACGACCATGTCGAGCTGCTCGGCAAGGAGCATGCCCACCATCGCCGGCGCGGCTGCGGGATCGTAGGTCAAGTCGCCGTCGGCCATCACGTAAACGTCGGCATCGATGTCGGCGAACATGCGGCGGACGACGTTGCCCTTGCCCTGCTGCTTCTCGGAGCGGACCACCGCTCCGGCTTCAGCCGCGGTTTCGCGTGTCCGGTCGCGGCTGTTGTTGTCGTAGACGTAGATGATGGCGTCGGGCAGCGCGTCGCGAAAGCCGCGCACGGTCGCTCCGATCGCCGCTTCCTCGTTGTAGCACGGCAGCAGCACGGCAATTCTCGGCGATGCGGCGCGGACCAAGCTGTTCCCCCGGTTGGACACTCGAAGCGGCTATACCGGCGAACCGCGGGAAACCGCTAGTCCAGCTTGCCGGTGGTCACGTGGAGGAGCCGCAGGCCGGGCGAGAGGCCGCTCAGGCGCCACGGCTCGTCCGGCGGGATCGCGAACGCATTGGCGGGCCCGAGCTGGTGCTGGCCGCGAAATTCGAGGAGCGCCGTTCCGTCGAGCACGAAGCCGAACACCAGTTCGCCGGCGTGCGGAGCGAACGCGATGCTCGTGGCCGCCTCCGGCCTGACGGTGCGCACGTCGGCGAGGCCGCCGGTCGCGCGCACCATCGCCGTCTCTTGCGCCTCAGCGCTGCCGAACGAGATCCAGGGGGTTTCAGCAGCGACGTGGTGCAGGAAATGCTGGGCGCCGAACAGCCGCTCCGGATCGCTTCCATTGGGGAGCTCCAGCTCGTGATCGGCATAGGTCGCGTGAAGCGCCGGCGCACCGATCTCGATCACTTCGAACCCGGGCGAGCTTTCGAGCACCCGGTGGCGGATCTCGGGCGGCTGAAGCACGAGGTCGCCTTCGTGCATCATGAACGGGTCGCCCTGGTCCTCATAGACGACGCGAACCCAGCCGCGGTGCACATAGAGGAACTGGAGCGCGATGCGGTGGAAGTGCACCCAGTCGGCGACGGGCCCGCCCTCCGGAATCGCGATGTGCGAAGCGATGTAGCGGCCGCCGAGCCTTCCGGGAATCAGGTCGCGGTAGAGCATTCCGGCGCGGCCCTGCGCGGGTGAGATCCCTGCTCGAGTCAGGACGAACTGCGGCGCGAATGGCGGCAGCACATCGGACGGCGGCGGCGCATCGGGGCGGGTCGTCAGGCGGATCGATTCGCCGGATTTGCCGAGCACGGCGGTGTGCGGCTCGTCGGCCGGGTAGATGAGGTCGAGACGGAAGCCGCTACGGCGCAGATCGTCGATTGCGAGGGCCAGGTCCCCGCAGACGATCTCGCGCTCGCTCAAGCCTTCTTGGCCGGCTTCTTGGTCTTGGCCGCCGGTTTTGCTTCCGTCTTGGCAGCCGGCTTCTTCTCCGGCTTTGCAGCTTTCTCCGCCGCCTTCTTGTTCGCGGGCTCGCTCTTTACCGGCTTCGCCGGCTTTGGCGTCGGAGCCTCGGCGACGAGGTCGGCCTTCTTCGACGGCTTCGACTTGGTCGGGATCGGCTCCTTAGCTTCGACCTTGGGCTCGGGCGCGGACTTTTTCGGCGCAGACTTCTTTCCCTCGGGCTCGGCCTTTTTGGCAGCCTTCGCCTTCGGCTTCTCGTCATGGTCGCCATGATCGTGGCCGCAGCCGGGGCCGTGAACATGGCCTTCCTCGCTCTCGAGGTCGGCCTCGAGCTGCTCGCGCGTCGCCTTGCGCTCGGTCACGTCCGCCTTGCCGAACAGGAAGTCGACGACCTTGTCCTCGTAGAGCGGCGCCCGCAGCTGCGCAGCGAACATCGGGTCCTGCTGGACGAGCTGGATGAAGCGCTCGCGGTCCTTGCCCTGATATTGCGCTGCAGCCTGCGCGATCAGGCGGTTCATCTCCTGCTCGGTGACCTCGACGCCGTTCGCCGCGCCGATTTCCGACAGCAGCAGGCCGAGGCGGACGCGGCGCTCGGCAATGCGCCGGTAATCGGCCGCTTCGCGCTCGATCTCGGCGAGCGCAGCTTCGGGGTCGGCCTCGTGGCTGGCTTCGTGCCGGAGCTGATTGAGGATGTTCTGATACTCGGCCTCGACCATCGATTCCGGAACCGCGAAATCGTGCCGCTCGGCGAGATGGTCGAGCAGCTGGCGCTTCATGTGGGTGCGGGTAAGGCCGTTAAGCTCCTGCCCGAGCTGGTCCCGGATCAGCCCCTTGAGCTGGTCGAGATCGTTGAGCCCGAGCGATTTCGCGAACTCGTCGTCGACCTTGGTCTCGCCGGCCGTCTTCACCGATTTGACGCTGACGGCGAAGGTCGCCTCCTTGCCCTTGAGGTTCTCGACCGGGTAATCGGCGGGGAAGGTCACCTTGACCGCGCGCGTGTCGCCCGCCTTCGCGCCGACCAGCTGGTCTTCGAAGCCCGGGATCAGGCGCCCCGACCCGAGCTCGACCGACATGTCCTCGCCCTTGCCGCCCTCGAACGGCTTGCCGCCGACTTCCCCCTCGAAGTCCATGACGACGAGGTCGCCCATCCCTGCCGCATGCTTCTTCGGCGCGTCCTGCCAATGCTTCGTCTGGGTCGCGAGCTGCTCGATCTGCTGAGCGACGGCGCTCTCGTCGGGATCGACGGTCAGCCGCTCGAGCTTCAGCTCGCCGATCTGCGGCGGCGGAACGTCGGGCAAGGCTTCGAGGCTGATGTAGACTTCCGCGTCCTTGCCGGGCTCATATTGATCGTCGAGCTCGACCTGCGGCTGGAGCGCGGGGCGGACGTTCTTCTCTTCGAGAAGCTGCTGGACTCCGTCGCTGACCGCGCCCTGGAGCGCATCGCGCTGAAGCGCTTCGCCGTGCATCTTGCGGATGAGGTTCGGCGGCACCTTGCCGGGGCGGAAGCCGGGCATGCGCACCTGCGGCGCGATCCGCTTCACTTCCTTGTCGACGCGGGCCTCGATGTCCTCGGCCGGAATGGTCAGCATGAAGCCCCGCTTGAGGCCTTCGTTCTGCGTCTCGACGGTCTTGATACTCACGTGTCCCATCCTGAATTCTTGAACTAAGCGCCCGCAATCGGCGACTGCGCGCGATCGTCATGCTCGGCAATCCCCCGGATTGCCTGTGCGTGACGATGGTGCGCGCGGAGGGACTCGAACCCCCACATCTTTCGACAACAGGACCTAAACCTGCCGCGTCTACCAATTCCGCCACGCGCGC
>JAICXO010000086.1 GCA_025980335.1 Sphingomonas sp. | reverse complement strand
GCCGACAAGATCAACCCGCAGGTCGCCGCACGGATGGTCCCGCCGCTCGGACGGTGGCGCCGATTCGAGCCCAAGCGCGCGGCGCTGATGCGCGCCCAGCTCGAGCGGATCGCGGCGAGCCCGGGCTTGTCTAAGGACGTCTACGAGCAGGTGACGAAGTCGCTCGCCTGATCATTCGAGACGAGACTTCGACAGGGGTTCGCCCGCTCAGTCTGTCCTCAGGATGAGCGGAACTCTTGTCCGCCACTCATCTTGAGGAGCCGCTGAGCGAAGCCGAAGCGGCGTCTCGAAGGAGGGTTCAGCCGCCGATCCACTTCGCGACCTCGTGCGCTACCTGGTTCGCGGCGTGGTTCAGCGCCGGACCGACGCTGGCGCCGGTGCCGTCGGCGGGAGCGGTGGCGACGAAGCGGCGCGTCTGGACCTGCGCGCCATCGGGGCTCGCCAGCGTGCCGGTGTAGGCGACGGTCACTTGACCGGTCTGCGCATCGTAGCCGAAGCGCCCGAGCTCGCCGTGAAGAACGACGCCCGGATCGACCCCGCTCTGGCTCGGATCGATGACCACGCGGTTCGTCGTCCGCCGCACTGTCTCTTCGAGCAGCTTCTGGAACAGCTTGTCGGGCGTATCCACCCACTGGAGATTGGTCACATATTGGACATCGGTCGGCGACAGCCGAACCGGCACGCGAACGGTGTTCAGCTCGTTCGAGATGATCGGCGCTTCGATCGTCACCGCCTGGCCTGCGGCAGCGCTCCGCGCGACATTGCCCGGATCGGGGGCATCGGGCGTCAGCGTCTGCAGGGTTGCCGGCGGCTTTCCGCCACCCGTCAGGCTGCTGAGAGAGCAGCCGGCGAGCGCGGCAGCAGCGACCGCGGGGACGATGATACGCAGCAGCTTCATTGGCGTTTCCCAGGCTTGTAGTCGGGCAGCTTCTTCGGCCCCAGCGCGCCGCCGATGCCCTGCCGATTGATTCGGTTCGAGACCTGCTCGAGCGACTGCGTCAGATCGCGCAGGTCGTGCACCAGCTTGTCCGCTTCGGGCAAGGTCGACTTGCTGAAGGTCTGCACGCCCGGACGCGCGTCGCCGATCATGCCGTTGAGATTGTCGGCTGCCTGCCGCGCCGAGATGATCGCCTGATTGAGGTTCTGCACGGCCTGGCGTCCCTGGCCGTTCACCAGCTGATTGGCGTTGTTCGACAGCGCAGCGATGTTGTTGGCGGCGAGGCCGGCGTTGTGAGCGGTCGTGCGTAGCTCGGCGATCGTGTCGGCCATCTGCGGCGCCTGCCGGCGAAGGGTCGCGGTGGTCGCGTCGATATTCTCGAGGATGTCGGCGATCGAGTTCTGGTTCTTGTCGCTCAGCAGCTGCGTCAGCCGCTCGGTCAGCGTCTGGATGCGCGCCATCAGCTCTGGCGCGCTGTTGAGCAGCGCGCTGAGACCGCTCGCGCTCGCCGGGATCACGGGGCAGCCCTGCGGGCCCATTTGGGTGATCGGAGGCCGTCCGCGCTCGGCGCCGTTGAGCTGGATCTCGTTGGCGCCGGCAAGGCTGACGCTGTGGATCTCGGCGGTGGTTCCCTGGAGCACCGGCGTCTGCGGATCGACGCTGATCCGCACCCAGACGAACTCCGGCCGGTTGGGGAGCAGCGAGACCTTGTCGACCTGGCCGACGGGAACGCCCGAGAAGCTGACGTTCGAGCCCTTGTTGATGCCGCCGACCGCCGGGAAATAGATATCGTAGCATTTGGTGGTCTTGCCCCCGATGCCCGCGAGCCAGACGATGAAGAGCAACGTGCCGATGAGCAGCGCCACGGTCACGGCGCCGACCATCACATAATTCGACCGGGTCTCCATCTAGGCTACCACCTCGTGCTCGTAGTTAGCGGCAGCAGCGCGCCCCCGCGGACCGTTGAAATACTCTTGTATCCAAGGATGATCCAAAGCCAAGAGTTCCGGAATCGTCCCGACCGCGACCACGTGGTGGTCGGCAAGCACAGCGATGCGATCGCAAATGGCGTGCAGCGTGTCGAGGTCGTGGGTGATGAGGAACACGGTGAGGTCGAGCCGCTTCTGCAGCGAGCGGATCAACTCGTCGAAGGCAGCGGCCGCGATCGGATCGAGACCGGCGGTCGGCTCGTCGAGGAACAAGAGCTCGGGATCGAGCGCGAGCGCGCGAGCGAGGCCGGCGCGCTTGATCATGCCGCCGGACAGTTCCGACGGGAATTTCGGGCCGGCATCGGGGGGAAGTCCCCCCATGGCGATCTTGTACGAGGCAATTTCGTCGAGAAGCGGCGGATGGATGAACGGGAAATATTCGCGGATCGGAACTTCGACGTTCTCCGCCACCGTCAGCGTCGAGAAGAGCGCTCCGTTCTGGAACAGGATGCCCCACCGTCGGCGGATGTTCTTCGCCTCGTCCTCGGTGCGGTCGATCATGTTCTCGCCGAGCACCTCGATTTCTCCAGCTTCGGGCTTCTGGAGGCCGATGATCGAGCGCAGCAGAACCGACTTTCCGGTGCCCGAGCCGCCGACCACGCCGAGGATCTCGCCGCGGCAGACGGTAAGATTGAGATCGTCGTGGATCACCTGCTCGCCGAATCTGTTGCTGAGGCCGCGCACCTCGATCACCGGCTTGCATCCGGGCGGGACCGTGGCCGGATCGAGCTTTTTGGGAACGTCGGTCATACCCACCCGATGAAGCCGAAGAAGACGGCGAAGACGGCGTCGAGGACGATCACGAGGAAGATCGACTGAACGACTGCAGTCGTCGTCCGCGATCCGACCTCCTCGCTGTTCCCCTCGACCAGCATGCCCTGGAAGCAGCCGGCGAGCGCGATGATGAACCCGAACACCGGCGCCTTGATGAGGCCGACCCACAGGTCGGTTTTCGGGATCACTTCGTGCAGGTGCTGGATGTAAGTGATCGGGGGAATCTCGAGCGAGAGCCAGACGAACACGCCGCCGCCGATCAGCGCAAGCAGCATGGCCCAGAAGGCGAGGAGCGGCATCATCACCACCGCCGAGATAATCCGCGGCACGACCAGCGCTTCGATCGGCGAAACACCGATCGTGCGCATCGCGTCGATTTCCTCCGTGATCTTCATCGTGCCGAGCTGCGCCGCGAACGCCGAGCCCGACCGGCCCGCGACCATGATTGCGGTCATCAGCGTGCCGAGCTCGCGCACGGTGATCCTGCCAATGAGGTTGATCGTGTAGATCTGCGCGCCGAACTGCGCGAGCTGGACCGAACCCTGCTGCGCGATGACGATCCCGATGAGGAAGCTCATCAGGCCGATGATCCCCAGCGCGCGCACCCCGACTACGTCGAACCGCTGGATGACGGCGTTGACCCGGAAGCGCCTCGGCCGGCGGATGATGTTGGCGAACGCGATCAAGGTGCCGCCGAAGAAGCCGAGGAGGCCGACGAACGTGCTTCCGGTTTCGCTGACCCACTCGCCAAGCTCGGCAACGCCGCGCGTGAAGCCGGCGCCCTCCTCGGGCGTGACTCGCGCCGGCACATCGAACTCGCCGACCTGCTTCAAAAGGCTGACCTCGTCGCGGCTGGCGCCGATCACCTTGGCGCCGCGGTCCCGCACCGCGCGGTACACGATCCACGCGCCGACGGTATCCATGCGGTTGATGTCGGACAGGTCGATCGTCAGCGGATCGGGCATCGCGTCGATCTCGCGCTGCGTCGTGGCCGCGCGCGTGATCGTCAGCGCACCCGCGACCCGGTACACCGAGCCGTGCGGATCAACCCCCTCCTGGCGATCGAGATCGGCCATGCGCGCGGAGTGATGCGCGATTCGCGCTGGCACGGCAAGTCGCCTGCTAACCAGCCCCTTTCCTGGCGGGTGACCGCTCTTTATGCGCCGGATATGCCGAGCGATCCGCCCCTCCTGTTCGTGCCCGTCGGGACGAACGACGCGCGCCCGTTCGGAATGGACGCGCGCGAGCGGGCGTGCAGGCTTGCGGCCAACGCCGGGTTCGAGTGCACACAAGCGCCGCAGCCGGGCCGCGCGATGCTGCTCGCGAGCATGCGCTTCGCCTGGGATCCTGCGTGGCTGAAGGCGATGCGCGCACGGCCGGAGACGATGCTGACGCTCGGCGGAGAGCCGGTCATGGCGCACGTACCGGTCGATGCGAACTTGGCGGCGGCCGCGGCCGGTCTCGAGGATCATCAGGTCGTCGAGGGTTACGAGCTTCTTCCCGCGGAAACGGCCGAACTCACCTATGCCGAGCTCAGGAAGCGCGAGCGGCCGTTCGTCATGCGCCTCGACCCGGACGACACCGAAGCGGTCGAGCGCGCGGCCTACGATGCCGCCTATAAAGGCGTGACCGACGCGCTGACGCTCTATCTCTGGCGCAAGCCCGCTTTCTGCCTGACGCGCTGGGCGGCGCGCGCCCGAATCGCGCCGAACTTGGTGACGCTGGTCGGTGCAATACTCTGCGTGCTTGCCTTCTTCCTCTTCTGGCGCGGCAACTATTGGCTCGGCGTGCTGTCGGGCTTCGTCTTCATGGTGCTCGACACCGTCGACGGAAAGCTCGCGCGGGTGACGGGCGCCTCTTCGAAGTGGGGCGAGGTGTTCGATCACGGCATCGACATCGTCCACCCGCCCTTCTGGTACTGGGCGTGGGAGCATGGACTGGCGGTTTACGGCCGGGCGCTCGACCCGGTGGTCGCGACCATGGTGCTGTGGGCGATCATTGGCGGCTATGTCTTGCAGCGCGCCATCGAAGCCTATTTCATCAAGCGCCTCGGGATCGAAATCCACGTCTGGCGGCCGGTCGACAGCAAGTTCCGGCTGATTACTGCGAGGCGCAACCCGAACATGGTGATCCTCGTCCTCGCCCTACTGTTCCGCCGTCCGGACGTGGGGCTCGAGCTCGTCGCCGGGTGGACCATCGTCAGCCTGATCTTCCACGCCGTGCGGCTCGCCCAGGCGAATGAGCGCCTCGCCCGCGGCGGAACAATCGAGTCCTGGCTCGGCACATGAGCTGGACCGCGGTGGTGCTCGCGGGGTCTCGGCCCGGGCGTGACGCGTTCGCCGAGCAATTCGGGACCGACCTCAAGGCCCTTATTCCCGTCGCGGGCGAGCCGATGGTTAGCCGCCCGGTCCGCGCGCTTCTGCAGAGCGACGACATCGGGAAAGTCCTCGTGCTCAGCCAATCGCCGGACCGAATCTCCGCCGCGCTGCCGAATGATCCACGGATCGAAACACGGGCGTCGAAAGGTACGATCGCAGAGACGATGCTCGGGCTGTTTGGGGATCAGCGGATTGAATGGCCGTTGCTGGTCACCACCGCGGATCACGCCCTTCTCGACAGCACGACGATCGACGAGTTCTGCCGAGCCTCGGCCGGCGCCGATATCGCGATTGGCGTCGTCGAACGCGCGACGCTGCTGCGCCGGCTTCCGTCCACCAAACGGACCTGGCTGAAGTTCCGCGGCGGCGCCTACACCGGAGCCAATTTGTTCGCCCTCGCCTCACCGGCAGTCGCGCCCGCGATCCACTTGTGGCGCTCGGTCGAGCAGGACCGCAAGAAAGGCTGGCGGCTCATTTCGCTGCTTGGCCTGCTGACCCTGGCCGGCGTGGCGCTGCGCCTCCCGACGATCGATCGGGTGCTGCGGCGGCTCGGCAAAACGCTCGGTCTCCACGTCAAAGCCGTCCGCCTGAGCAATCCGCTCGCAGGCGTCGACGTCGATAAGGCCGAGGATCACGCGCTGGTCGAAGCGATTCTCGCGGGCCGCGAATGAGCGACCTTGCAATCTACGACATGGACCGGACCGTCACGAGGCGGCCGACCTACACGCCATTCCTGCTGCACTGCGCGACGCGCCGCGCGCCGTGGCGGCTGCTGTTCGTGCCCGGTGTCCTATTGTCGATGATCGCTTATGGCCTTCGCCTGATTGACCGGACGCGGTTGAAGGAGATCAACCATCGCCTGCTTCTCGGCGGCTCGGTTCATCCCGCAGAGCTCGAGCCACTGGTCCACAGCTTCGCCGACGCGCAGGTCGCCGGGAACATCCGCCCGGGCGCGCTTGGAGCCATTGCGCGCGATAAAGCCGAAGGCCGGCGGCTCGTCCTCGCGACCGCTTCGTACCGCCTCTATGCGGACGCGATCGCCGAGCGCCTCGGCTTCGACGATGTCATCGGGACCGGCTCCGTCATCGGTCTCGACGATCGCGTTCATGCAAAGATTGCGGGTGAGAATTGTTATGGTCTGGCAAAGATGCGGATGATTGCGGATTGGGTCGAGCAGTCCGGCCTCAAGGACGCTCGCGGACACGTGCGCTTTTACTCCGACCACGTCTCCGACCGGCCCGCCTTCGAGTGGGCGGACGAGCCCGTCGCCGTGAACCCGCACGGCAAGCTGCGGCGGCTGGCGCAACGGCGCGGCTGGGCGATCGAAGACTGGGGCTGATGCCAGCTTTCGGCCCCAAGCAGATATAGTGCGGCGCGTTAAGCTCCCGCCGCGTCTCATTCGTCTTCGATGATCGACCGGATTCGCGCCGCGAGCTTATCCATCGAGAATGGCTTGCTCATGACTTCCATCCCGGGATCAAGATGGCCGTTGGTGATCGCCGCATTGTCCGCATATCCGGTGATGAACAGCACCTTCAGTTTCGGCCGCTTGGATCGAGCGGCGTCCGCCATCTCCTTGCCGTTCATTCCGCCGGGCAGGCCGACGTCGGTTATCAGCAGGTCTATTTTGACGTCCGAGTCCAGCACCTTGAGGGCCGACGCTGCATCGGCGACCTCGATTCCGCGATAACCGAGCTCGGTCAGCGTGTCTCCGATCAACATGCGAATGGTCGGCTCGTCATCGACCACGAGGACTGTGTCGCCGTCCTGGGCGCGAGGAAGGTCCGTTACATCCGGCTCTTCGCTTGCCTGCTCGGACTTGCCCATGTGACGCGGCAGGTAGATTTTGACCGTGGTCCCTTGGCCCAGCTCCGAATAGATGCGGATCTGTCCGTTCGACTGCTTCGCAAATCCATACGCCATCGAAAGCCCGAGACCGGTGCCCTGTCCCGCCGGCTTGGTGGTGAAGAAAGGATCGAACGCGCGCGCCATCACGTCGGCAGCCATGCCTGAGCCGGTGTCCGTGACGCAGATTGCGACATACTGGCCCCGCTCCATTTCGCGTTCCCTGGCGGCGGCGTCGTCGACCCAGGTATTCGCGCTTTCCAACGTCAGAGTGCCGCCATTCGGCATCGCGTCGCGCGCGTTGATGCACAGGTTGAGGATCGCATTTTCGAGCTGATTGGGGTCGCAGAAGCAATTCCAGAGACCGGCGGCGAGCACTGTTTCCATTGTCAGATTCGGGCCGATGCTGCGGCGGATCAGCTCTTCCATGCCCGTGATCAGGCTGTTGGCGTTGACTGCCTTGGGCTGGAGCGTTTGCCGGCGAGCGAAGGCAAGCAAGCGATGGGTTAGCGTGGCGGCACGCGATGCGGCGCCCTGGGCTGCCATGACGTACCGCTCGAGCTCGTTCATTCGCCCTTGGGCGAGACGAATCTTCAGAAGATCGAGGCTGCCGGTGATGCCGGTGAGAAGATTGTTGAAGTCATGGGCAAGGCCGCCCGTAAGCTGGCCGACGGCTTCCATCTTCTGCGACTGGAACAAAGCTTCCTGCGAGCGTTCGAGCTCCAACTGTGCTTCGCGGCGCTCGGTCAAATCCCGAGTGACCTTGGCGAAGCCGACGATTTTTCCGTCGTCCTTGATTGCATCGATGACAACGCTTGCCCAGAATCGCGAGCCGTCCTTCCGTAGCCGCCATCCCTCGGCGGTGAAGCGGCCTTCCCGCCTTGCGGTTTCGAGCGCTTTCCAGGGCGTCCGCTTCTCCAGGTCCTCCGGCGTGTAGAAGCGGGAGAAATGCTCGCCCAATATTTCATCGGTCGTGTAGCCCTTGATGCGCTCCGCACCCGGATTCCACGTGGTCACATGCCCTTCTTGGTCGAGCATGAAGATCGCATAATCGACGACCGACTGGACTAGTCTCCGGTAAAGAGCAGCGTCTATTTTGTCGGCCGAGCTCTTCTCGCGGGCCAAACGACAATTCCAATCCGGATGCAGGTAAGAAGGCGCGCGAAGACGAAACGCCGTTGCGCCGCAATCCGTTCCCGCCCTCCGAACGGGATCGCTAAACGGCGTCCAGCGCGTGGGCGAAGTCGGCGATGAGGTCGTCGGCGTCCTCTACGCCGATCGAAATGCGCACCAGGTTCGGGGTGATGTTCAGCTGCGCCTTGCGCTCGTCGGGCACCGACAGATGAGTCATCGCCGCGGGCGCGCTGGCGAGCGTTTCGGTGCCGCCGAGGCTGACCGCGAGATGCGCGATGCGAAGCGCGTCGAGGAAGGCGAACGCCTCTTTCTCCCCGCCCTTGAGGTAGAGCGAAAAGGTCGACCCCGCGCCCGAGCAGTGCCGCCGGAAGATGTCGGCCTGGCGTGAGCCCTCGTCGAGAAAGCCGAGATAGCCGACTTTCTCGACCTTCGGGTGGCTGCGGAGGAATTCGCAGACTTGCGCCGCATTCTCCCCCGCCCTGCTCATCCTGAGCTCGAGCGTTTCGAGGCTCCGCAGCAGCATCCATGCGGTGTTCGGGTCGCAGATCGTGCCGATGGTGTTGCGCATCGTCCGCACCCGGTCGATCAGGGCCTTGCTGCCGACGAGGCCGCCCGCGACGAGATCGCTATGGCCGCCGGCATATTTGGTCAGGCTGTAAACCGAGAGGTCGGCGCCCTGCGCGAGCGGCTTCGCCCAAAGCGGCCCGAGGAAGGTGTTGTCGATCGCGATCGGCGGCCGCTGATCGTCGGGGAATGCCGAGTCGACCGCGGCCCTCACCGCTTCGACGTCAACGAGCTGGTTGGTCGGGTTCGCCGGGCTTTCGAGATACACGAGGGAAACGCGCCCCTTCTCCTTGCCTTTGGCGATCGCCGAATCGATGTCCTCGCGGGTCGCACCCGACGGGAAGTCGACCCAGGAAACTCCGAACTGACCGAGGATCTTGGCGATAAGCGTCTCGGTCGCAGCATAGAGCGGGCCCGAATGGACGACACAGTCGCCCGGACGAACGAAGGTCAGGAGCAAGGTGGTGATCGCGGACATGCCGCTCGAGAAGGCGAGCGCCGCTTCCGCCTCTTCCCAGATTGCGAGCCGGTCCTCGAGAATCTCCTGGTTCGGACCGTTGAAGCGCGAATAGATCAGCCCTTCAGCACCCCCGGGGCGCTTGCCGGTCACCCCTTCGAAGAAGCGCTTGCCCGCGGCGGCACTTTCGAAAACGAAGGTTGAGGTGAGAAAGATCGGCGGCTTGAGCGAGCCTTCGCTGAGCTCCGGGTCGAAGCCGTAGCCCATCATCAGGGTCGATGGCTTGAGCTTGTGATTGCCGATGTCGGTCGTCGACGGGCGCGGCGGGCGCTGGTGGTGGCCCGTGCCGCTCAGCTTATTCTCGTTAGGCAAGGTGGACTCTCCTGTCGCACCCCCCCTTAGTCGCGCCCTCGCAAGCTCGCTAGGCCGCTGCGTCGCCCGCGCGTCATCTGCAGCGCGGCCGATTACAGGTGGAACGTCACCTGGTGGTTGAGGTCGGCGAAATAGGCCTGAACCTTGTTGCCAAGCTGGGCGTAGCCGGCGAGGGCGGCGATCGAGATCAGCGAGGCGACCATCGCATATTCGATTGCGGCGACACCCTTGCTGTCGCGAAAGAGCTTGCGGATGCTGATCATTGGCAACTCCCCTGGTGGCGGGGAGGTTCGTGCCTCAGGTCGGTGACGGATTCGATGCGGTGGTTCCGCGCTGTCGCGGATTGGGACAGCGCATTCGCGGCTCAGCCGGGAATGGCAATCGCGCTGAGCTGTCGTCCATAATCGTCTTCGCCGGCGTGGTTCGCGCGACGGTAGCTGTAGAAGCGGTCGGGATGGGCGTAAGTGTCGAGATTGAGCGCCTCGACCTCTCCGATTTCGGCCGCGATCAGGCGGTGGACGACATAGGCTTCGAGGTCGAAGTGCGGCCTGCCCGAGGGCCCGGGAACGAAAAACCGTTCGTTATCGGGATCGTCGGCGATGAACCGGCTGCGGAAATTGTCATCGACCTCGTAGGACGGCTGGCCGATGCACGGGCCGACCGCGGCGTGGATATCGTCGCGACGTGCGCCGAGGCGCTCCATCGCAGAAATGGTCGAGTCGGTGACCCCGGCAAGAGCGCCACGCCAGCCGGCGTGTGCGGCGCCGACGACCGCCGCGCGATGATCGGCAAACAGCACCGGGGCGCAGTCGGCAGTGAGAATGCCGATGAGGACGTTGGGCCTGTCGGCGACCATCGCGTCGGCGCGCGGGCGTTCGTGATTCGGCCACGGGCGATGGAGCTGGACGACCTCGGCCGAGTGAATCTGGTGGACGGTCGCGAGCTCCGCGTCGGGCAGCAGCGCGGCGACTGCTAAGCGCCGGTTTTCGTCGATCGCAGCGCGTTCGTCCCTGCTTCCGTAGCCGACGTTGAGGCCCGCGAGCGGTCCCGTCGAAACCCCGCCGCGGCGGCCGAGAAAGCCGTGCGGCAAACCGCCGAGCGACACGGTGCGGATGATCTCGACGCTTTGGTCTGTCGGGTTCACAGCGCCTTACGCATGATAATGTCCTCGTCGGCGTGATTGCCAACCATGAACTCGTAGCGGCCGACCTCCTCGAAGCCATAGCGGTCGTAGAAGCGACGGGCGCGATGATTGTCGACATAGACGGTGAGATAGAGCGCCCCCGCGCCGCGGCGCCTCGCCTTGTCCATGGCCCAGCTCATCAGCTCGCGCGCGATTCCGCTGCCGTGATGGTCCGGGAGGACATAGAGCTGGTCGAGCAGCAGTGAGGGCACCGAGGTCTCGACGTCGAGCTTGAGCGGACCGAGCTTCACATAACCGACGGGCACCCCGTCGGCTTCCCCGATGCGCACGGCGAAAGCTGGGTCGTTCAGCTGGGCTTCCCAGTCGCTGACTGCGACGCCGGAGAGGAAGG
>JAICXO010000055.1 GCA_025980335.1 Sphingomonas sp. | reverse complement strand
GTCGCAAGCGCGGTCGGGCCCTTGAGCAGGTCGCCGATCGGCTTGTAGCGCGTGTCCTCGAGCGCAATCAGGGCAAGGCTGTTCTTCGCAACTTTGAACTGGGCGCCGGCGTCGCGCATCTTGAGGCGCAGGTCCGTGGACTGCGCCACCGTGAGACCGTGATTGCGGGTAACCACAACCACGCTCGTCGCGGACAAGACGTGCTTCAGCTCGTCGACCAGATCGGCTTTTTGCGATCGATCCATGCCAACTCCAACATTTCGCTCGAAGCAATACTTCGAACGAGGTTCAACAAAGCTTGGGCGACATGCCCAAGCAGTTCGTGTCCGTGGGGTTGGGATCGGTGGCGCCGCATGCAGCGCACGACGGAGCGGATGTCCGCTCCGAATGATTCCTGTCCCCGTCTAGGCTGCAGATTAAGCCTTCGCGAACGCGGAGGCAGCAGCTGTCTCGGACGGTTGCCGCGGCGAGGGGATACCTGTGCCGCTGCGAAGCCGCGCCTATAGCGAAAAGTGCTGCTCAATCAAGCCTGCGGCGCGTGAGGTAAAAAAAGAGGCCCGGACGAGGTTTCCCTCGCCCGGGCCTTATCGCTCCCCTGTTAGAGCGAGGTTCTTACCGTCCGCGTTCGCCGCGCTCGACCGGAGCCGGGGGCGGAGGCGGCGGAGGCGGCGGCGCCGGGCACGTGCTCGTCGCCAGGATCACCGATCCGTCCGGACAGGTCTGAGTCGCCGGAGCCTCGGGCGGGGGCGGCGGCGGAGGCGGCGGCGGCGGGGGCGGAGGCGCAGCAACCGTCGTGCCGAAGTTATAGACCAGGCTCGCAAGCAGGCTGTGCGACGTCCACTTGCTGTTGTTGACGAAGGTCGCCGTGCCCGGAAGGCAGGCCGGCACACCGGTGCAGGTCCCGGTTCCGGTCGTGAATGCGAACGCCTGGTCGGCATCGTTCGAACGGGCATGGAAGTAACGATACTTCAGCCCGATATCGATGTTGCTGCTGATCGGAGCATAAGCGCCGGCGATCAGCTGCCAGGCCAGTCCGCCGTGGCTGCCGCCGAACTCGTGCACGTTGGCATAGCCAACGCCGCCGCCGGCATAGCCGCCGATGTGCCCGTTGCCGCCGAAATCGACGAGGCCGTTGACCATCGCCGAATAGATGCTCGCCGAGCCGCCGATGCCGAAGTCGGTGTCGGTGGTGAAGGCGGTGCCCGCACCGCCGTTGATCGCGCTGACGAACGCCTCGCTTGGGCTGAAGGTCTTCGCCTTGGCGTGCTTGTATCCAAGCTCGCCTTCGAGGCGGAACATGCCGAAGTCGTAGCCGCCGATGAAATCGAGGTCCAAGCCCTTCTTGAACCGGTAGCTCCCGACGTTGGTCCGGTCGAAATTGATTCCGCCGGTGCCGGTGAAGACGACGTCGCCCTGGACGGTCTGCGACTTGGGAATGAGCAGTCCGCCCTCGACGCCGACATAGCCCGAATTGTCGTTGGTCGCCGCGGCCGGCGCGGCGATCACGAGCGCGGCTACGCCCGCAAGAAGATAATTGCGCATGAAGTTGCCCTTTTCGTTGTTGAATGCCCGAGCCCCGAACATGCGCGTTCGGCAGATTGTTTCATGAAATTGGTGAAAGGCGCCCAGCCTGTGGAAAACTGTTGCAGCGATGCCACAGTCCGGCCGATGCTGCGGCGCGGCAAAGCGCTGGTATGTCAAAGGAAACGGCCGGAAAGCGCCGTTTGCGGCGCCTCCCGGCCGGAGGAGAAATTGCGCAGAGCGCAATTATTCAGTTGCGTTGCCCGCCGTTCAGGCTCCGGCGATCTGTTCCAGGTCGACCTTGACGCCGGGGCCCATGGTCGAGGTGACCGACACCTTTTCGATGAACTTGCCCTTGGCGCCCGACGGCTTGTTGCGGACGATCGCGTCCATGAACGCGCGGAAGTTTTCGGCGAGGTCGGCCTCGGAGAAGCTCGCCTTGCCGATCCCGGCGTGGACGATTCCGGCCTTCTCGACGCGGAACTCGACCTGGCCGGACTTCGCATCGTTGACCGCTTTGGCGACATCCATCGTCACCGTGCCGAGCTTCGGATTGGGCATCAGCCCCTTCGGCCCGAGCACCTTTCCGAGCCGGCCGACGATCCCCATCATGTCGGGAGTGGCAATCACCCGGTCGAAATCGATCTGTCCGCCCTGGATCCGCTCCATCAGGTCCTCGGCCCCGACGATGTCCGCGCCCGCAGCGGCCGCCTCGTCCGCCTTCGCGCCCTTCGCGAACACGGCGACGCGGACGTCTTTGCCGGTGCCTTTGGGGAGCGACACGACGCCGCGGACCATCTGGTCGGCGTGGCGTGGGTCGACTCCGAGGTTGAGCGCGATCTCGACGGTTTCGTCGAACTTCGCGGTCGCGTTGCTCTTGACGAGCGAAAGCGCCTCATCGACGCCGTAGAACTTCGTCGGATCGACCGAAGCGAACTTCTGCTCGCGCTTGGAAAGCTTCGCCATCTGGTTAGCCCTCCACCACGTTGAGGCCCATCGCGCGCGCGGAGCCTTCGATGATCTTCGCCGCCGAATCGATGTCGTTGGCGTTCAAATCCTTCATTTTCACTTCGGCGATGTCGCGCAGCTGCGAGCGGCGGATAGTGCCGACCGTCTGCTTGCCCGTCTCCGAAGCGCCCTTCTGGATCTTCGCCGCCTTCTTCAGAAGGAAGGACGCCGCCGGGCTCTTGGTCACGAACGAGAACGAGCGGTCCGCATAGACCGTGATCACGGTCGGGATCGGAGCACCCTTCTCGAGTTCCTGAGTCGCGGCGTTGAACGCCTTGCAGAACTCCATGATGTTGACGCCCCGCTGGCCGAGCGCCGGGCCGATCGGCGGCGCCGGGTTCGCAGCGCCCGCGGGCACCTGCAGCTTGATGTATCCGGTAATCTTCTTTGCCATGGTCTCACTCTGTTGTTCCCACCGTTCCCCGGCGAAGGCCGGGGTCCAGTGGAGGCCTCAAGTTTAGCGGTCCTAGCGACTGCCCAAAGGCGGTCTCCCGCGGCTATCCTCCTGCTGACGCAGGAGCCTGGGCCCCGGCATTCGCCGGGGAACAGAAGTTCCCGATTTCTCGGAGAGTGGGGCGCATAGCGAAATCATGCGCTTAAGCCAAGCGGTTGCTCATGATATAGGCAGCGGCGGGGAAGGTGGGATCGGCAAGGGATTTCCATCATGAAGAATCTGATCTTCGTTGCACTTCCGCTGCTTGTCGCCGGGTCGGCCGCGCAGGCGAAGGCCGCGCCGGCGAGCCTCAAATGGGGCGCGGCTCCGCCGAGCCTCCCGAGCGGCGCGCAAATGGCCGTCGTCTCGGGCGATCCGACCAAGAAGGGCAAGTTCGTGGTCGAGCTGAAGATGCCGGCCGATTATGCGGTGCCGCCGCACTGGCACCCGACCAATGAGACGCTGAAGCTCCTCTCGGGCAAGCTGCACTATGCGATGACCGACAAGATCGACATGGCCAAGGCGAAGACGCTGACCCCCGGCCACGGCGTGACGATGAAGGCCAAGATGCACCACTGGGTCCACGCGCCAGCGCCCGCCACGGTGCAGATCAGCGGCATGGGTCCGTTCGCGATTACTTACGTCAACCCAAAGGACGATCCGCGGCACTAGCTGCCGAGCGCAGTGCCGCCGACCTCGACCGCAGGCCGGCCGGGCTGTTCGCGGTTCCTCGGCATAAGCTCGCCTTTGCGCGCCAAAGTCACGCCATGCCCGGCGGCTCCGGCTTGACTCCTTCGGCCATATCGTTTTGATTTGAAACGCTCGGTCCAACGCTAGCGTGGGGTGCTCTGGTGCACTCGAAGCCGGGCTTTTCCAGACGTCGCAATCCGGGACATCCGTCCTGCGCCGGGGCACGCCCGGGCGCGCGCGTCGTTCACTCTGGCTGGAGGAGGCGGGAAGAAGCCGTTGAAGGACACTGACCACCCATTCGTTTCGGCGGCTGTTTTCGTCCTTATTGCGTATCTCGTCCGGCTGGGGCTGAACCCGCTGCTCGGGCACCGGGCGCCGTGGCTGCTGTTCACGGCGGCGATCGTGCTTGCAGCGGGGCGCTACGGGGTTCGGCCGGGGCTGCTCGCGGCGGTGCTGAGCCTGGTGCTCGGCATGCTGACGTTCGTCGCCGGGATCGCCGAGGCCCGGGCGGAGACGATCACCAGCCTCGCCGTGTTCCTGTTCGTCGCGGCGGCGATGCTGGTTTTCGCGGCGCACCTCAAGGCGTCACAGGAGCGCACGCTCCGGCTCCAGGCCGAGCTCCAGCAGGCGAACACCCGGAGCGCGGTCGGGGCGATGGCCTCGACGCTGGCGCACGAGCTCAACCAGCCGCTGGCGGCGGCGAGCAACTATATCGCAGCGTGCAAGCGGCTCACGGCGCGGCTCGATGGCGAGCAGAAGGAGGCGGTGGTGGCGGGGCTTACCGAGTCGGAGGCGCAGATCCAGCGCACCGGCGCGATTATCCGCCACGCCCGCGACCTCGTCCGCAACGTCGCCGGAAACCGCGAGCGCGTGTCGCTCAAGGCGGCGATTGAGCGCGTGGTCGTCGCGCTTCAGGCGGGCGGGCTGTGCCGCAGCAATCCGATCCGTACCGACATCCCGCGCGAGGCGGACGAGATCGAGGCCAATCCAATCCAGATCGAGCAGGTGCTGATGAACCTTCTGCGCAACGCCTGCCAGGCGGGCGAGGGGGCGCAGGAGGTGGTGGTCGCGGCGCTCGCGGAGGATGGGTGGAGCGAGGTCGAGGTGCGCGACCGCGGCGGCGGCATTGCGCCGGAGCAGCTGGCGCGGCTGTTTTCGGGCGAGGTGCAGTCGACCCACGGCGGCCTCGGACTCGGCCTGTCGATCAGCCGGACGATCCTCGAGGCGCACGGGGGCTCGATCCGGGCCGAGAACAACGCCGAAGGCGGAGCGTCGTTCTTCTTCCGCCTGCCGAGGGCCGGCTGATGTCAGGCGTCGAGCGCTTCGAAGGCGTCGGCGAGCGCCTGCTCGAGGAGGGTGGCGTCGACGGGCTTGCGGAGCAGCGCGACGAACCTGTGCTCGGCAGCCTTCCGCTCGAGGTCGCCGCCGTGGTCGCTGGTCATCATCAAGATCGGCCAGCCGAGGGCCCGCTGCCGCACCGCGCCGGCGAGCTCGAACCCGTCCATGCCCGGCATCCGAAGGTCGGTGAGGATGCATCCGGGCTCCAGCGTCCCGAGCTCGGCCACGAACGCTTCCGGCGCGGCGAACGTCCGGCACTCATGGCCCAGCGCCGATACCAGGAATGCGGTCGAATCGAGGACAGCGGAATCGTCGTCGATCACATAAACGCGTCGCTGGCCCGGCGCCGTCACTCAGGCTGCCGATCGCAGGAGAAGCTCGCCGGCATGGCCGGTCGGGAGCGGAAGCGGGGTCGAAGCGGGCCGTCCGTGAATCATCAGGTGCATCGCCCAATAATGCCGCGCGAGGTCCATGTAGGCGTTCCGCGACCGTTCGCCGGGTGCATCGATAGCGCTTTCGATCGCGGTTGCGAAGCGGTTCAGCCAATAGTCGGGATCGGTTCTGCTCATGTCAGCCCCCGCCGCCTAGAAACACATGGCATTCGGAGCGGACGCCGCAAAGCAGCGGTCCATCGCTTGCATGCCGGCAGCAGTCAGCGCGACATAGACCCGCCGCGCATCGAACGGGTCGTCGGCCCGGGTCAGCAGCCCCTCGCTTTCGAGGGCACTGAGCCGGCGAAGCACCGTGGTCGCGGGAATGCCGCTGATCCGGGTCAGCCGGGTGATGCTCAGCCGCTGGGCATCGAGCTGCGCTGCATAGAGCTGCAGCAGGATGTCCCACGTCGCATCGCCGAACAGCTTGCCCGGGAACGACTGCTCGCGCTTCCGGCGAAGCTCGCAAATTTCGCGGACGACTTCGCCCGTAACGCCATCAGGCCCCGCGGCCTGGATGAACGGAACGACGACACTCGCGGGGACTGCCGCGGGCCGTGCATTTTCGAAAGCCTTGAACGCAGGCTGGTTCACTTTGTCCTCCAATCATTCGGCGAGGACATTTTCGGCGAATTGACGCGTCGCGGCGATATCGGGAAGCTACCTACGGTATTCGCACGGTATCCGGTGGAGATGCGGCCGTGACCGGGGATGCGGAGCCGGCCAAGGCGGCGCACCGCGCCTACGTCGTCGACGATGATGACGCGTTCCGCGCGTCGATCGTCGCGCTGCTCCAGGCGGTCGGCTGGCAGACCCGCGCGTACGCGTCGGCGGCTGAATTCGCTGCAGCCGCTCCCGAGCTCGACCCCGGGATCCTGCTGCTCGACCTGCACCTGGGCGGGAGCAGCGGACTCGACCTGCTCGAAAAGCAATCGGCCGAGCTCGAGCGCTTCGCGGTCGTGATGGTGACCGGCGCCGGCGAGATCGAGACCGCGGTCAGGAGCATCAAAGCGGGCGCGGTCGACTTCATCGAAAAGCCCTTCGCCGCCGAGGAACTGCTCGAGCGGCTGGACGCGATCGACCGGGATTTCGCCATCGCGCTCAAAGCGAAGGCCGCGGTGTGGGATGCCCAGCGGCGGGCCGCGACGTTATCCGGACGCGAGCGCGACGTGCTCGAACGGCTGCTCTCCGGCGCATCGAACAAGCTGATCGCGCGCGACCTCGACATCAGCCCCCGCACCGTCGAGATGCACCGCGCGCGAATGGTCGCCAAGCTCGGCGTCGCAAGCACGGCGGAAGCGTTGGAGATCGGGCGGCTGGCGGGGGTCGGTGCCAAAGCGAGCGGACAAGGGGATCAGCCCTGATCCAGGGTGCGGCGCTATTCCCTATTTGACCCGTTCGACCTGCTCGAATTCGAGCTCGACGGGCGTCGCGCGGCCGAAGATGCTGACGCTGACCTTGACCCGGCCGCGGTCGAAATCGAGCTCCTCGACGATGCCGTTGAAGCTCGCGAACGGCCCGTCGAGGACCTTCACCGAATCGCCGATCTCGTAATCGACGTTGATCTTCTGCTTGGGCGACGAGGCGGCTTCCTGCTCGCTCGAAAGCATCCGAGCGGCCTGAGCGTCCGGGATCGGCTGGGGCTTGCCGCCGGGGCCGAGGAAGCCGGTGACCTTCGGCGTGTTCTTGACGAGGTGGTAGACCTGATCGTTCATCTCCAGCCGGGCGAGCACGTAGCCGGGCATGAACTTGCGCTCCGACTGAACCTTCTTGCCGCGCTTGATCTCGGTCACGGTCTCGGTCGGGACCTCGATCTGCTCGACGAACGGCTCGAGGCCCATGCGCGCCGCCTCGCTCTGGATCGCGTCGCGGACCTTGTTCTCGAAGCCGGAATAAGCGTGGATGATGTACCAGCGGGACATGTGTTCGTCTTACCTTCTTAACCCTTAGCGCTCCAACCCTCACCCGGCGCTTCGCGCCACCCTCTCCCCAGGGGAGAGGGTTTAGCTGAGGAAGCTCAGCAGATATTTGACCATGGTCGAGAAGAAGGCGTCGATCGCGAAGAAGAAGATGGCCAGCAGGCTGGTCATGATCAGCACCATGATCGCGGTCGCAACCGTTTCCTTGCGGGTCGGCCAATAGACCTTGGAGGTCTCGGCGCGGACCTGCCGGATGAATTCGCCGGGGGAGACTTTCGCCACTGTCAGCTTCTTCTCGAGTTTCAGATAGAAAAGCGCCCCGCAGGCGCAAGGCCGGCGGGGCTGGCGGTCACTTAGCGCTGCGGACGCGAGTCTTCAAGCGTCGGAGGGCCGTCACGGGAGTAAATCCCGTGACGTCGAGCTGTCGCCGCTGCGTGCGCAGCCCGGCCGATCCTTCGCCGTCTCTTCGCGCTGCTAAGGATTGCTTTGCAGTCGCTTCGCTGCGCTCGGCGGCTGCGGCTTGGCAGGAGTGGAGGGACTCGAACCCACGACCCTCGGTTTTGGAGACCGATGCTCTACCAACTGAGCTACACTCCTATGGGGTGCCCCGACCGCAACACTTTCGTGGGAACCCTTCGCCGCGGGGCGAGGTAGCTGCGCGGGAAAGCTCGCGCAAGGCTCGACGGCCTTTGTCGGCGCCGCACCGCTGCACGGGTCAGCGCCGAGCGATACGCGCGCAGATCGGCTCGTGAGCGGCGGTGCAGAAGTCGGGCAAGCGACCGCTGCGCCAATATTCGAGGAGGCCTACGCGATTGGCGACATCCAGATACCGGCTGTCGCGGCGAAGCGGGGCGGCCGCCGGTCCTGTAAGGAAGGTGACGTCGGTCGGATCGGGGTTGGCTAGCCAGATCCGCTCTTCATCGGCGAGGGTTCGGCCACGGCGGGATGGATAAATCCGATCAGCAAGAGCAAAGGCGGAATCTAGATCGCCCATTCGTCCGAAGGCCAGCATGCACGCCACGCCTTCGAGGTCCTGAGCGGATGCGCAGGCCGATCGCATCGCCGGCAGGGACTTGGCGTTGATGGCCACGAGTGCGGCGCTCGAGCCGATCGGCTGGCCCACCTCTCTGGCGAAGTGCTGCGCGGCCTGGAAATCGCCGCGCGCGATCATTCCCGCCAGGCGGAACCAAGAGATGAAGCCGTTTCTGGGCCACCAACGACTCGATTGGTCATTCAGGTCGGCCGCGTCCCTGGTGTCGCCGGTGATTTCGAACAGCCTGAGCATGTTGGCGATCTTCACAGGCATGTAGGGGTCGTGCGCGAGGGATAGCGCGGCCATTTGCCGGGCTTCTGCGAGACGCCCGGCGGGCTCAAGGACGAATGCTGCCAGAAACTCGCTGGCCCAGGTCGAATCGCTGTCGATGCGCATGCCCGTGCGAAGGGCGTCCTCGCACTGAACCATGCGCTGCTCGCTGTGGAGACTGCACCAGGTGAAATATCCGTCGCCGAAATTGGGCGCGAGCCGGATCGTGCGCGCTTCCGCCACGCGCGCGGCAGCAATCACCGGCATGCGCTGGTCGAGCGGCATCTGATCCATCGCGCGCGGGGCGGCGTTGGCGAACGCGATTTGCGCGAGCGGGGAGTCGGGATTGGCCGCCGCGACCCGTTGCAACGCCTGATAGTCCTGCAGCGGTCTTGCCGGTCCGAGGCCCGCCCAGCCCGCCTGGAAGATGCTCGTTATGAAAGCAGGGTCGGACACATGGTTGCGATCAATCGCGAACCATTGCGCAGAGGGCCCAATCTGAGAGGTGACCTGCGCGCCGACCTGGTCGGCGAGTTGCCAGCGATCCGGATAGCCGACGGCGAACTCATGCGAGAAGACGATCGTGTGATTGCGGGGGTCTTCCATCTTCACGGATGCGGTGATCCAGCCGGGTGATCCGCCGACTTGCCCTGACAGAACGAAGTCGGGCCGCGTGCCGCCGTTCGGGCCGGCAGAGTCGACGGCGGCGATCTGATAGGCGCTTTGGGACAACATCCGGATCAGCGTGTCGTGCGCCCGAGAGGCGATGCGGCGGGCGTCCGCGTCCGGCGAATCCGCGGTGAAAGGCAGGACCGCGATCGTTGGCGGCTGCGGCGGAGGCGTCCGCGCGTTTCGTTCGGAGCGCACGAACAGAACCGCGGCCGCGACCAGCGCGACAATCGCGATTGCTGTAACACGCCACCCACCGATCCGCGCCAGCCACTCCGGCGCGCCATTTTCGTGCAGCCGATAGCCGACGCGCGGCACCGTCTCGATGGTGAAGCCGCCGGCGCGGTCCGAAAACTGACGCAGCATTGAGATTGAGCGGTTGATGACATCCTCGCCAACGATCCTGCCGCCCCAGCAGAGGTCGATCAGGTCGCCGCGGGAGACGACCTTGCCGCTGCTGCGAACGAGCGCGACGAGCACCTTGAGGTTCTGCGGCTGAAGCCGCTCGCACTGCGCGTCAAAACGCGCCTCGCGCGACACGGGATCGATGCTTGCGCGGCCGACGCGAAACGGCAGTTCGGTTCCGAGCTCGATGTCTTTCGACAGTTGCGCGGTAGCTGCGTCCATCGGCGCCCCCTTTGCGCTGCATAGCAGACCCGCCCGATCCGACGAAGCCGCGATCAGGTTTCGCCATGAAAAATCAGGAAAGTTTCAGGCCGCGGTCATGGTCGCCGCGCGGCCGCCGGCCCACTCCGGTGCCTGTCCTCACGAAAGGAGACGGGACAATGACCGTGAACCACTTGCTGCTGATGCCCGGCCTTGCCGCGGTCGCCCTGGCGAGCGCGTCACAGGCGAAACCGGTCGGACAAGGGGGCGCAGACGGGACCGAGCTGGTCCAGTCGGCCGTACGATTCGACGATCTCGACCTCCGATCGCCGAGCGGTCGAAGCGTCTTGAAGCGCCGCGTCCAGATTGCGGCTCGCGCGGTTTGCGCGGTCCGTTTCGACAGCGCGGGAACCAACATTTGGGACGCTGCCTGTGTCCGCGCGGCGCTGGCGAACGCGAATTCACAGATGACTTCGGCGATCGCGGAGCGGAGCGGGCGACCGATCATGGTTCTGTCGGCGGCCGCACAGGCCTCACTGCACGACCGGTAGTCCGATCCACGTTGCCTCCGCGCCCGTGAACACCTTCTGCGTCGCGGCGCGGTAGTCGGCTGGCTTGGCGAAGAAGATGTTGGGCACGAAGGTCTGGGGGTTGCGGTCGTAGAGGGGGAACCAGCTCGACTGGATCTGGACCATCAGGCGGTGCCCTGGCTCGACGACGTAATCGACGTTCGGAAGCGCGAACTGGTAGGTGAGGGGGGCGTTGGGCGTGAGCGGCTGCGGGTGCGCCGGATCGGTCCGGTAGCGGCCGCGCATCACGTCCATCGCGATCCCGAGCTCGTAGCCACCCATCTCAGGCTTCTGTGGATAATGGGCCGGGTAGACGTCGATAAGCTTCACGACCCAGTCGCTGTCGGTGCCGGTGGTCGATGCAACCAGGTGCACGAGCGGCGTTCCCTCCAGCTTCAGCGGCTGGGTGAGCGGCGCAGTCTCGTAGGTGAGGACGTCGGGCCGCGCCTCGGCGAAACGCTGGTCGTCCTCGAGCCAATAGCGCCAGGTCGAGCCCGGCGCCCAGGGCGAGATCGTCGGGCGCTGGCGATAGGTGACCGGCCGCGCCGGGTCCGAGACATAGGATTCGAAGGCGAGGGCAGGCGGCGGCTCGAAGCCAAGCCTCTTCGCGGGAGCGAGGTAAAGCGGCGTCAGGCCCGCCGGGCAGCCGCTCGAGCAGGCGGACGGCCAGTTCGAAAGACGCTGCCACCGATCGGGTCCGACTTCGAATGCGGTGACCCGCGCGATATCCGCCTGCGGGCCACCCTTCAGATGCTCGTCGAGGAACGGCAGGAGCAGGTTTTGCCGGAACCATTTGCCGGTGTCCGAGCCCCAGTCTAGCGGGCCCAGCGAGCTCGCCGCGCCATTCTCCTCGCCGTGGTGCCACGGACCGAGTACTAGATGCGCGTTGCCGTTGTCGCGATTCTTGACCGCGTCGAACACCGCGGGGGCGCCGTAGATGTCCTCCTGATCCCATTCGCTGTCGACCAGCAGCGTGGGGACGGTCAGCGGCTTCTGCGCGAGAATCTTGTCGAGCGCCTGGTCCTGCCAATATTCGTCATAATCGGGGTGCTGGGTCAGGCGAACCCAGAAGGGCAGCTGCTCCATTCCCATCGCCTTTGCGTAGGCGCCGGCGGAGCCGTGGTTCAGGAAGCTGGTGTAGTCGTCG
This sequence comes from Sphingomonas sp., assembly GCA_025980335.1. Taxonomy (GTDB): domain Bacteria; phylum Pseudomonadota; class Alphaproteobacteria; order Sphingomonadales; family Sphingomonadaceae; genus Sphingomicrobium. Next base: position 4,960 of record JAICXO010000055.1, on the reverse strand, counting down.
TAGCCCGAGCTGAACCAGTCCTCGCCCGAATCTTTGGTCGCAGTCTGGCCGTAGACGTAGCTGATCATCTCCTGCCGGAAGGCGCCGTTGTGAAACCAATCGTCGCCTTTCCAGACGTCGACCATCGGGTTGATCGGCACCGCCGCCTTGAGCGCCGGGTGCGGGTCGACGAGGCTCATCAGGGTGGTGAAGCCGTCGTAGCTCGTGCCGAACGTGCCGACCCGGCCGTTGCTCTCGGGCACGTTCTTCACCAGCCAGTCGATGGTGTCGTAGGCATCGGTCGAATGGTCGACCGCGGTCGGGTTGAGCGGGCCCCGAAGCGGACGGTTCATCACGTAATCGCCGCCTGACTTGTACTTGCCGCGGACATCTTCGTAGGCGACGACGTAGCCAGCGCGGACAAGCTCGGCGGCGAGCGGCGAGAGGATGTTCTCGGGCAGCGCGCCGAAATTGCCGCGGGAGGTCGCCTTGTCCGCGGAATAAGGCGTTCGGTCGAGCATGATCGGGAACTTGCCCGGCGCTTTCGGCAGGATCAGCACGGCGTAGAGCTTCACCCCGTCGCGCATCGGGATGTTCACCTCGCGGCGGACATACTGGAAGTCCGCGCGCGGCGCTGAGAAATGCTGCGGGATGTCGCCGCCCTTCGGCGGGACGGCGCCGCGGAAATTCGCAGGGATGTCGCCGCCGGGCTGGACGGCAGGCTGCACGTGGGTGTCCGCGACGAGCGGCGTGGCAATGACGAGCGCTGCCGCGACGCACGCGAATCTGCTGAGGCGCATCCAATTCCCTCTCGCCGCGCGCTTTGGCATGGCCGGTGGCGCGCGAACAAGGGCGCACACTTGATCGGCGGCGAGACGGCGCCGTGACGCTTGCTGTCCCCGACCGCTGCGATGCGATGGCAAAAAGCTGATTTATTTCCGATTTCTGATACGCTGCTTGCGGCTCGGTTGGGGGCGTTCGGAATGGATCGGGCAATATCGCTTGACGCTCGGCGCATCGATCTGACGATCGAACTGCCGTTTCAGCTGGGCCGCGCCAGGATCGAGCCCCGCGCTCATGAAATCTGCTGGAACGACGAGACCCGCCGCATTCAGCCGCTGACTCTCAAGGTTCTCGTCGCGCTCCACGACCGGATTGGCGAGGTGGTTACCCGCGACGAGCTGGTCGACCGCTGCTGGGACGGCCGGTTCGTCAGCGACGACGTCATCAACCGGTCCATTTCCCTGTTGCGGCGAGTCGCGGTTGAGAGCGGCGGCTTCGAAATCCAGACGGTGCCAAGAGGCGGCTACCGGCTGGCCGAAGCGCAGCCGGACCACTCCGGCAAAGAACCGAGCACGGCCGGCCGACGTTTCCTCGGTCCTGTTCGCCGCCGCTACCGCCTCGCCGTAGTCGGCGCAGTCGCGATGCTGCTGATCGGTGGCGCGGGCCTGTTCGCAGTTGAGCGGCTCAGCCGCCCCAGCGTGGACGCGGTCACGCTGAAGCCGTTCGACGTCGCAGGCAACACACCCCTCGTGCGCACCTTCGCGGCCGGAGTTTCGGCCGACGTCGATAGCGCGCTTTCGGCCGCTGGCGTGGACGTTCTCGATCCCGACTCGTCGGGACAGTCGAAGGCGAAGTTCGTCCTCACCGGTCAGGCCGAGCTCCCCGGATCGGACCTGCACCTGACCGCGGAATTGCAGGACGCCGACGATCACACTTTACTCTGGTCGACGGCGTTCACGAGGCCGGCGACGCAGGCGCAGGCAATGCAGGAGCAGGTGGCGGACAATCTCGCCGCCGTGCTCCAATGCGCGCTCGAAACCTCGCGCGAGCCCGGCGGCAACCTCGATCAGGCTACGATCAAGCTTTATCTGAAGGCATGCGCGCTGCAGCAGGCAGTCGATCCGCCGTCGGACCAGATCGAGGAGCTGTTGCAACAGGTGACGGCAAGAGAGCCGGGCTTCGCAGCCGGCTGGGCCCGGCTGGCGTTCTTTGCTGCCAATGCGGCTTTCGCGGCGTCGCCCCACGACGCCGAGACGATGCGCCGCGACGCGCGCTCGGCGGTCCAGCACGCACTTCGTCTCGATCCCAAATCGGGTGCTGCGTACAACGCGATAGCGGAGATGGAACTCGGGCATATGCCGTTCGCGGTGCTGCACCAGCAATTCCAGAGGGTGCTGAGCTTCGACCGCGACGACACATTCACGATCAACAACGAATGCGAGCTGCTCTTGAGGATGGGCAGACTCGAGGATTCAATGCGCATGTGTCGCCGCGGCGTGGAACTCGAGCCGCTCTCTCCCTCCGAGGCCGCCGACCTGGCGAAAAGCCTGATCGACCAGTCGCGCAACTCGGAAGCTGAGAGCACGCTGCAGCGGGCGGTTCGAATCTGGCCCGACGACGCAGGGCTCAAATTCCTTCATCTCGATTACGAGGCGCGGTTCGGCCATCCCGACCAGGCGCTCGCGCTTCTCAACGACCGCGACGCGCGGCCGCAAATTCGCGACGTGACGCTCGAAATCTACCGGCGGCTGATCGCGGCGCGCAAATCGGCGAATCCGGCGCAGGCGCGCGCGTTCACGCGGTGGCTGGAGAAGACGATTGCATCCAATCAGGTCGAGGCCGGCTTTGCGGCGCCCATGCTGGCCGGAATGGGTGACGTTGACGGCGCATTCAAGCTGGCGTTTGCGGCGCCGTCGCAAATTCCCGAGAATGCGCCCGATCCGGCGTTCCTGTGGGAGCCGGATTCGAACAACCTGCGTCGAGACCCGCGCTTCATTGCACTCGCCGCAAAGTTCCAGGTCGCCGCTTTCTGGCCAGCAACGGGATTGTGGCCCGACTTCTGCTCGACTGCCGACTGGCCCTACGACTGCAGGACCGAATTTGCGCAACTGATGACGAATGCACACGCGAAGGCGAAGCGCGGAACAGCGCACTAGCAAGGAACGAAAGCCGTTCAGCTGGATTGCAGGCTGCTCAACGTAACGGGCGCAGAATGGCCGACAGGGATGCATTCGACACGGCGACCCGGATCGCCGTGGGCGACAGCGCGAGGAACTACGATGACGTGGCGGTGGCGTTGCACTGGGCGACGGCGGTCCTCGTCGTCATCCAGTTCCTGCTCGCAATCACGTGGGACTATTTCCCGAAAGCCACTACCGAGCGGATGCAGGCGCTGCACATCTCCTTCGGAGTCCTGCTGACGGGGGTAGTGCTGGCGCGGATCGTCTGGCGGCTGATGCCTGGGCACTACAGGGGAGCGATCGTCAGCGGGTGGGTGAAGCTCGCGTCGAAGGGCGTGCACTACCTGCTCTACGCGCTTCTGGTGGTTCAGGCCGCGCTCGGGTTCGGGTTTCGCTGGGCGCAGGGGCATGCGGTGAGCTTCTTCGGGCTGTTCGCGATCCCGGGTCCCTATGGTGCGCTCGACCGTGCGACGCGGCACACCGTCCACAGCTTCCACGAATATGTCGGCTGGGCGATCGTCATCATCGCCTTCTGCCACGCGCTCGCCGCGCTTTATCACCATTACGGGCTTCACGACCGGGTGCTCGGCCGCATGTTCCCGCCGGCGCGGCGATCGGAGCGCGCGGCGTAGCAGCCCGCGCCCTTGCGCGCGGCGCTCAACAATGGTTGGGTCAGTGCCTGTGGCGAAGAGGGGGGCAGCAATGCGCAAATCCATTTCGATCGGACTGCTTGCGACCGCGGCGGGGGCGATGGCGCTCAGCGGCTGCAACAAGGCAATGACCAACACGGGCGCGGTCGACACGAACATGGTCAAGCAGGCGATCAAGGCGGACGAAGCGAAGCAGAACCGGGATTTCAAGGCGAAGGACACCGAAGCGCTCGCCGAGCGCTATGCCGACGACGCGTTCTTCGTCGCCCCCGGCGTTACGGCGAACGGCTCGACGGCGATCCGGCAGGTTTTCGCCAACGCTTCGACCGACCCGGCGTTTTCGGTCCAGTTCTCGAGCGACAAGGTCGGCGTATCAGCGTCGGGCGACATGGCCTACGCGCGCGGCAAATTCACCGAGAAATACACCGACAAGAAGAGCGGCAAGGTGATGACCGGCAGCGGCTCCTATCTGACGGTGTATCAGAAGCAGTCCGACGGCAATTGGAAGATCGTCGAGGACGTCGCCGCGGCCGACCCGGATTCGGTCAAGCCGGTCCCGCCGGAGAAGCCGGCGACGCGCGCGAAAATGGTCTCCTTCTAGCGCTGCCGACTACTCCGCGGCCGTTTGCCGCTGTCGGCAAAGCCGGTTAGCATCGCCGCCGAAGCGGGGGCTGCATGGCGGACGTGTTCCTGTCCTACAAGCGCGAAGACGCCGCGCGCGTGCGCAAGCTCGTCGACGCGCTGCGCAGCGTCGGGCTCGACGTCTGGTGGGACGAGGACATCCCCGCTTCGGCACCGTGGGAAGCGACGATCGAGAAAGCACTCGCGAGCGCGAAAGCAGTCATCGTCTGCTGGTCTCCGGCGAGCGTCGCGAGCGAGAACGTGCGGTCGGAAGCGCGGGTCGCGCGCGAGGACGGGCGCCTGATCCAGGTGTTCGTGAAGCCGTGCGCGGCGCCGCTGTTCTTCGGCGAACGGCAGGGTGTCGACCTCGCCGGGTGGCGCGGGAATGCGCGCGATCGCCGGATCGGCGAGATCGTCGAATGCGTGCGGCAAGTTGCTGGCGAGGCTGCTGCGGCTCCGAGCCAATCGCGCGCGAAATCGGGATTGCGCTGGTCGCGACGTGCGGCGGCGCTGTCGACCGCCGCGGCACTCGTTGTGCTGCTTGGCGGAGGGTTGTTCGCGTGGCGCTCGGCGATGGCGCGGCCGACGCCCGAGCTTGCGGTGCTCCCGTTCGAGGACCTCTCCCCGACCCACGACAAAGCCTATTTCGCTCAAGGCGTCGCCGAGGAGATTTTGAGCTCGCTTGCGACCGACCGGCAAATCAAGGTCCTCGGCCGCACCTCCGCGCGGCAGATCGATCCCGACGCC
>JAICXO010000002.1 GCA_025980335.1 Sphingomonas sp. | reverse complement strand
TGCTGATGACCTTCTTCTTCCAGGAAATGCCCGAGCTCGTCCGCCGCGGCCACCTGTTCCTCGCCCAGCCCCCGCTCTACCGCCTGACCAGCGGCGCGAAGACCCTGTACGCCCGCGACGACGCCCACCGCGCCGAGCTCGAAGCCACCGAGTTCAAGGGCAAGAAGGTCGAGGTCTCGCGGTTCAAGGGCCTCGGCGAGATGAACCCGAACCAGCTCAAGGAAACCACGATGGACCCGGCCACGCGGTCCATGCTCAAGGTAACCCTCCCCAGCGCCTACGAAGACCGCCAGCCGATCAAGGATTTGGTCGAGCGGCTCATGGGGCGCGATCCGGCGCAAAGATTTGAGTTCATTCAGAGCCGGGCGTCAGCCGTGGATGAGGAAGAGATCGATGCTTAGAAGCCGCAGATTGTGAATTGACGCGATCAGCAGTAACGAAAATTGCTCGGGTCACCCATGTCGGGAGGCAGAGCGGTGCTGTTTTCTCAAGCATTCAATATCGGAAAATCTCAACCGGAGCTCGACTTCGTCGATATCGATGTCGATCTAGATTTTCCGCTCTATTTTGATCCTTCAACCTTCCTGGACGGCGACGATGAGTTCAGCAAAGACTGCGCTGACGATATTTACGATTTTTTCGACGCAGTGATGGAAGCAATTCGTCAAGGCGATCGCCATCGTGGTGTCGAATTGCTTGCTGCTCTGCGGGAACCCAATGACACTCACTTAGGTGTTTCCAAAGGCAAACCCGCCGGAAGAGGGCTCGGGCCGGGTCAAGCCGCGAAGGTCTATCGGAGCTTAGCTGGCAGCAAGGCTATCGGCACGAGTCTGATAACGGACCTAAGCGACTATGCGATGTTCATCGACGGAATAGGACCTGACAAAATCTCGGATATCACGACGAACATTATTCGTGAGAGGCTGCTTACCTATACAATTGAGCAATGTGATTTGAACGGCGTACAACTTCATCCTAGTCTGCCGTCTGGTCTCGTCTGGGACAGAAAGAATCGGAAATGGAAGCAAAAGTACGTGGATCGGCCCTACTACGATGACGCGCCAATTTTGCTCGTTCCGAAGCGCTATGTGAAATGGCAGGGTGCGGTCAGCAAGCGTACAAGATCGTACTACAAGTCTTTCGTCAGAAATTTCATCAAAGAAGAACAGCTCCGCACTAACGGTCCACTAGTCAGTGTAATTAAACGCGGCAAGCGCGAGGAGAAGGTTGTTCTTCTCGGAGATATCGAGAAGAAGTACCCTGGAACGAAAAAGTTTTTGGTAGAGTTTTCAAGCAAACATCCGAATGAATACGAGAAATTCAAAAAGACGGTTATCAAACACAATCCCGTTGCGGATGCCGCAATCTTTGAGGAGCGGGATGAGGAGTTCTTTGACCCCGAATTTGCAGAGGGTTTGATCGGCGCGCTCAAAGCGGTACCCGCCGGCAAAAGACACGCCTCGGACTATCACCGCCTGATTGTCGGCATACTGCAATTCCTCTTTTATCCCGCATTGACGGCACCGCGGATCGAAACTCCCATCAATGAGCGAAGAAAGCTCATTGATATTACCTATGTAAACGCAGCCGACGTCGGGTTTTTTCGACGATTGCGTGACGACAGCGATATCAAGGCCCGTTGGGTCATGGTGGAGTGCAAGAACTACTTTGACGACCCCAAGAATCCGGAATTTGATCAGCTCGCTATGCGGTTTAGTAACCTAAGGGGACAATTCGGATTGTTACTTCATCGTAGTTCAAAAGACCGGCAGGCCATCTTGGCGCGATGCAAAGACATCGCGCAGGCAGGAAAGGGGTTCGTAGTCGCCGTCGATGATGACGACATCATTTATATGCTTGGTGAAATTGCTGCGCATCGCCGATCGAATGTAAGCAGGTTAATCGAAACCCGCTTCTCTGAACTGCTTTCGTGAGGTCCGAAGGTGCGACTGCGCTGGCGGTAAAGGAATTCCCCTCACCACCTTCTCCGCCACCCTCCGCGCCAGCCGCCTCCCCACAATCCTCCCGTCAGCAGCCGGATCACCAGCAGCAGCACGATTGCGCCGATCGCCGCGTTGACGAAGGCGCTGACGATTCCGGTGCCCAGGTGCGCGCCGATCCGCGGCAGCAGCCAGTTGCCGATGAACGCGCCGATGATCCCGACCAGCAGGTCGCCGAGGATCCCGAACCCCGCGCCGCGCACCACCCTGCCGGCGAGCCAGCCCGCGACGATCCCGACAATGATGATGACCAGCAGGCTCTGATTGGACAAATGCATCGCTCACCTCCGCTTCGGCGTCCGTAGGGCGGCATCCAAACGCTCGAGCGCGCCACCCAGCCCCGCCGATGTTCGTCCCCGTGTACCGTCACCTTCGCGCCTTCGCGCCTTCGCATGAAACCCCTCGTGTCCTTCGTCTCCTTCGTGCCTTCGTGTGAAAAAACCGTCACGGGAGTGAATCCCGTGACACCCCCAGGCCACCCGCCCCGCTCGGGTCCGGCCGGTTCTCGCCGTCTCTTCGACAGAAGCAGCCGCATGCCGCCATGCCGGGGTGCAAGGGCTGCTCCCCTTTCCTTCAGTTCTGCTCGGCGGCTCGCAATCGAAGATGGCCGAAGAACAAAAGTCTTTCCTACAGCCCCTCTTCCATGTTCCAATATGGTTCATGGAACATGACTCGACATCACCAACAGAGATAGCCCCCGTCAATCCAACCCCCGGCGATTACGGCCCGTTCACACCCGAGCTCAAGGCCCGCTTCTGCGACGCGCTGGCGGAAACCGGCACCGTCACCGCCGCCTGCCGCGCGGTCGGCAAGCACCGCGACACAATCTACGAGCATTTGAGGACCGATCCCCTCTTCGCCGCCGCCTGCGACTCCGCGCGCCATCACGCCCGCCACCGCCTCGCCGACCGGCTGATGGAAGATTCGATCGCGGGCTCGGTCGACCGTCTCTACCGCGACGGCGTGCTGGTCGGGGAGCGGCGCTACACCGACAACCGGCTCGCTTTTGCCATGCTGCGCCGCCTCGACAAGCTCGCCGAGGAGCCGCGCAGCCCCGGGCCGCGCCGCACTTTCGATGCGAAGCTTGCGCTCAAGGCCTTGCGCACCGGCTCGGAAGAGGATCTCTGCGCCGCCCTCGCGACGCTGGATTCCGACACTTCCGACACTTCCGACAACCCCTCGTTTGACGACGAAGACCTGTCGGATTCGACCTTCGGCACCGACCGTGTGTGGCAGGAAGAAGAGGAGGACGGCGGCTGGTGGACCAATTTCCCGCCGCCCGAAGGGTTCACCGGATACGAGCGGGGCCACTGGAGCGACGAAGATTATGCCCGCGAATGCAGCGGGGACGAAAGCGCGCTCCTCGATGCCGCTCGCGAAGCCGAGCTGTCGGACATGAAAGCCGCCGAAGAAGCCGAGCGCATCACCTTCTTCGCCGAGCTCGAGGCCGAGCTCGATGGCAGCCGTGATCCGAGTGACGGTTCCCCCGGCGCAGGGGCAGCCCGGAAACTAGTTTGCGGCGACTCGCACGACCCGGCCCAAGGCAGCGGCAACGGCTGCTATACTTAGACCTGCACAAGCCGCTCGCCCGGGCCTGGCCGGCGCCCTCACATCACGCGTGAGGCGGCGTGCAGCTCGGTTCTGAATTCCGCATCCTGGAGCGCGCGCGCTGCACCCAATGCGACGCAGGTCAACGGCTCGTCGGCCACCCGGACCGGAAGCCCGGTCTGATCGCGAAGCACCGTGTCGATGTTCGTCAGCAGCGCTCCTCCACCGGTGATGACCAGGCCCTGGTTGATGATGTCGGACGCGATTTCCGCTCCGGCGTGCCCGAGTGCGCGGGAGACGGTTTCGACGATCTGCTGCACCACGTCGTGCAGCGCCTCGGCCATCTCCGCCTGGCTCAGCTCGATCTCGCATAAATTGCCAACCGTGACGTCGCGTCCGCCCACGTGCCCGACGATGTTCATCCCCTCGGGTGTCGAGGAGGCGGATCCGATCTCCTTCTTGATCCGCTCGGCCGAAACCGGCCCGATTTCGACATTGTGCTTCATCCGCACGTACGACGCGATCGCCTCGTCCATCTTGTCGCCGCCGACGCGTTCGGAGGTGCTGTAGGTGGGCTGCTTGAGCGCGATGATCGCGACCTCCGTGGTGCCGCCGCCGATATCCACCACCATCGACCCGATCGGCTGCTCGATCGGCAGCCCGGCGCCGATTGCCGCGGCCAGCGGCTCCTCGATCAGCCAGACGTCGCGTCCCCCTGCGTTGATCGCTGCCGCGTGGATCGCGCGCCGTTCGACTTCGGTCGAAGCCGACGGCACGCCGACGACGATCTCCGGCCCTCGCGACAGAAGGTTCGGGCCTCCAGTCGCCTTGGCGATGAAATGCTTGATCATCTGCTCGGTGAGGTCGAGGTCGTTGATCACCCCGTCGATCAGCGGCCGGTATGTGCGGATGTTGTCCGCCGTCTTGCCCATCAGGATCTTGGCGTCGCTGCCGACCGCTCGAACGCGCTCGACTCCATTGACGACCTCGAGCGCGACGACGGACGGTTCGTTGAGGACGATTCCTTCGCCCGGCACGTACACCACGGTGTTCGCGGTTCCGACGTCGATCGCCATCTGGCGAGCGCCCAACGAGTTGAAGAGATTAAAATCCATCAACGATCATCGAGCCGCTCCAATAGAGCGATATCCTCACTACGCTGTTGCCGGAACCGGCGACTTGTCGGGTGTAAACGAAACGCCTGAATAGCAGTTCCTACGGCAGGTGAGGCATGGAATGACGTGGATCGACAGGGGGATTTCGGCGACGCCGGCGAAAGGCCTCCGGCAGTTTCTGACGCCCGAGCAGCAGCACGCCTGGCTCGAAGGGAAAGAGGAGCTGCCCGACGTCGACGAGCGCTCGGAATCGCTCGAACTTCGCTTCAAATACGCCGCGCGCTTCGAGAAGCTGCTTCAGCGGCCGCAGGCCGGGGACGTACTCGACCTCCTCGCCGTCTATGGCGCGACCTCCATCCCGATCGCCCGCCGGACCGAGCGTCACTACTGGTCGGTGTCCTGCCTGCCCGGAAGCCCCGACAAGCCGCTCGCCCGCGTCAATGCCAGCTGGATGGAGCTGTTCTCGCTTCTCCCGGACGGAAGCGACGGCCTCCGGGCCCGGACCATCCTCCACCTCTCCGACTTCACGCACGACGGCTCGCCCGAGCCGGACCATCTCGACCGCGCGCTCCTCGAAAGCTGCGTGGACGACCCCGACAACCTCACCCACTTCTTCTGGAAGGCCGACACCTTCGGCGCGAAGATCCGCACCGCCGCCTCGATCCGCGCCTTCCTCGCCAACCCGCGCGCGCTCCGCGCCATCCGCCGATTCAACCTCACCCATATGAACCGGGGCCGCAACGCCTACCAGGCGAGCCACTGCTACAGCCTCGCCGACGTGATGGTGGGCGACTGACCCACATTGCGCTAGCCGGCCGCCGCCCTCTTTCGGACGCAACCGATTGATATTCCGCCCCGAACGCCTATGTAGAAACGGCTATCAGTCGCATCGGTCGGTCTGCGGTGCTTTGCGGCTCCTTTTCCTTCTCTCGCCTCTCACAGCAAAAAGGTGGGCCGATTGGCGGTCCGCCACAGAAGGAAATACCCAAAATGATCACCGGAACCGTAAAATTCTTCAACGCCGACAAGGGCTACGGCTTCATTCAGCCTGAGGACGGAAGCAGCGATGCCTTCGTGCACATCAGCGCCGTCGAAGCTTCGGGCATGCGCACGCTCGACCGCGAGCAGCGCGTCACCTACGAGCTCGAGAACGACAAGCGGGGCCGCGCCAGCGCGGTGAACCTGCAGAGCGCCTAATCGTCGGTACCCCGCTCCGCGAGCGTCGCGGAGCGGGACCACGCTTGAGGATCTCCGAATGTCGACACTGAAGTTCTACACCGAACGCGCCGAGCAGTGCCGTGCCGAAGCCAGGCTCGCCAGCCTTGCGAACGTGCGCGAGCGGTGCCTGAGCGCCGCCGCTGCATGGGACAGCATGGCGGAGCGGGTGCGCACAAGCGAAACCTACCGCGTCGAGGATGCTGCGCGCAAAGCCGCCGAAGGGCGGACCAGCTGATGAGCAGCGCCGCGCCGCGCAGCCGCTCTGGTCGAGCGCCGAGACGCTAGCGTTCGAATGGATTGGAGGCTGCATGCGAAAGAAACGCGAGACCGAATCTGATGCCGATCGGAGCGCACGGATCGAGCGGCAAGCTCGGGACAGCGCCGACCAGGCCGCGGCCGAGGACAGAGAGATCGATGCGGCGATCAGGCGAAGCATCAAATATCATGGAGCCTGATCGACCCGCTCCGATTGCGAGGAGAGAGATCATGCAGGATACCAGCAACCCCGAAGGCGGCCACATGAGCTCGACCTTCGGCCGTGTCATTCAGCGTCCCGGCGCCGGCCTCCCCTTCGTCGCCATTCTGTCGCACCACGGCAGCGAGTGCACCGAGCATGCGTTCGCGACGATGCGCGAGGCGGAAGCCTTCATCAAGCGCAACACGCCGGTCCCGGCACGTGCGCTGTCGGCACTGTACGACCGCCCAGCCTCCGACCTTCAGTAGGCGCAAAGCGTCGAATTCAGATTTTGAACTAGAAGAAGGACGATCTGCCGCTTGCGACGCGGCTCAGGTCGGACCGGGATAGGTCACTGGGTGCTCGCTCAGCGCCTCGTGCAGCGTGATCGGTCCGCGCGCGATTTCCTTCCAGTCATGCATGCTGAAATCGTCGAGCATCCAGGCGCCGATGCCGCCGCACAGCACCCACAGGAACACCGCAATGCCGAATGCGAATTTCATCGCTCCACCTGCCCGCAATGCAGGGAATCACTTTTGCGCGGCCGAGTCAAAATAACGTAAACGCCCGCTGAGAGCTGCAGCCGGAACCGATCACGCTCTCCGCCATTTGCGAGTAGTGATGAGCGGGCCCGTCGCCTTCCTGTTCGATCTCGACGGAACGCTCGTCGACAGCGTCTACAACCATGTCCGCGCCTGGCACCTCGCGCTCGAGGAAGAAGGGCTTCACCTCTCCGTCTGGCGGATCCACCGCAAGATCGGGATGAGCGGCGGCCTGTTCACTGCGCAGCTCCAGCGCGAGCTCGGGCACCCGATCGACGAAGCGACCCTTCAGCGGCTCCGCGATCGCCACGCCGAGCTGTTCCGCAAGCTGTCGAAGGACGTGCCGCCGCTCCCGGGCGCGGTCGATTTGCTCAAGGAGCTGACGAAGCAGAAGCTCCCCTGGGCGATCGCCACCAGCGGCCGGATGCGCACCGCGGAAACGAACCTCCGCAGCCTCCAGGTCGACCCCAACAAGTCAGTGGTCGTCACCCGCGACATGGTCCGCTATGCGAAGCCCGATCCCGACCTGTTCGTCGAGGCGGCGCGCCGGCTCGGCACCGGCACCGAGCTCTCCTACGTCATCGGCGATAGCATCTGGGACATGTACGCGGCGCTGCGCTGCGGAGCGCTCGGGATCGGCTTCCTGTCGGGCGGCTACGGAGAGGACGAGCTCGAGCGCGCCGACGCGATGCGCGTGTTCGACGACCCCGCCGACATGCTCGACCACCTCGACGAGCTGGCGCCGAGGGCGCGGGACTAGGTCAGCAGCCGATCTGCGCCCGCTCGCTGCGGATTTCCTCGACTCTCGCGGTTTCGGACACCTGAACGCCCGCTGATTTCGCATATCTCAGGAAAACTCCCGATATCCAGCTCAGGAACGCATTGTCCTGCCGTGCATGCGCAATCGCGGACAGCATCCGCTCGCGCTCCGCTTCGGACGGATGCGGCGGGAGGCTGTCGATCCTCGTGAGTTCCGCCCAGTCGTTGAATTCGCGCACAGCGGCCTGATCCATGTCCGCCGTCATGTTGTAGGGCGCGGACCAGGCATACATCCGGTCCGTCGCCATGTGCGAGGTGGCATCGGAAGAAACGGCTGCGCGCCACGCGTCGCTGTCCCAGGTCCGGAACGGCGGCGTCGGCAGAGTGGGCGCGACGAACGGAACGCCGCGATCCCGTTCCGCGATGAGGGCCTGCTCGGCGGCGTCGAGGCGCCGCGCGACGCATGGGGAGATCGCGAGGCGCGCCTCGGCCTGCGCTCCATCGTCCTCTCCGAGTTCCTTCGTCATCGATGCCTCGGCCTCGCGCACCCGCTGCTTCCAGTGCCAGTCCTCGATCACCTGCTCCGCGCCGAGCGCGATGAGCACGCCAAGAACGATGATGCCGACTTCGCCGGCGAACTCGCGCCAGCCGTGCAGCGGCTTGGGGAGGTGAAAGTGCATTTCAGCGCGCTTTCGTGAGCCGCACCGAAGGTGCGAGGACTGGTTTGCAGATTTGACTCACGATTCCATTGAAAGCAGCCAGGTTGTCAGCAGCGCGAGGCTTCTCGACCTGCGGCAGGTCGTCGTGCACCTGCCGCTCCTCCCACGGCGCGAGTATGCGGATGTGGTCGTTGTAGATGAGCGCCTGTGCATAGGCGGACCTGATCCCGCTCCAATCCTCTTCGGAAAGGAGATCGGACAGGTTCAGTGGCGCCAGACGGAGCCAGATGGCCTTCTCCTCTATGCTGATGCGTTCCCACAGCTCCAGGTTTGCGAAGGTGTCGCTGAACGACAGCTTCTCCTTGTCGCTCATGTGCGACAGCGCCTGACCTGTGAGCGCGATTTGCCACGTGCCGCGCGCCGCGACCTCCGTTGAGGGACGGCCGATCTCGCGCACTAGTCCCAAGGGCTCGTGGCGATGGTGCCTTTCCAGCACCACCCTGATCTCGCGCAGGCGGCGGTCGACGCATGGCTGCTGGGCTTCCCGCGCGGCGACGGCTGCAAGTCCGTCGTTCGCCTCGGCGAGAAGCGACTTCCGCTCGGCCGCGACCTCGTCGCGCCAGTGGATCGTCTCGACCACCTGCTCGGCCCCTAGCGCGATCAGCACGCCGAGCACGATGATCGCGACCTCGCCCGCGAACTCGCGCCAGCCGTGCAGCGGCTTCGGCAGGTGAAAGTGCATGGACTCGGCCCCCCGGCTGAGCGGAGGTTACCAACATCCGTCAGTACGGCAATGGCGCCGGCGGCAGCCTCCTCAGTTGCGCTCCAGCCTGCCTCGGCCGACGCCGTAATATGTCAGCCCCGCTTGCTCCGCTTCGGCGCGATCGTAGACGTTGCGCAGGTCGACCAGCACCTTGCCGCGAAGGGAGCCGGCAACCTTGTCGAGGTCGAGTGCGCGGAACTCGTCCCATTCGGTGACGATGACCAGCGCGTCGGCATTGGCGGCGGCGGCGTAGGCGTCGGCGGCGAACTCGATGCCGGAGAAGATCTTCGCCGCCTGCTCGTGCGCGACCGGGTCGAAGGCGCTGACCTCGGCCCCGCGCTCGATCAGCGCGTTGACGATCGGGATCGACGGCGCATCGCGCATGTCGTCGGTGTTCGGCTTGAACGCGAGCCCGAGCACCGCGACCCGCTTGCCCTTCAACTCGCCGCCGAGCGCATTCGCAACCCGCTCGACCATGCCCGCCTTGCGCTCGTCATTGACCTCGACGGTCGTGCGCACGATCCGCTGCCCGACCCCGAACTTGTCGGCAGTCTGAAGCAGCGCGAGCGTGTCCTTCGGAAAGCAGCTGCCGCCGTAGCCGGGGCCGGCATGCAGGAACTTCGGCCCGATCCGGTTGTCGAGCCCGATCCCGCGCGCAACGTCCTGGACGTCGGCGTCGACCGCTTCGCACAAATCGGCGATCTCGTTGATGAAGCTGATCTTGACCGCGAGAAACGCATTGGCCGCATATTTGGTCAGCTCGGCGGTGCGGCGGCCGGTGAACAGGATCGGCGCGCGGTTGAGGAACAAAGGCCGGTAGATTTCCTTCAGCGCATCCTGCGCCTGCTCGTCCTCGGCCCCGACGACGATCCGGTCGGGGTGCTTGAAGTCGGCAATGGCGGCGCCTTCGCGCAGGAACTCCGGGTTGGACGCGACGGAAACGCCGGTGACGCCCTCCTCGCCGAGGATTTCCTCGATCCGGTCGCCGGTCCCGACCGGCACGGTGGACTTGGTGACGACCACCGTCCCGGGCTTGATGAACTTCGCGAGCTCGCGCACGGCCTCGAACACGAAGGTGAGATCGGCATGGCCGTCGCCCCGCCGCGCCGGCGTGCCGACCGCAATGAACACGGCATCGGCGTCCTTGACCCCGTCGGGCAGGCTGGTCGTGAACGTCAGTCGCCCGCGCTCCGCGTTCGACTTGACCAGCGCCTCCAGCCCCGGTTCCCAGATCGGCATCACGCCCGCGTTGAGTCCGTCGATCTTGCTGCCGTCCTTGTCGATGCAGCAGACCTGGTGGCCGAAATCGGCAAAGCAGGCCCCCGAAACCAGGCCCACATAACCCGTGCCGATCATCGCAATACGCATGCTGACTCCATCATTCTGCAGGAACGCCGCGCCATAGCGACCGCAATTGCAGCGGCCAAGCTGGCAAGAAGAGCAAGAGATTTCACGCGAAGGCGCGAAGGCGCGAAGAAGGATTCTGCTCGATCTCTTCGCGCCTTAGCGCCTTTGCGTGAAAGGATTCTTTCCTATATGGGCGCGGCCCTTCCGATGAACGTCACGACACTCCCCAAGCCCCCGCGCGTCGGGCTGGTATCGCTCGGCTGTCCCAAGGCCCTGGTCGACAGCGAGCGGATCATGACCAAGCTCCGCGCTGACGGTTACGACATGTCGCCCGATTACGCGGGCGCAGACGTCGTGCTGGTCAACACCTGCGGCTTTCTCGATTCCGCCAAGGAGGAGAGCCTCGAAGCGATCGGCGAAGCAATCGCCGAAAACGGCCGCGTGGTCGTCACCGGGTGCATGGGCAAGGAAGCCGAGGTCATCCGCACCCGCTTCCCCGACGTGCTCGCCGTCACCGGGCCGCAGCAGTATGAGGAAGTCGTCGCGGCAGTTCACGACGCCGCGCCGCCGGTGCCCTCTCCGTTCATCGACCTGGTGCCCGAAGCGGGCCTCAAGCTCACGCCGCGCCACTACAGCTATCTGAAGATTTCCGAGGGCTGCAATCACCGCTGCGCCTTCTGCATCATCCCGCACCTTCGAGGCGACCTCGTCAGCCGACGCCCGGATGCGATCCTGCGCGAGGCGGAGAAACTCGTAGCTGCCGGCACCAGGGAGCTGCTGGTCATCAGCCAGGACACCAGCGCCTACGGCGTCGACATTCGCCACCAGCCGCGCGCCTGGAAAGGCGAAGAAGTTCGCGCCCACATGACCGACCTCTCGCGCGAGCTGGGCAAGCTCGGCGGCGCTTCAGGAAATGTTTGGGTCCGGCTCCACTACGTCTATCCCTATCCGCACGTGAACGACGTGGTCCCGCTGATGGCGGAGGGACTGGTCCTCCCCTACCTCGACATCCCGTTCCAGCACGCGACCCCGAAGGTGCTGCGCGCGATGAAGCGTCCGGCGAACGACGCCAAGGTGCTCGAGCGCATCCGCAACTGGCGCGCTCAGGTGCCCGACCTCACCATCCGCTCGACCTTCGTCGTCGGCTTCCCCGGCGAGACGGACGAAGATTTCGCCTATCTGCTCGCCTGGCTCGAGGAAGCGCAGCTCGACCGCGTCGGCGCGTTCAAGTTCGAGGCTGTCGAAGGTGCGCCCGCGACCTCGATGGAGGGCCAGGTGCCGGAAGAGCTCAAGCAGGAGCGGTACGAAACCATAATGGCGCTCTCCGCGCGCATCTCCGCCGAAAAACTCGCCGCGAAGGTCGGCTCGACAATCGACGTTCTGATCGACGCGGTGGACGCGGAGACCGGCGGCGCGACGGGTCGCTCGAAAGCCGACGCGCCCGAAATCGACGGGGAAGTTCACCTGCGCGACGCGGGCGGGCTGAACCCCGGCGACATCATCTCCGCGCACGTCGAGGATTCCGACGAGCACGACCTATACGGAGTGCCCGCCTAGCCGGGCGCCTTGCCGGTTTTTCGCCGGAAGATCGGCCGACCGTCGTTCGACAGAAGCGCCGCGACCCAGGCGGTGCTCGGGAATTGGGCGAAGACCATCATCGACATCAGCGTCATGGGGACGGCCAGGAACGCGCCAGGAAGTCCCCACAGCCAGCTCCAGAACGCGAGCGACAGCAAGGTTGCGACCGGATCGATGTTCTGCGTCTGCGCCTGGAGCCGGGGATAGATGAAATTGCCGACGACCGTCGCGACGACCTGGATGACGACGAAGATCGTGATCGCCTGCCAGATTGTTGGGAACTGAATCAACGCGAACAGGCTCGGGACGATGGAGCCGACGGTCACGCCGATGTTCGGGATGAACGTCAGCAGGAAGAACACGACGGCCCAGAACAGGATGTTGTTGAGGCCGACCGCGAGCATCACGATGGTCGCCGAAAGCGTGAGGATCGTCCCGGTGATCGACTGGACCCAGACGTACGTCTCGATGTCCGTCGCGATCCTGGTGAAGGTCTCCCTGATCGCACTTGCGCGCGACGATGAGCCCGCGGCGACATCGATCTTCCTGCCCATCCGCCGCCGTCCCGCGAGCATGAAACCGAAATAGACGACCATCAGCAGCAGGCCCGAGAACAGCCCCTGCATCCCCGACAGCACGAACCCGGCAATTTCCGCGACACTCACCTGCCCGACCATGGCGCTCAGGTGCAGCGGCTGCCTCAAGTGCAGCGACCGGCCAAAGCCGAGGGCGAGCCCATCCAGACGGCCGATCAGCGCCGGCCCCTGCGCGACCATTTGCGCCGCGCCCTGCGCCATCACGAAAATGCCCGCGGACGCGAGCACGATCACGATCAGCCCGGCGAGCAATGAAACCGCCCAACCGGGCGCCCCCGCCCACCCCTTGTGAATGAACCGGACGAGCGCGTTGACCAGCACCGCAAGAACGAAGGCGATGACGAACGGGATCAGGATCGAAGCGAGAAAATGCAGCAGCGCGACGGCCGCCGCGACGCCGGTGATGATCTGCGCCGTTGCGATCGTTCGACTCCCCGGCATCATCGGCCACTCCCCCGTTTCCGATATTCCGGCAAGCTTATCGCCAATCGCAGCCGAGCGTCAGCCGCCGTTCGGAAGCGCGTAGGCAATCAGGCTGTCGCCCATCGGCGTTTCCATGAAGTGGTGGCCGCCGGCGAAGATCACCAGATATTCGCGCCCGTTCTGCTGGTAGATCATCGGCGTCGCCTGTCCGCCGGCCGGCAGCGGCACCGAC
Organism: Sphingomonas sp.; assembly: GCA_025980335.1. Lineage (GTDB taxonomy): Bacteria > Pseudomonadota > Alphaproteobacteria > Sphingomonadales > Sphingomonadaceae > Sphingomicrobium. The sequence continues at coordinate 43,376 of JAICXO010000002.1, read as the reverse complement.
CACACCACTTTGCCGGTGCGCTCGTCGATCGCCCGCAGCAAATCGTCGGTGGCGGCGGCGATGAAGATCAGCCCGCTCGCCGTCGTGACTGCGCCGCCGTTGTTCGGGGTCCCGATCGTGAACGGCAGCAGCGTCGGCAGGGTGAACGGCCCGTTGCGGCGGGCGGTGCCGAGCGGGCGGTCCCACAGGGTCTTCCCGGTCGCGATGTCGATCGCGCGGATTCCGCCGTAGGGCGGGCGCTTGCACATCAGCTTGGTGAACGGCATCCGCCAGCCGGCATTGACGTTGACTGCATATTTGACGCCCCATTGCGGGTCGATCTGGTGCGGCTTGCTCGGTGGGGTGCTGGTCGCGAAGCGCGGGACGATGCCCTTGGCATTCGCCTTGGCGCGCGGGACCAGCTTCACGTAGTTCGGCATGTCGTTGTAATTGGCGATGGCGACGCCGCGGATCGGATCGATCGACAGGCTGCCCCAGTCGCTGCCGCCGTTGTAGCCGGGATATTCGACCGTGTATTTGTCGACGCGCGGCGGCGTGTAGAAGCCGCGGTAATCGGCGGTGCGATACTGAATTCGGCAGATCATCTGGTCGATCGGCGACATCCCCCACATGTCCGATTCCCTGAGTTCGGGCTTCCTCAGCGTGTTCCACAGCGACACGATCTGCGTCGGCGAACGGAGGTTCGGCTCGACCCCGCTCTGGGGGGCCTTGATCGTGCCAACCGGCGCGAGCGGTTTGCCGGTCGCCCGGTCGAGGACATAAAGGTCGCCCTGCTTCGACGCGACCAGCAGCGCCGGCGTTCCGTGATAGTCGATCAGGCTCGGCTGACTGCCGATGTCATAGTCCCACACGTCCATCTTGACGGTCTGGAAGCTCCACCTCGGCTTTCCGGTGGTGACGTCGATCGCGACGATCGAGCTGTTGTAGGCGTTTTCGAGCGGCGTTCGGCCAGCCGAAATATAATCGTCCGCGACGTTGCCGGTCGGCACATAGACGAGGCCGAGCTTCTCGTCTCCGGCGCTGATCGACCAGCTGTTCGGCGTACCGCGCGCCCAGGTCTGCCCCTTGGGCGGATAGCCGGTCCAGTCCGGATGCTGCATGTCCCACGCCCAGGCGAGCTTGCCCGTCTTCGCATCGAAGCCCTGGATCACGCCCGAGGGAGCGCAACGGCATTGTCCGTCGAGCACCTGGTGCCCGACGACGATGATTCCGCGGATGACCGGCGGCGGCGAGTTGATCCCGACCGAGCCCGGGGGCGCCCAGCCCATGCCGATCTTGGTGTCCTGCTGCCCCGTGCCGTTGAATTCGGTGCACGGCTTGCCGGTCAGCGCGTCGACCTCGATCAATCGCGAGTCCATCGTTCCTTCGATGATCCGTCCGGCGCACATGCTGTTCGGCGCGGCCCCGGGAACTTGGTAGTAGGACACGCCGCGGCATGCCGTGGTGTATGGAATCCACACGTTCGCCACATGCGGATCGACCCGCCACACCGGCTTTCCGCTCGCCGCGTCGAGCGCGATGATCTGGTTGGTCGCGTTGCAGGTGTAGAGGAGATTGCCGACCTTCAGCGGCGTGTTCTCGGTCCCGTAGAGTTTCGCGTAATCGGCGTTGCTCGGTTGTCCGCCGAGATGGACCTCCCACGCCTTCCGGAGCTTGCCGACGTTGCCGGGAGCGATCTGTGTCAGCGGCGAGAAGCGCCACGCCGCGTTCGTCCCGCCATAAGCGGTCCATTGCGCGCCGGTTGGCGTCACCGACGGGTCGTTCATCCCGGGCGAGGCTTGCGCCGGAAGCGCGGCTACGGCGGTGCCGCCGCTGGTGCCGAGCACCGCGAAGCTGATTGCCACGAACAGGACTCCGACGACGACCCCGACCCACGCCCAGTGCCAGCGCCTCGGCGCGGCGGTGAGGGTCGGCATCACGAGCAACGTCCAGACGAGGATCACCAGCGGCGCGATCAGCCACGGCACCATCGCCCAGGCGTCGCTTCCGGATTCGGCAAATCCCCACACGGCCGAGAGGATGAACAAGGCGACGTAGATCCACCCGCCGAGCAGCCGTCCGCGGAACAGGAACCAGGCGGAGGCGAGCATCGCGATTCCCGCGATGAGGTAGTAAACCGACCCGCCAAGGACGACGAGCCAGATCCCGCCGATCGTCAGCACGATCCCGATGATCGCCATCACGATTGCGAGGACGATCGCAGCCCAGCTGCCTCTCATGCCCTGTCTCCCTGTCGCGTCGCGGCAGGGTAACGGGCTACTTACCCGCAACGTTCCATCGATCATCGTCCGTCAAAAGCGCGGAAGATTACCGCTTTTGACCAGCCCGCGCCTTTACGGCCGACAGCCGCCGACCTAGCTGGCGCCATGCTCCGTACATCAGCCGCGCTCCTGACGCTCATCGCTGTCCCCGCCGCCGCACAGCCGGTCACCCCGGCCGAGGTCTCCCAGATCGACCAGCTGGTCACGAGCACGCTCGCGGATACCGGCGTGCCCGCAGCGGAGGTCGCGATTGTCCGCGACGGCAAGCTCGTCTTCAACAAGGCCTATGGGAAAGCGAACGAGGGTCTCGCCGCCCGGCCGGACCAGCCGTACCAGATCGCGTCCAACTCGAAGCAGTTCACGGCGATGGCGCTGCTTCTCCTGCGCGACGAGGGCAAGCTCAGCCTCGACGATCATGTGGCGAAGTTCATCCCCGGCATCACCGAGGGCGACAAGATCACCATCCGCGAGCTCCTCAGCCACGAGTCCGGCCTCGAGGACTTCTGGCCCCAGGATTATTCTTTCATCGACATGGAGAAGCCGACCACTCCGCAGCACATCGTCGACAAATGGGCAAAGAAGCCGCTCGATTTCCAGCCGGGCACGCGCTGGCAGTACAGCAACACCGGTTACGTCGTCGCCGGGATGATCGCCGAGAAGGTCAGCGGACAGCCGCTCCTCACCTATCTCCACCGCAAGATCTTCGACCCGCTCGGAATGGCAAGCGTCCGCGATCAGGACGACACCAACACGCCCGCCTTTCCGGCCGGATATCACCGCTTCGCGCTCGGGCCGGTGCGGGTCGCGCAGCAGCCCGGCCGCGGCTGGCTCTATGCCGCCGGCGAGCTGTCGATGACTGCCGCCGATCTCGCCAAGTGGGACATCGCACGCATGGACCGGGCATTCATCCCGGAGCGCGACTGGGTCGAGCAGGAGACGCCCGTGCTGCGCACCGACGGCCGCACCAACGGCTACGGGCTCGGAGTCTACAACCGCTACGAGCGCGAACGGCACGTGATCGACCACGGCGGCGAGGCGGTCGGCTTCCTCACCCAGAACACCGTCTATCCCGACACCCGCGACGCGATCATCGTCTTCACCAACGCAGATTTCTCCGGCGCGGCGGACACGCTGACCTCGGGGATCGAGAAGATCGTCCTCGACAATCCGGAGCCGGCGTTGACCTCGGAGGGAAACCGCCTCGAAGACGTGCGCGCGACCTACGATGCGCTGATCACCGGCACGCCCGACCGCTCGAAGTTCACGCCGAACCTCAACTACTATTTCAACCCGACCACGCTCGGCGATTACCGGAGCAGCCTCGCGCCGCTGGGCGAGCCCACGTCGATCACGATCGACCGCGACCCGCTCCTGCGCGGCGGCTTCGTCAATCGCAACTACACGATCCACTACGCGGGCGGGAAGGAACTCTCGCTGGTGACCTACGCAGAGCCGGGCGCGAACGGCCGCTGGGAACAGTTCATGATCATGCTCAAATGAGCTGAGCCGCCGTCGAGGTCACGACCGGCGAAAAACGATTCAGCGACGACCAACAACCGTCAGTCGTCCAGCCGACTCTTCCGTCATCTGCCGTTCACGCGCCTTCGGCATTGGCTGTGCGCGACAGGGCCAGGCACAAGACGGAGAACCACGCGTGGACATCAATTACCTGTTCCTCCGGCAGCAAACGGAAAGGAGCCGCGCAAAGGCGGCGACATCCCACATCGCGCGCAACATCCATGAGCAGCTCGCGGACGAATACGAACGGCTGATCGAGGATGCGACCGCCGGACGCGTGACCTTCGTCCGGGCACCAATGCGGACAGGCGAGCTCGAGAGCTGATCCGACGCGTTGCGCCGCGCAGAGCGGCGCACCTGTTCACAGGGTCCGGCGATCTGTTACGGCAGCGACCCTATGAAGACCTGGGTCGCCCTCAATCGCATGATCGCCGGCGCCGTGCTGATCTTCGCCGCTTCCGCAACCGCGGCGCAGCAGGCGGACGATCCGGCGGCGCTGGTCAATCCGTTCATCGGCACGACCAACGGCGGCAACGTCTTCCCGGGCGCGACCCTGCCCTTCGGAATGGTGTCGTTCAGCCCCGAGGAAACTCCGCTCCCCGGAAGCGGCCTGGTCGTCGCTGCGCCTGGCGGATACGAATATCGGTCCAACGGCGTGCGCGGCTTCGGCCTCGCGCATGTTTCGGGCAGCGGCTGCGCGGGCGCCGGCGGCGATATCCCGGTCATGCCGGTCACGCGCGAGATCAAGGCCTCGCCGTCGCTCGCGCCCAATCTCTACGCCGCCTACCTCGATCACGCGAAGGAACAGGCTAGTCCCGGCGCTTACTCGGTCGAGCTCGGCAACGGGGTCGATGTCGACCTGTCGGCGACGCTTCGCACGGGCATCGCGCGCTTCACTTTTCCCGCGGACAAGCCCGCAAACTTGCTCTTCCGCACGTCGGACACGGAGGTGGGATCGAGCGGCGCGAGCATCCGTATCGATCCTGCGCATCGAATGGTGACGGGCAGCGTCACCAGCGGGAATTTCTGCGGCTATCTCTCGCCCGACCGGCACCACAGTTATTACACGCTCCACTTCGTCGCCGTCTTCGATCGGGATTTCACGACTGGCGGCACCTGGACCGATGCGGCAGTGAGCCCCGGCGGCACCGAGGCGCACGGCGGCACCGGCTATGGCGAGGACGGCTTCCCGGTCGCCGGCAAGGGCTCGGGCGGATGGATCAGCTTCGATCCCGCCAAGTCGCCGACCGTCACGATGCGAATCGGCATCTCCTATGTCGACGAGGCCGGCGCCCGCGCGAACCTCGACAAGGAGAGCCCCGAAGGCACGACCCTCGACGCAAGCCGCGCCGCCGCGCGCGCCGCATGGAACGAACAGCTCGGCCGCATCGCGATCACCGGGGGCACGCCGGACGAGCGCACCGTCTTCACCACCGCGCTCTACCACGCGCTGATCGATCCGAGCGTCACCAGCGACGTCGACGGCCGCTATCGCGGCATGGACGGGCAGGTCCACCGCGTCGGCCCCAAGCAGACGGTCCAATATGCGAATTTCTCCGGCTGGGACGTCTACCGCTCCCAGGTTCAGCTGGTTACCTTGCTCGACCCGAAGGTCGGCTCGGACTTCGCCCAGTCGCTGCTCAACCAGGCCGACCAGTACGGCGGTCAGTGGGACCGCTGGACTCATCTGACCGGCGCGACCGGCGTCATGAACGGCGACCCTGCCGCGCCGGCGGTCGCCGCGATCTACGCGTTCGGCGGCCGCGATTTCGATCTGCATGCCGCGTACGCATCACTGCTTAGGGCCGCGACGATCCCGACCGCCAACGACCTCAGCCGCGCCGGCTGCCCGGTACTGTGCGTCGGGGAGCGGCCCGGGCTCGATCAGTGGCTGAAGCTCCATTACATGCCTGTCGGCGCGCCGGGCTGGGGCTCGGCCGCCGATACGCTCGAGCTCGCCGCCGCGGATTTCGCGGTTGCGCAGCTCGCGCGCTTCGCCGGCGACAAAGCGAATGAGCGGCGCTTCCTCGATCGCTCCGGCTGGTGGCGCAACCTGTTCAACCGCGGGTCCGGCTACATCCAGCCGCGCAACGCCGACGGCAGCTGGCCCGCGTTCGACCCGGAATCCGACGACGAGTTCGTCGAAGGCAGCGGCGCCGTATATCGCTGGATGGTGCCGTTCGATCCTGCCGGCCTGTTCGACGCGCTCGGCGGTCGCGACAGGGCGCTCGCCGCTCTCGACAGCTTCTTTCGCGATTCCGACGGGCACTGGGCGGTGACCAAGGCCGGACCGCTCCACGCCGAGCTCGACAACGAACCGTCCGTCGCCTCGCCCTGGCTGTACGATTTCGCCGCGGCGCCGTGGAAGACTCAGGCAGTCGTGCGCGAAGCGATGCGGCGAATCTGGACCAACAGCCCGAACGGAATTTCCGGCAACGACGATCTCGGCGAGATGTCCTCCTGGTATGTCTGGGCCGCCATGGGCGTCTACCCGCTATATCCGGGCCGAGCGGACCTGGTCGTCGGAAGCCCATTGTTCCCCGACATCCGCATCGACCGGCCCGGAGCGCCGATCCACATCGTCGCGGCAGGCGCCGCCTCCGACGCGCCGTACGTCCACTCACTGGTCGTGAACGGCCGCACGACCACCCGCCCCTGGCTCAGCGACGATTTCGTCCGCCATGGCGGCGAGCTGCGCTTCACTCTTTCGTCAGCGCCGGATGACAAGTGGGGATCAGGGCCCGGCGACGCTCCGCCATCCTACGGGCCGAAGTAGCGCGGCCCGAGACAATCCTATTGCGCGGGTAGCGTCCGAGCGAAGAAGTCCGCCGTCGCAGTATCCGCCGCGAGCCACGAGTGCGACCTGAGGAACCCGTGGATCTCGTTCGGGATCACGAATTGCTCGAACGGTAGGTGGCGCTTCTCTAGTCGGCGCGCCAGGTCGATCGTCTGCGCGAACGGGACATTGCGGTCGTCGTCGCCCTGGATCAACAGCACCGGCGACCTCCACCCGTCCATGCTGGCGATGGGCGAGGACTCGAACGCCACTTTCATCGCTTCGTCGAGGTCGCCCTTCTCGTAGCGCTTGGGCTGCTTTCCGACCCAGACCTCGAGGAAGCTCGACCAGTCGTGCACGCCGTGCATGTCGACTCCGGCCTTGAAGATGTCGGAGTTGCGGGCGAGGCCCATTGCGGTGAGATAGCCGCCGTAGGAACCGCCCCAGATGCCGATCTTGGCGGGATCGACGTCCGGCAGCGCCTGCAGATATTTCGCGCCCGCGACGACGTCCTGATATTCGGCCGCTCCCGCGGCGCCGGCATGATCCGGATGATGGAAGTCGTGGCCGTAGCCGATGCCGAGCCGGTAGTTCACCGAGAGCACGGCATAACCGTGATTGGCGAGATATTGGTTCACCGCATAGCTGTTGCTGTAATAATCCATGTAGTGCCAGCCGAGCAGCATCTGCCGCGGCGGACCCCCATGGACGAAGATGATCCCCGGCTTGCGGGTGCCGTCGCCATTGTCGAACAACTGGCCCTGGATGGTCCAGCCGTCCGCCGCCTTGAAGCTGACGGCGCGTGGAACGATGAGCTGGTTTTCCGGGAATTCCTTCGGGACGGCGCCCGCGCCGAGATCGCGAACCCCGCTTCCGTCCATGCCGACCTCGGAAACCGAGGGCGGCGCCTTCGGGCCCGCATCGATGAAGGCAACCTCCGTCGGGCTCGCCGCAACCGGAGACCATTCGAGGCTGGTTCCGCTGGTCAGCGCGACCGGCGCCGCTGCATCGACCGGCACCCGGAACAGGTGGCGACGATCATTGTCGTCCGCCGTCGTCCCGGTGTTCGCGTCGTAGAGCACCGATTTGCGATCGCGGCTCATCGCCACATGCTCGACCATGTAATCGCCGGGCGTCAGCAGCAGCGGCGCTCCGCCCGTCGCGGGCACTGAGTAAAGGTGCGGCCAATTGTCGAGATCGGCGAGAAACACCAGGCGATCGCCGTCGGCCCAGTTGAGGTTCACCTCTCCCGCGGTTTCGGGGAATGAGCCGCGAAGCGTGTCCGGGCTCTGCCACACGCGGCTCGCTCGTCCGCTCGCGACATCGGCCACCCACAAGGAAAAGGGTTCGGGAGTTTGCTTGAGGAGCGGCTTCGGCGCGCCGCCCTTTCCGGGCACTCGCGCAAAGGCGATGCGCATTCCGTCCGGCGACCAGGTCGGATATCCGTCGAGGTCGGTCGAGGGCGCGAGATAGGTCAGCGCCTTGGTCTTTAGATCGTACACGCCGATGAAGCTGTGATCGCCGTCGCGATCGGAAACGAAGGCGAGCTTCGCGCCATCGGGCGACCATTTCAGCGTGCCGTCGTCGCCGCGATCGAAGAACAGCCGCTTGGGCTTGCCCTTGCCTGTGAGCGACGCCGTCCACACCTGCTTGTCGTTCACATAGGCGAGTTCGCCGCGCGAAGAGATTGCCGGCGCATCGCCCTCGGCCACCTTGATCGGCGCACCGCCCGAAAGCTGCACGGCCCAGATGGTGACCACCGGTTCGGTGGTCGAAGAATCGGGGTCCGGAGGAAGCTTCGCCTCCCAGTTCGCGTCATGGTCGCCGCCGCGGACATAGACGAGGTGCTTGCCGTCGGGCGAGAAGGTGAGCTGGGTGATCTCCTGCCCGTCGTCCGCCGTGTAGCGCGTCACCTGCCGCGGCTCGAATGCGGGTCCATCGGCGACCCACACGTTGCGCACGCCCTTGAGCACGCGCACGAACGCGATCGCATTGCCTTTTTCCGCAGCATCGATCTCCGGCACGAACGGATAAGCGAGCACCTGTTCCATCGTGAACGTGCCGCTGCTCGCGGGCGCTTGCGCAGATGCAGGCGAAACGCACAGCGCGCTGCAGGCCAGCAGCGCTCCGCACCAGCGACGCATCGTTATGGAATTGCTCGCGTTGATGCCGCGTTCGACCATCGTCTTCTCCCCTCCCCAATGCGCCGGCACCGCCGCGTCACAGCTGTTGTGTCGCACGAACCTGAAGTCCGCAATGGGCCCGCACCCTTCGCCTGAGCCGGATTCGCCGCTAGAGAGCCGCCAATGACCGACTTCGCTTCGCTACTCACCGCCGACCGCGGCCAGGCCGCCCGGCCGATCCACTTCGTCGACAAGGAGAGTTTCGGCAGCTGGATCACCAAGCGTCCGCCCGAGGATCGTGTGCTCATCGAAGCGCAGCGGTTCGACGAAAAGGCTGCGGGATCGTTCGTCATCCTGCCTCGCGGCGGCGATTTCGAGCTGGTTGCCGCGGTCAAGGACGCCGGCGCGCTCTCGCCCTGGTGCCTCGCCGCGCTCGCCGAGAAGCTGCCGGAGGGAACCTACAAGCTTGTCGACGCCGAACCCGGACGAGCCGCACTGGGCTGGCTGCTCGCGCAGCACCGCTTCGATGCGTACCGCTCGAAGAAGGACGATGCCGAGCAGGGGCCGCGGGTGCTCGTCACCGGCGACGCAGCAAAAATCGACGCGGTCGTAAGGCTCGCGCAGGCCACTGCGCTCGTCCGCGATCTCGTGAACACGCCCGCCGCGGACCTCGGCCCGGCCGAGATCGAGCAGGCCGTCTCGGACCTTGCCAAGCGTTCCGCGGCGCAACTCACGGTCACCAGCGGCGCCGAGCTCTCGGAGGGGTATCCGCTGATCGCGGCCGTCGGCGGGGGCGCCACGCCGCAGCGGGGCCCGCGCCTGATCGAGCTCGAATGGGGCAAGCCCGACCACCCGCGCGTGGCGATCGTCGGCAAAGGCGTCGTCTTCGACACGGGCGGCCTCGACCTGAAGCAACCCGCGTGGATGCGGTGGATGAAGAAGGACATGGGCGGCGCCGCGCATGCGCTCGCGCTCGCCCACCTCGTAGTCGAGAACCGCCTGCCGATCCGCCTCCACCTGCTCATCCCGGCGGTCGAGAATGCGGTCTCGGGCGCCTCCTACCGGCCCGGCGATATCGTCAAGTCGCGCAAGGGCCTGTTCGTCGAGGTCGACAATACCGACGCCGAAGGCCGGCTCATTCTCGCCGACGCGCTGGCGAAAGCCGCGGAAGCCAACCCCGAGCTGATCGTCGACTTCGCGACCCTCACGGGCGCTGCCCGGACCGCGCTCGGTCCCGACCTTCCGGCGACGTTCATGAACCGCGACGATCTCGCTGCCGATCTCGAAGCCGCCGCGCGCGAAGTCGACGATCCGCTCTGGCGCCTGCCCTTGTGGGACTCTTACGATGACGATCTGAAGAGCAGCATCGCCGACCTTGCGAACACGTCGGGCAATGCGATGGCCGGCGCCATCTATGCGGCCCTGTTCCTCCGCCGCTTCGTCCCTTCGCAAATTCCGTGGGCCCACCTCGACACCTGGGCTTGGCGCGACCCCGGGAAGCCCGGCCGCCCGAAGGGTGGCGACGCGCTCGGATTGCGCGCGGTATTCGCAATGCTGGAGCGCCGTTACCTACAAAGTTGATCCTGCAATTCGGGAAATTCCCGCAATTTCGGGCGATTGCCCTGCAACATTTCGCGTCCTTACCGGTTTATTCGGCTGCTACACGGCACGAGTACGGAGAGTGGCAGTAATGAGCGAAGTTTCGCTTACCGGGTGGATGAAGGCCCTCATCGCCTATGTCCGCTCGGGCGAACCGGACCTCACCAACCGCCAAATGGCCTTGCTGATGCTGGTCTATCTGACGCCCGGGCCGCACACCGTTCGCGGCCTCGCGCGCATCCTCGGGGTTTCCAAGCCCGTCGTCACTCGCGCCTTGAATACGCTCGGCGCGCTCGGCTATCTGCGCCGCGAGAGGGACCAGGACGACCGGCGCAACGTGTTCGTCGTCCGAACGAGCAGCGGGGCTGATTTTCTTGAAGGGTTCAAGCGCAACCTCCGCGAGAGCGACGGAAGCTCCGCGGCACACCGGCCGATCATCGGCCAGGCCCCCGCATACGCCCACCAGCGCTGACGGGTTCGCGCTCACCGGCCCGTCCGACCTCCCGGATCCCGCGTTCAACGCGTACCGCAAGGACCTCGCCGACGTCGCGCTCGCCGGACGCGTGATCGCGTCGCATTATGCCCAGCCGGTCGAACGGCGGCTCGGCAGCGCGGCGGCGCTTCGCCTCGCTCCTTCCGTCAATGCCGAGGCGGTGCGGGAACTCGGACCCGGCGAGCCATTCCTGTTGCTCGACGACACTGCGGGCTGGGCGTGGGGCTATGCCGGCGAGGACCGGCGCGTCGGCTATGTGCCGGCCGAGGCGCTAACCAAGAACTGACGTCTGAAGCCAGATTAGCGTGTAGACGCTGCTTCCGGCGAGGAAGACGAGGACCGCAATCAGGGTCCAGTCACGCGCCGGCCATTTCGGCCGCCGCGACGGGAACAGCAGCCAGGCCGAGATCGCGCACAGGATGAGCGTTCCGACCGCATCCTTGAGCATGTAGGTGACAATGACGGAGCGCACGTGCTGGGTGCCCTTGGCGACCGTCGCACCGTGCGGGCTCATCATCAGTCCGATTCCCCACGTCAGGATTGCCGCGAGCAGGAGAAGGCCGCCCATGAACATGCGCCCGCGGCCGATTCCGCGGTTCCTCACATCTGGCCCCGCTGGCGGCGGATCGCGTACCACTTGGCGACGTTGGCGTTCTGCTCCGCCAGCGTTTCGGCGAACACGTGCCCGCCGGTGCCGTCGGCGACGAAATAGAGCGCCTTGGTCTGCGCCGGGTGAAGCACCGCCTCGATGCTCGCCTTGCCGGGGTTCGTGATCGGACCGGCGGGCAGGCCGTTGATCTCGTAGGTGTTGTAATCGTTCTTCGCGTGCACCTCCGACAAACGTGGACGCCGCCCCAACGGTTTCCCTTTGGTGATCGGATAAATGAAGGTCGGGTCGGCCTGCAGCGGCATGCCGATCTTGAGCCGGTTGCAATAGACGCCCCCAATCAGCGGTCGCTCGGCAGGCTTTGCGGTTTCCTTCTCGACGATCGAGGCAAGGATCACCGCCTGCTCTGGGCTCGCCAGCGGGCAATCGTTGCTCCGTTTCGGCCACAGCTGGGCAAGCGCTTTCGTCATCGCCTGCTGCATCCGCTTGACCACTGCCGCGCGCGCGTCGCCCCGCTGGAAGCTGTAGCTGTCGGGAAGCACCGATCCCTCGGGAATATCGGGCGTCGGTCCGGTCAGATACGGATTGGCCGCGAGCTTCTCCTCGACGATGATCGAGGGCATGCCTTCGGCGACGGTGATCAGGCGGAGCAGCGGCTTGCCGTGCTGCAGCAGGTCGAGCACGCTGGCGCCGCCCATTCCTCTCGGAATCTCGAACTCCCCGGCCTGGATCGGGTCGGTCGAGCCGAACAGCCGCGCCATCACATAATAGGTCCGTGCGGTGCCGGGGACGGCACCCTCGCTCACCAGCTGGCGGGCAACCGAGTGAAGGGTCGTGCCTTCCTTGACGATGATGTCGTGCGGACCGCGTTTCGGGCCGGGCGCCCACCAGAAGGTGTAAATGACGACGAGCGCGGCGAGGACCAGCGCCGCCGCGCCGATCAGCAGCGGACGCTTCACACCGCCTTCATGATCAGCGAGGCGTTTGTGCCGCCGAAGCCGAAGCTGTTGTTGAGCACGGCGCGGACCTCCCGCTTCTTCGCCTTGTGCGGCACAAGGTCGACGCCGGCGCAGCTCTCCTCGGGGTTGTCGAGGTTGAGCGTCGGCGGGACGATCTGGTCGCGCAGCGCCAGGATGCAGAAGATGCTCTCGACCGCCCCCGCTCCGCCGAGCAGATGGCCGATCGCAGACTTGGTCGAGCTCATCGAGAGGCCGCTTACCGCCTCGCCGAACAGCCGCTTGACCGCGCCCAGCTCCAGCTCGTCGCCGAGCGGAGTCGAGGTGCCATGAGCGTTGATATAGTCGATGTCGGACGGTTGCAGGCCCGACTTCCTGAGCGCCATCTGCATCGCCCGGAAGCCGCCGGACCCTTCCGGATGCGGCGCGGTCACGTGGTACGCGTCGCCCGAAAGGCCGTAGCCGACCACCTCGGCGTAGATTTTCGCTCCGCGTGCCTTGGCGTGCTCATATTCCTCGAGCACGACCACGCCGGCGCCCTCGCCCATGACGAAGCCGTCACGCGCTTTGTCGTAGGGTCGGCTCGCCTTCTCCGGCTGATCGTTGAAGTTGGTGCTGAGCGCGCGCGCTTGCGCGAATCCCGCGATCCCGATCGGGCAGATGGTGGCTTCGGCGCCGCCGGCAAGCATGATGTCGGCATCGTCGTCGCGGATCATCCGCGCCGCATCGCCGATCGAGTGCGCGCCGGTCGAGCACGCCGTGACGACCGCATGATTGGGACCCATCAGCCCGTATTTGATCGAGACCTGGCCGGAGATGAGGTTGATCAGGCGGCCGTGAACGAAGTGCGGGCTGACGCGGCTCGGCCCTTTCTCGTGGAGCACCAGGCTCTCGCTCTCGATCCCCGGAAGGCCGCCGATGCCCGAGCCGATCGACACGCCCGCGCGAAGCCGCGTCTGCTCGTCCATGTCGGTGAGCCCCGCGTCCTCCACCGCCTGGCCGGCGGCGTCGATGCCGTAGATGATGAACGGATCGACCTGCCGCTGGGTCTTGAAGTCGACCCGCTTGTTCGGATCGAATCCGTACTCGTGGTCCGCCGGCTTCACCTCGCACGCGATGCGGCATTTCTGGTCGCTGGCATCGAAATGAGTGATCGGTCCGGCGCCGCTCTTCGCTGCCAGGATGTTGTTCCAGCTGGTCTCCACGTCGGCGCCGAGCGGCGTCACGAGCCCGAGACCTGTCACCACGACACGGCGCATTTTGCAGTCACCTCCAAAAACAACAGGCTCAAACCCTTGAGGGGCCGAGCCTGTGTGTCCTTCGATACGCCGCTTCGGCAAGCTCAGCGGCTACTCAGGATGAGCGGGATATTCCCTATCCGCTCATGCTGAGTAGGCATTGAGCGAAGCCGAAATGCCGTATCGAAGCACTCCGGCGATAATCCTCAGCCCTTGTTCTGGTCGATATAGTCGATCGCGTCGCGCACGGTCGTGATCTTCTCCGCGGCGTCGTCCGGGATTTCGACCCCGAACTCCTCCTCGAAGGCCATCACCAGCTCGACGATGTCGAGGCTGTCGGCGCCGAGATCGTCGATGAAGCTCGCGTCTTCGGTGACCTTGTCCGGCTCGACGCCGAGATGTTCGACGACGATCTTCTTCACCCGATCGGCAGTCTCGCTCATGGAACGCTTCCTCCGTGTTGCTTTTGCCGGTGCCCTAGCGATGCGACCGGCAGGCGGCAAGTGTCCGCGGCGTGAGCGGGCACAGGGGAGCAGGACACTTCCCACCCGCTTGTCATTGCGAGCGCAGCGAAGCAATCCAGCCGAGCAGTGGATTGCTTCGTCACCTTCGGCTTCTCGCAATGACGGAACGGATGACCCGTTCGCTGAGCGACGGCGAGATCGCACTCGCCCGATCGATTTTCGGCAATTCCATCGACTATTCGAAAGTTCGGCTGATCCGCGGCAAATGGTGGCCATTCCAGCCGCGCAACGCCGCCATGGCGCCCAACGGCAACATCTACTTCCACCCGGCCGCCGGCGGCTGGTCGGACGATTTCGCGGATGAGCCGCTGTTCCGGCAGGGTTTCTTCATCCATGAGATGACTCACGTGTGGCAGGCGCAGAACGGGGGTCGGCTCTATCTGCCGCTCATGCGCCACCCCTTCTGCCGGTACCAATATGAGCTGAAGACCGGCAAGCCGTTCCGTCGCTACGGAATCGAGCAGCAGGCGGAGATCGTCAGGCACCGCTTTCTCGCCGACCGCGGCGGACATCCACCGCAGGTGCCGCCCCGTTCGATGCTGCCGTTCACGCGTTGAACGGTACGCGCGCCGCATGCGTTCGGAGGCGCATGGAGGACGAGGCCGACCTCGCGCGCCTGCGCACGGATTATGCCGAGGATCGGACGGTACTCGCCAATGAGCGGACGTTCGGCAGCTGGCTTCGCACGGGCTTCGGCGCAATCGGAATCGCGCTGGGCTTCCACGCGCTGTTCGGGCGAATCCACCCGCTGTGGTTGCCGCGCGTCGTCGGCACGGCGTTCCTGCTCATCGCCATTTTGGTGTTCATCGCGGCCGAGCGGCGCGCGTGCACGGTGCACGAGCGGCTCCACGCGCATCGGGTGCAGACGATCAGGATCACGCGAATCCGGTTGATCACCCTGATCGCCGTGCTTGCGACGCTGGCGCTCGCCGGAGCCATGTGGCTCCTGCCGATCTAGCTGCTGCTCCAGTCGGCGATTCGCTCCTTGCTCGCCGCATCCTCGATCCAGACATGGTCGAATGTCGCTGCGACGACGCAGGCCGGCGCCGTGTCGGGACTGCTCGAAACGCAGCGAATCACGCGTCCGCCGGCGAGCATGCGAAGCCTGCCCGAGAGCACGAGGTCGAAGCCCTGCTGGCCGATGACAGCTCCCGAATCGAGCTTCTTGACCGCCTCGTAAGGGCGATCGTCGCGCCTCGCCGTTCGTGGATCGGAAGCTGTGAAGAATTGCGCGATGCCGACCTTCGGCGCCGTGGGAATCGGTTGCTGATCTGCGGGCTCTTTCGGCGCAGCGGCAGCCGCGGCCGAATTGCCTTGAGCTTGTCCGACTGCAAGCGCCGCCGGTTTGGCGGGGCAGGTCGCCTGGAACATCCATGGCCGCTCGAGCCAAAATCCCTCGACGGCCTCGATGTCCTGGAGGCCCATGGCTCCAATCGCCGGGTCGTCCTTCGAGAGGTTCGGGGTCGCATGGACCCGGAGTACGCTGCCCTTCTGGTCCAGCGACCAGCCGAGCGGGAGCGCTTTCGTGCTGCCGCTCGCCGGTCCACCGCACCCGAACCGAATTCGCAGCTCGAACTCCTTGCCGTCGAGTTGCTGCTGGGCCTGGCGGTCGTCGGCGCCCGCCGCCGCGGCGCTGCGCGCATTGGCAACCGCTTCGAGCAGCGCGGCGCGGTCCATCGGCGGCTGAGGGAGCGGGACGGATGCGGCAATGTTCTCGGCCGAAGCGGCAGCGTTCTGCGGCGCCGCCTCGTTGTTTGCCTGCTCGCTCGCCTTGCAGCCGGAAAGAACCAGCAGGGTTGCGCAAAACATCGTCATGCAAGCTGGTCGGCGAAACGTCATCGGCGCGGGCATGTCCGGCCCATAACACAGCGGACCTGCCATTGCAGGGCGCGGTGGCCCACGTTAGCGCAAGCCCGCTATCGAAACGTTCATGACCTTCGACCAGCTGACGACGCTGCTGGTGCTCGCCGCGGTCGTCGCTGCGCTGATCCGGGACCGGCTCCGGGCGGATGTCGTGGCGCTTGCCGGCGCCGCGTTCCTGTTGATGACCGGGATCGTTCGGCCGGTGGAGGTCGAAAAGGCCTTCGCAAGCCCTGCCATCATCGCGCTCGCGTCGCTGTTCGTCATCGCGTACGCGATGGAGCTATCGGGCCTGCTCGACGCGGCGATCGAGAAGACCGTCCGCCTGTGCCGGCGCATCGGCAGCGCCGGATTGTGGATCCTGATCGGCCTCGCAGGCGCGGCATCGGCCTTCCTCAACAATACGCCGATCGTGGTCCTTTCCGCCCCAGTGCTGCGCGATGCCGCCAAGTCGCTCGGCCGATCGCCCAAGCGCTATTTGATCCCCTTGTCCTATGCCGCGGTGCTCGGCGGCTGCTGCACGTTGATCGGCACGTCGACGAACTTGCTGGTCAACGACATGGCTTCGGTCGCCGGGCAGCCGCGCTTCGGCATGTTCGAGATCACGCCGGTCGGAATCGCGGTCGCGCTCGCCGGAGGTCTCTACCTGTTCGTCTTCAGCGGCCGCCTGATGAAGACCGACGATGAGCCGAAGACGAAGCGCGCGACCGCCGACGCTTCCGCCGACTTCCATGAACCCGGCCTCGTCGGCGGCCTTGTCGGATCGGCCGAGGCGTTTTCGAAGCAGGTCGAGTTCCAGCCGCTGCGGGCAGCCGTGTCGCTGATCGTCTTCGTCCTCGTGATCGTGCTTGCCGCATTGGACGTCGCGCCGATCGCAGCCTGTGCGTTCGCCGGTGCCGTGCTCCTCATCCTGATGCGCGTGATCACCGCCGACGAAGCCTATCACGGGCTCAGGCCCGAAGTGCTGATGCTGATCGCGGGAATGGTCGTGCTCGGGATCGCGCTCGACGAAACCGGCCTCGCGTCCGCAGCGACTGCAGCGCTGATCGGGACGATGAAGTCGATGAGCCCGACGCTCGCGCTGATCATCCTCTATGGCGTCACCCTGTTCGCGACCGAGATCCTGTCGAATGCGACCGTCGCCGTCCTGTTCACGCCGGTGGCGGTGTCGATGGCCGACGCGTTCAACGTCAGCTCGCGTCCGTTCCTCGTCGCCGTGATGATCGCCGCAAGCGCCGCCTTCGCGACGCCGTTCGGCTACCAGACCAACGTGCTGGTCTATCAGATGGGCCGCTATTCCTACGGCGATTTCCTGAAGGTCGGCCTGCCGCTCAACCTGATCACCTGGGCCACCGCGGTGGCGATGATCCAGGTCTATTTCCCCTTCTAGTCCGGCTTCTTGGCGACGCCGACGAGCGCGGGCCGGAGCAGCCGGTCCTTCATGACGTAGCCCGGCTGCATTTCCTGGACGACGGTGCCGGGCTCGGCCTCGTCGCTCGGCATTTCGAGCATCGCCTGGTGGCGATTGGGGTCGAGCGTTTCCCCGACCGACTTCACGCGAGTGATGCCGTGCCGCGCGAACACCGCGTCGAGCTCGCGCGCAGTCGCTTCGATGCCCGCGAGGAACTGGGTCGCGGTCTTGTCCGCGCGAAGATCGTCGCTGACTGCGGCGAGCGCACGGTCGAGATGGTCCTTGATCGCGAGCATGTCGCGCGCGAACCCTGCAGCTGCGTAGCTGGTCGCCTGCTGAAGCTCCTGCTCCAGCCGCCGGCGCACGTTCTGGGTTTCCGCTGCCGCATAGAGCGCCTTGGACCGCGCGTCCTCGAGCTGGCCCTCGAGCTCTGCGATCCGGTCATGTTCGGCGACCTCGGGCGCGCCGTCGGAAGTTTCCTTCCGAAGCTCGTCGGCTTCCTCGTGCAGCTGCTCTTGATCGTTCGTCGCGTCGGTCATGCCATCAATCTCGTGAGTGCTTTCGCAGTGAAATCCACCATGGGGACCACCCGTGCATAGTTCAACCGCGTGGGCCCGATCACCCCGACAACGCCCACGACCTCGCCCTGGCTCCCGCGATACGGTGCGGCGATCACGGAGGAGCCCGAAAGCGCGAACATCCGGTTCTCCGATCCGATGAAGATTCGGCAGCCGGGCGCATCGTGCGCGCTCTCCAGCAGCCGTGCGATTTCCTGCGCTTCCTCGAGCTCGTCGAGCAGGCTGCGCACCCGCTCCAGGTCTTCCGCGGCACTGTCGTCGAGCAGGTTCGCGTGGCCGCGGACGATCAGCACCGGCCGGCGCGCATGATCCTGGCTCCACGCCGCGAGACCGGTCGCGACCAGCTCAGCGGCAGCGGCGTCGACCAGCTCCTTGCGCTCGCGGATTTCGGCACGCAGCCGCGCCTCCGCTTCGGCAAGCGTGAGGCCCGACAGGCGCGCGTTGATGAAATTGCTGACCTCCGTCAGCGCATGAGCGCTGGTCACCCCGTCGAGCGAAACGATGCGGTTTTCGACGCTCCCGTCGGCGCCGACCAGCACCGCAAGCGCGCGGCGCTCGTTCAGCGGGACGAAGCTCAGCTGCTTCAGCACCAGCTCCCGCTTCGGCGCGAGCACCACGCCCGCCGCCTGACTGAGCCCCGACAGCGCAGCCGATGCGGCCGCAAGCGCATCTTCGATCGGCTGGTCGCGCACGATCTGCCGCTCGATCTCGCGCTTCTCGCGCGGGTCGGGCGCAGCGGCCTGCATGATCCCGTCGACGAACAGGCGCAGGCCGCTGTCCGTCGGGATTCGTCCCGCCGAAGTGTGCGGATGGGTGAGAAGCCCCCGCTCCTCCAGCTCCTGCATGACTCCGCGAATCGACGCGGGCGACAGACTGATCGCGCCCGCGAGCGCCTTCGATCCCACCGGCACGCCGCGCTCGAGGTAGGATTCGACCACGAGTCCGAAAATGTCCCGCATGCGGTCCGTGAGTTCGCCGATCGGCTGGGGCATGACGGTGCATCTAGGATTGCCGCGGTCGCCGGTCTAGGGACCGGCGCGGACCAACAGCCAGGAAGAATGCCCGGGGATGAAGCGCGCCAGTATCGTGACGGCGATAATCGCGTGCAGCGTGATCGGCACCCCGTCGGCTGCGGCCAATGCTTCTCCACCGACCGCCGGTCCGGTCATCCGCACCGATGATGTAGCGCGGTTCTACAAAGTCTATCAGGCGGCGCACGGGCATCCGACAGCCGACGCGCTCCAGCGCGACTATATCGACAAGGGCTCACCAGGTCTCCACCACCTTGCCCAAATCCGCAACGTCAGCGGAGCAACCATTGCGAAGGCGATCGCAGCACATCCGGAGATTTTCTCCGATGCCAGACGCTGCATGGCCGTGCTGCCCCGCGTTCATCGGCGGATCGCGGCTGCATTGCATACGCTCGGCCGGCTTTATCCGAAGGCGCAATTTCCGCCGGTGACGATCGCCATCAGCCGCGCGAAGCCGGTTGCCGTCGGCGATTCCAGTGGAGTCATCGTCGATCTGGAGGCACTCTGCGCAGTCAAGTATCTGGACCCGAATATCGAAGAACGCTTCGTTCACACGGTGGCGCATGAATATACGCATGCCCAGCAGGCCCTGCAGTCGCCGGCGCTATTCAACATTCCTGAGCCGACGGTGCTGGATGCATCGTTGATCGAAGGAGCGGCCGATTTCGTGGCCACGATCATCGCCGGGGAGACCCACTTCCATTCTCCCTACGCTCCGCCCGACGCGGCAACTTACAAGAAGGTCGAGTCCCGTTTCGCTGATGACGAAGACATGACCGACTTGAGCCAGTGGATCGACAACGGAACGCTGACGGAACCCAATGATCTTGGCTATTGGGTGGGTTATCGAATCGTCAAATCTTATTACGAGCATTCCGCCGACAAGCGTCGCGCCTTGCGCGAGATCATCGAAATGAAGGACCCGAAAGCGTTCCTCGCGAGGAGCGGCTGGTATCCAGGAATCAACCTCGAGTGAAGCAGGAGAAACCCATGCGGCCGTCCGGACGCGCCCCCGACCAGATGCGCGAACTGAGGTTCGAGCCCGGCTTCACCCGCCATGCCGAAGGCTCTTGCCTCGTCAGCTTCGGCGACACGCGTGTGCTGTGCACGGCCAGCGTCGAGGAGAAGGTGCCGCCGTTCCTGCGCGGCAAGGGCCAAGGCTGGGTGACTGCGGAATACGGAATGCTTCCCCGCGCCACGCACACGCGCGGCAATCGCGAGGCGGCGAAGGGCAAGCAGTCGGGCCGAACGCAGGAGATTCAGCGGCTGATCGGCCGATCGCTCCGCGCCATCGTCGATTTGCCGAAGCTTGGCGAACGGCAGGTGATCGTCGACTGCGACGTCATCCAGGCCGACGGCGGCACGCGCACGGCGTCGATCTCCGGCGGCTGGGTCGCTTTGCGCATCGCGATCGACAAGCTGCTGCAAGCGAAATCGATCGCCGCCGATCCGATCCGTACGCAAGTCGCGGCAGTCAGCTGCGGCTTTTATCAGGGCACCGCGGTGCTCGACCTCGACTATGACGAGGACAGCAAGGCCGGTTGCGACGGCAATTTCGTGCTCACCGCCGACGGCATGGTGGTCGAGGCGCAGGTCACTGCCGAGGGCGAATGCTACGACGAGGAAGGTCTTCTGCGGCTGCTTCGGCTCGCCCGCATCGGCTGCTCGGAAATCTTCGCCGCACAGCTGAAAGCGGCCGCGGCATGAGGCCGATCGGCGACCGGCTCGTCATCGCCACGCATAACAAGGGCAAGCTGCGCGAGATGGCTGCGTTGATGGAGCCGCTCGGGATCGCGTGCGTCAGCGCCGACGAGCTCGGCCTGCCCGAGCCGGAGGAAATTGGCGTGACGTTCGCCGACAATGCCGATCTGAAAGCCCGTGAGGCGGCGGACTTGTCCGGCTTCCCCGCCCTCGCGGACGACAGCGGCCTGTGCGTCGATGCGCTGCACGGACAACCGGGCATTTTCTCGGCGCGATGGGCCGAGGATGCCGACGGGAACCGCGACTGGATGCGGGCAATGGAAAAGGTGTGGCTCGCGGTCGAGGCGACGGAGCCCGATGCGCCGGCTGCCGCCCATTTCGCCTGCTCGCTCGCGATCGCCTGGCCGAACGACGGGCAGGCGGAGACGTTCGACGGCCGTGTCGACGGAGTCCTCGTCTGGCCGCCGCGTGGAGAGCGCGGCTTCGGCTATGACCCGATGTTCGTGCCCGTCGGCTTCGACCGCACCTTCGGCGAGCTCGATCCACAGCTCAAACATTCGATCAGCCACCGGGCGGACGCATTCCGCAAATTGCTCGAAGCGCTTCAGCAATGATCGCTCCCCTACCGCTTGCGGGAGGGGAAGAGCGGCTAAGCCGCGAAGGGGCGGGCCTGTCCGAGCGCGAACCTGGCACAACCGACCCACCCGGCCGCCCCCTCCCGCAAGCGGGAGGGGGAGAGCTCGCCCTCTACGTCCATTGGCCGTTCTGCGTCAGCAAATGCCCATATTGCGACTTCAACAGCCATGTGCGCGCCGGCTTCGATCAGCAGGCCTGGCGCGATGCGCTGCTCGCCGATCTCGCGCACGAGGCGCGGCGGCTTCCGGGCCGCAAGCTGACGTCGATCTTCTTCGGCGGCGGAACGCCGTCCCTGATGGATCCAGTGATCGTCGAGTCGATCATCGGAGCAGCTTCCACGCACTGGGCAACCGCGGCGGATCTCGAGATCACGCTCGAAGCGAACCCGAACTCGGTCGAGGCGGCGCGCTTCGCCGATCTCGCATCGGCCGGCGTCAACCGCCTGTCGCTCGGCCTCCAGAGCTTCGACGACAAGGCGCTTCGTTTCCTCGGCCGGGCGCACTCGGCGAGCGAGGGCTTCCGCGCCCTCGAAACTTCGCAGCGCAGCTTCCGGCGGGTCAGCTTCGACCTTATCTACGCGCTGCCGGGCGACACCGAAGCGAGCTGGTCGGCGATGCTCGGCCAGGCGCTGTCGCTCGGCACCAGCCATCTCTCGCTCTACCAGCTCACCATCGAGCCGGGCACGCGCTTTGCTACGATGGTTGCACGGCACGACTTCGAACCGCTCGACACCGATGCTGCAGCAGCGCTGTACGAACTGACCGACGCGATGACCTCGGCCGCGCGGGTGCCTTCCTATGAAATCAGCAACTACGCGCGTTCGCGGCAGGAGAGCCGCCACAACCTCACCTATTGGCGATACGGCGATTACGCGGGGATCGGTCCGGGGGCTCACGGACGACGGCTCGGAATGCGTACGGTCCGGCACCGCAAACCGGAGAATTTCCTCTCCGGCATTGCCCGCAGCGGCCATGGGATCAGCGAGGAGATGCCTCTGTCGCCGACGGAAGCGGCCGACGAAGCGCTCGTCATGGGCTTGCGCCTCCGCGAGGGCGTGGACGCCGGCGCCATCGCCGAGCGGTTCGGCTTTCAATCGGTGGTCGACTGGACACGCGCCGACCGGCTCGCTGCCTCAGGTCACCTCCAACGCGACGGAACGCGCATAGTGCTGACGGCCGCAGGGCGGCTGCTGCTCGATCACATCCTCGGCGAAATCGCCGCCGTGCAGCCTATTGCCGTTGCGGTTGCGAGCTAGGCTGCGGCTTGGGCGCCGAGGCTGGAGTCGGCGCGGGAGTCGCGACGGGCGCGGCTTTGGGCGCGTTCTGCTTCGCCTCGAACGTGTAATTGTCGACCGGCGTCGAGACATAATCGTCGATGGTCATTTCGGCATCGTCGGCCGCCGCTTTCTTGCTCATCCCGTTCTTGAGCCGGAACTCGACCAAGGCTTCCTTGAGCGTGCCCATCTGGACGGTGCAGGCACCGCGCAGGTAGGTTTCGATCGTGTCGACGCTGACTTTCTCGCTTGTCGCCTTGGACGCCGCATCATGAAGACAGGTGCGGAATGCGCTCGTCGGCGCAGCGATCGATGCCTGCAGCGCGGCCATGGTGAGCGCCGAGGCGCCCAGTAATGCAATCATCCAACCTCTCCCCGGGTAGATGAGACGGCGTGACGATGACTCTTTTCCGATTGAATTGAAAGAGGTTAATCGGAGCCGATGAGCGAGCGGTTGCCACCCGGGCTTCATATCGTCGCGACGCCGATCGGAAATCTCGGCGATCTCTCGCCACGCGCCGCCGACACGCTGCGTTTCGCGGACCGTATCCTCGTGGAAGACACCCGCGTCACGGCGAAGCTCCTCCAGCACGTCGGCGCGAAGGTGCCGATGACGCGTTACGACGATCACTCGAGCGCCGGTGAGCGCGAGCGCATCGTCGCGGAGCTCGGCGATCGAGTGATCGCGCTGGTCAGCGATGCGGGCACGCCGCTGATCTCCGATCCCGGCTACAAGCTGGTCCGCGCCGCGCGCGCGGCGGGACATGCCGTCCACACGCTTCCCGGGCCGTCTGCAGCGGTTGCGGCGCTAACGCTCGCAGGATTGCCGACCGACCGATTCCTGTTCCTCGGCTTCCTTCCCGCGAAAGCGAAGGCGCGGTCCGACGCGATTGCGGAAGTCGCAGGCGTTCGGGCGACGTTGGTGCTGTACGAAAGCGGCCCGCGGCTCGGTGGGACGCTTGCGGCGCTGGCGGAAGAGCTCGGGTCGCGCGATGCAGCCGTGGTTCGCGAGATCAGCAAGATGCATGAGGAGTGCGTCACCGGCACGCTCGCGGAACTGGCGATCCGCTATGCCGATGCCGCGCCGAAAGGCGAGATCGTGGTGGTCGTCGGGCCACCGGCCGAAGTCGAAGCGGCAACGGATGAAGCGCTGGATGCCGCGCTCCGGGAGGCGCTCCTGACGCTGTCGCCCTCCCGCGCCGCTGCCGACGTCGCGCAGCGCCTGAGCCTGCCGCGCAAGCGCGCCTACGCCCGCGCGCTCGAGCTCGCCAAATGAACCGGCAGGCGGCGGAGAAGCGCGGCCGCGGCGCCGAGACCCTCGCCTGCTGGTACCTGCGCCTGAAAGGCTGGCACATCCTCGCGCGGCGGGCACGAGTCCCCGGGGGCGAAGTGGATATCGTGGCGCGGCGCGGGAAAACGCTCGCCTTCGTCGAGGTGAAGGCACGCGCAACCGAGGAAGCAGCGGCGTTCGCTCTCGACGAGTGGCGCCTGCGCCGGGTTGCCGTCGCCGCCGAGCGCCTCGCGCCGCGCTACATGCGCGCTGCCGACGATATTCGCATCGACGCCCTTTTCATCGTTCCCGGCCGCTGGCCGAGGCACCTGGCCAATGTCTGGCAAGGTGACAGCCACCGGCGCGGTTACTAGAGGCTCGTTGCCATGAGCCTCCGCGTCGCCGTGCAGATGGACCCGATCGAGCGGATCAAGATCGCCGGCGATTCGACGTTCGCGCTCATGCTGAAAGCGCAGGAGCTGGGGCACGAGTTGTTCCATTACGCGGTCGAGGATCTGAGCTGGGCCGAGGGGCGGCTGTGGACCATGGGCTATCCGGTGACGGTGCAGCGCGTCGACGGAGATCATTTCCGCACCGGCGAGCCGCGGATCCTCGATCTCGGCAAGGACGTCGACGTGGTGCTGATGCGCCAGGACCCTCCGTTCGACCTCGGCTACATCACCGCGACCTACCTGCTCGAGCGGATCGCGAGCGAGACGCTGGTGGTCAACGACCCAGCGGCGGTCCGCAACGCGCCGGAGAAGCTGTGGGTGCTAAATTTCCCACAGTTCATGCCGCCGACCGCGATCACCCGCTCGCTCGGCCTCGCGCGGAAGTTCCTCGCCGAGCAGGGCGACATCGTCCTGAAGCCGCTGCACGGCTTCGCCGGAGGCTCGGTATTCCGGATCGGGCCCGACGGGCGCAACCTTGCCTCGCTCATCGAGGTGTTCAACCGCACCTACCGCGAGCCGCACGTGCTTCAGAAATTTCTTCCGGAGATCGCCGAAGGCGACAAGCGGATCGTGCTTGTGGACGGCCAGGTCGCGGGGGCGATCAACCGCATTCCGGGTGCGGGAGAAATCCGCTCGAACCTGGCCGTCGGCGGCACCGCTGCGAAGACCGAGCTGACCGTGCGCGAGGAGGAAATTTGCGCCGTGCTCGGGCCCGAGTGCCGGAAGCGCGGCCTGATCTTCGTCGGAATCGACGTAATCGGCGGCCGCTGGCTGACCGAGATCAACGTCACCTCACCCACCGGGATGGTCGCGATCGATGCATTCAACGGTACCGACACGCCTGCGCTCATCTGGGAAGCGATCGGCCGGCGCCTGGATTGAATCCATTTGGCGCAAGTCATTCATCCAAAGCGGTTATTTAACTGACGTTCGGTTTACCTCAGGCTTGTAGAGACTCTCGTGTCGCGGCCGCCGGTAACCCCACTAGCCGGTGCGCCGCGATAATTGTTCAGGGATTTTTCTCGGCCTCTGCTCAGGCGCGGGGGTGGGCGTGGCGATAAACGTCGAGCAGGCGCGCCGCGTCCACTGCCGTGTAGATCTGGGTCGACGACAGGCTCGCATGACCGAGCAGCTCCTGAAGCGCCCTCAAGTCGGCCCCACGCGCGAGCAGATGCGTCGCAAAGCTGTGCCTCAGCGCGTGGGGAGTCAGCGTGTCGGGCAAGCCGAGCCTGCGCCGCGCCGCCGCGACCGCGCGTCGCACCAGGTCGGGGTTCAGCGGTCCTCCGCGAGCGCCGAGGAACAGCGGCTCCCCGCGATCCAGCGGATAGGGACATTGCCGGACATATTCGTCGATCGCCTCGCGAACGGCCGCCACAACCGGAACGACGCGGGTCTTCGACCTTTTGCCGGTCACTCGAAGCGTCTGGCCGATCGGCAGGACAGCAGCAGTCAGCGAAAGCGCCTCGGCGACGCGCAGGCCAGCCCCATACAGCAGCAGCAGGATCGCAAGGTCGCGTGCGCCGATCCACGGAGCGCTCGCCGCGTCGGCTGCGTCCTCGGCAAGCCCCATCGCCTCATCCGGCGCGACGGGCCGCGGAAGCGTTCGCGGCCGTTTCGGAGCGCGGGTGCGCGGCAGCCGCGCATGGCTGCCCTGCTGCTCGGCGGCGTAGGTGAGGAAGGCGCGCACTCCCGACAGCTCGCGCGCGGCCGAAGAGGCGCCGAGGCCCTGCCCTCGCCGCTGCGCCAGGAATGCGCGCAGGTCCGCTGCGCCAAGGTCGAGCAGGCCCGCTGCCACGACTTCTTCACCGCGGTACTGGCCGAGGAAATCGATCAAGCGCCGCGCCGTCGCGACGTAGGCACGGACCGTGTGCGGCGACCGCCGGCGATCGTGCTGGAGATGCGAGCCCCACTGCGCCGCGAGGGCGGCTGCGGGATGAATTATTGGTCCGGGTGCGTCAGCCACTTGCGGATCATAACCGCAAGAGTCCGCCCGAGGAACATCAGCAATTCGGAGCCGTGCCGCGCATCGAGGTTCATCTCCGCGCGCTGGCCGAGCGCCAGCAGCCCGCTCGGAAACGGCGCATCGCAATCGACTCGGATCAGCGCTTCGGCCCGGATCAGGTCGCAAGCCGGGCCGAACAGCGGGTGCCCGCGGTCGACCTTGCGCATCTCCACGGCCTCGACCGCATCGATGGCGCGCCTGAGGATTGTCGGTTCGACCAGCTGGATTCCGCTTCCGTCTGCGCGAAAGCCCTTGTCGCCGATGATCAGCGACAGCGCCACCGCATCGATTCCGAGAATCAGCGGCCATTCCTGGGTGACGATGTGCAGCAGGCCGTCGACACCCTCGGAGTCGATTGCCGCGAGCACCGCTTCGTGAATGGAGGCGACCGCGCCCGAATGGCCCCGCGCGAACGCGATCAGGTCCTCGTTCGCCTCGCGCGCTTCGCCGAGCCGCTCGCGCAGATGCGCCACCGCCCGCTCTTCGAAGGGGATCACCGTAGCCATTGCGCGCGAGGATACCCCGGAGCCGGTTAATTTCCTACAACGCTGCGGCTGCGTTCACGCGCGGCGGATAATGCGCCGCGTAATACAAGGGCGGCGGCGCCTTTCGGCACCGCCGCCCGAACGCTTCAAGAACCAGACGCGAAGTCTTAGTTCAGGTGGTTCGACACGTTGTTGAACGTGGTGTTCAGCTTGTTGCCGATGCCCTGCATCGCGCCAATCGCCGCAACGGCGATGAGAGCGGCAATGAGGCCGTACTCGATGGCGGTCGCGCCCTTGGTGTTCTTGATCAGCTTCAGAAACTTGCTCATGGTCTTCGCTCCTCGGTTCCAAGTGCAGAGGCGTTGTCGCCCCAACCTGCAGGTCCACTTCGCAGGATGGATGGAACCTACCGCCGGACCCTTGAGAAATTCTTACTTCGGAGGGTTGCGCAAAGGTTAACGCTGAGCTGTCAAGCTATTGATGTCAGACAATTTTCTGACCGGTGGCTTCCCAGTCCTTAAGGAAGCTCGCGATTCCCAAGTCGGTGAGCGGGTGCTTGAACAGCTGCCAGATGATCTTCGGCGGCGCGGTCACCACATCGGCGCCGAGCTTGGCCGAGTCCACGATATGCATCGGATGACGGATGCTGGCCGCCAGGATCTGCGTGCCGTAATCGTAATTGTCGTAGATCAGCCGGATGTCGGCGATCAGCTGCATGCCGTCGCTGCTGATGTCGTCGAGCCGTCCGATGAACGGCGAAATGAAGGTCGCGCCGGCCTTCGCCGCGAGCAGCGCCTGCGCGGACGAGAAGCACAGGGTCACGTTGACCATCGTCCCGTCGCCGCTGAGCGCCTTGCACGCTTTCAGTCCGGCAGGCGTCAGCGGGACCTTGATCGCGATATGATCGGCGATCTTCCGAAGCACCGCCGCTTCGCGCATCATCCCGTCGTAATCGAGCGCGACGACCTCCGCCGATACAGGCCCGCTGACGACCGATGCGATCTCCTTGACCACGTCGAGGAAGTTGCGCCCGGACTTGTGGATCAGCGAAGGGTTGGTCGTGACTCCGTCGAGCAGGCCGGTTGCTGCTAGCTCGCGGATTTCGGAGATTTCTGCGGTGTCGGCGAAGAATTTCATGATGGTTTGCGCTTGTCCCGGCTTTGTTGGATGCACGGGGCCATAGCCGGTGAGGCCCTGCGCGTCACCAGATTCGGCCAGATTCGGGGAGAGCGGCCAATGAGCGAGCATGTGCGGGTCGAGCGAGATGGCGCGCTTCTCTCGATCACGCTCGCGCGGCCGGAGCGGCGGAACGCCATCACGGTGGCAATGTACGCGGCACTCGCGGATGCAGTCGAGAAGGCTTCGGCTGACCCGTCGATCCGCGTCGTAGCTTTTCGGGGCGAAGGGCAGGACTTCGCCGCCGGCAATGACCTCGCCGACTTCCTCGACGCCTCCACCCGCAACGGCGACGAAATCGCGGTCTGGCGATTCCTGCGCGCACTCGCCGCATGCGAGACCCCACTTGTCGCCGCAGTCCACGGCAATTGCGTCGGGATCGGCACCACCATGCTGCTCCACTGTGACCTGGTCGTCGCTGAGGAAGGCGCTCGCTTCTCACTGCCCTTCGTCGATCTCGGCCTGGTGCCCGAAGCGGCCAGCTCGTTGCTCCTCCCGCGCATTGCCGGCCGGCGCCTCGCAGCGCGCTACCTGCTGCTGGGCGAGCCGTTCGGAGTCGACGAGGCGCTCGCGATCGGTCTCGTCAGTCATCGCGCCAGCGGCGAGCTAGACGCCGCGCTGCGGGCGATCGTCGAACAGCTGCTCGCCAAGCCGCCCGAAGCTCTTCGCCAGACTCAACGTCTGCTGCGGCACGGCGCACGCGATGAAATCCTCGAACGGATGCAGCTCGAAGGCTCCGTCTTCGCCGAGCGGCTCAAGTCTCCGGAAGTGAAGGAGGCGATCACCGCCTTTTTCGAAAAGCGGACACCGGATTTTTCCGGCACGAGCTGAAGCTCAGGTGACGGTGTACACCTTCTTGCTTCGGGTTAGCGTGATCGTCGGACCGCTGAAGAGCAGGAAGTTCATGCTTCGGGTGTAGGTGATCGTCAGCGTCTTGTACCCGGTGCTCGTGGTCGGCGTCTGCACGTCGAACGTACCGCCGGCTGGTCCGAAGAGCTTGGCATTTTCCTGCGCCACGATGTCCGTATCGCTCGGATTGTCGCAGCCGGTGCTGGCATTCGTGTCGGGGATGCACAGCGTGGCGTAGCGCGCTCCCTCGCCGAGCGCGTGCTGCATGCCGGAGTTCGCTTCGTAGAGCTGGCTGCACTCGAAGATGCCGTAAATCATGGTGACAAGCACCGGGAGCGAGATCGCCAGCTCGACGACCGCCGCACCTTGTTGGTTTCGGAGGAGCCGTTTGAGCAGCATCATTGAGTCCTCAGACCGGCGCGGCCGTGGAGCGTGAACGAGCCGTCGGAGTTCGAACCGGGCCATTTGCTCGATGCGAACATCGGCGTGAAATTGTGCGTCACGTCGACCGAAATCCAGCGCGCCTGCACCTGAGTGCTCGAGCAATTCGTATCGTACGTCGACTGACGTACGCCGTTGCATTCGAGCCAATAATCGACGGTGACGTTGCTTGCCGTCACGTCGGAAAAGCCGGCGGCGGTGGCCGCGCTCACGACTTCATCCTTCAGCGTGTCGTAGGTGCTTTCTGCTGCCTGGTATTGCTGCACCTTTTCAATGGCGCGATAGGCGGCTTGCTCCAGCAGCAGCTTCTGCGAATAGGCGCGGCTGATGTCGGCAACGCCGATCACCACCGTCGCCAGCACCGGTAGCAGCAGTGCCATTTCGATGATGGCGGCGCCGCTCTCATCGCCACGGAGCTTGCGGAACGGCCGGATCATGCGACCAGCCTCACTTTCCTTCCGGTGAAGGCGCCCGCCCCGGAATCGGACGGGCAGACGTTGGAGATGTTGAGATTGCCGGAGTAATAGACCCGGCGCGCGACGAGCTGCAGGCACGAAGTGGACATGCCCGCGGTACCGTTGAAGGTCATCTGCTGGCTCGGGAAGTAGAATGCGCCCTGCAGCGTCGAGCTGGCGTTGCCGTTGATCGTGCTCTGGTTGTTCGCACTATTCCCATCCGTTGCGCGGCGATCCTGATAAATAAGGATTCCTTCGTACGTCGCCGCCACTCCCGTCGCGTCGGTCCCCGGTGCGCTGAGGTTCAACTGCGCGCCCGCAGTGATGTTGACGTTGCCGATTGATCCGTTCGCGCTGCGGTTGGTCAGAACGAACGTGCATCCGGTGCAGCTGACGTGGGCCTGCGCGCCGACAGTGAGTGAGCCGCCATCGATCACGATGACGCTGTTATCCGGGAACGCGACCGTTCCGGCGATATTGATGTCGCTGAAGCACATCGCACCCGTCGAGCCGCCGATCAGGGCCGTGTAATTGGCCGAATTGAACGAACTCGCCACGATCGTGTCGCTCGTGTTGTTCTCCCGAAGGCTCGGGCAGTTTCCGCTCGGGTAATCCGCGTTCACGGGCGGGTTCACGCTCGCGAACGGGTCCGGCTGCGCGATCGTGAACGGCTGAAGCACGGTGCCGCTCGCCCAGTTGTTGCTTGCGGCAATTCCGCCCACCGCAGCGATCGGGCTCGCGTTCACTTCGGACGAGCCGGTCGCGACCGCTGCAGTCATCGAGGTCGAGTTGGTGATCATGCCGCAGCCGAGGTCGACGTTGGCATTGCCGGTCGCCGTGATTCCGGTCGTCGAGGTATTTTCCAGGCTGACGACGCAATATTTGCCGCCCGGGACGATGGTCGCGGTCGCGCTCGCGGTGATGGTCGGAGTCGCACTCAGGAACATGCCGGAGAAGCTCAGCGGCCGCTGCATGGACACCGTGACCTTCACCGCGTTGCTGTCGGTCGCGTAGGTTCCTGTCGCCGGCGGGTTGACGGCCGAGCAGACCGGCGTCTGCGGCAAATGATTGTTCTTCTTGACATCGTAGCCGATCGGACTCGTGTAAGTCGCGGTCGCGACATTGCTGCAGTCATCCACCGTGTTGCCGCGCACGATCGCGTAAGTTCCCGCCATCGCAGCCGAGTCGGCGACGCGCTGAAGCTGGCGCTTCCACAGCGCCCATTGGATGGTGTCGCTCGCAAGGCCGGCCGAGCCGACGATCAGCGGAAGCGCTGCGCCGGCGATGATCAGGGCGTTGCCCCGCCGGTCGCGCCACAGTTTCTTCAGGAAGCCGAACATGGTCGAATCAACCCCAGCCGGTGAATGCGCATCGGAGGGCTCTAGCGCCGTCAGGGTAAGCGAACCGTTCAGCGCCGTGGTTAACCGGCGTTGACCATGTTCGGCCGCCAAATGCTTGTTTCGCTGTGTCTTAGAACTATAATACACTTCGAAGCCTTGCGGCGTTGACCGGCTTTGCGCCGCGCCGCATGGAGGGCGTGAGAAAGGATTTGAGCCATGGCCACCGAACCGGCGCCGGAGTCAGGGACCGCTACCGACACCGCGACCAAGCCCAAATTGAATCTGAATCCGCCCGAGGCGCTTCAGCCGGTCGAGCCCACCGAGGCGGCGGGTCTCGTTCCGCTCAAGGCCGAGGAAACGAGCGAGCTCGACAAGCGCGTCGCGCAATTCGTCGACGATCTGGCGAAGCTCGATTCCAACAGCCCCGAGTTCGGCAAGAAGGTCGACCAACTGACCGCGATGGGCCGCAAGGAGATCGCCGAGGCCGCCGGCGCGTCGAACCGCTTTCTCGACCGGCCGGTGAAGGCGATCGACAAGGACACGGGCATCGGCGCCGACCTGGTCGAGCTCCGCAGGACGGTCGAATCCCTCGATCCGAAGGAAGCCACGAAGACCAAGAAGCTCCTCGGCATCATACCGTTCGGGAATCGGGTCAATCGCTACTTCGACAAGTACCGCAGCTCGCAGACGCACATCCAGAAAATCCTCGGCAGCCTCGCTGACGGCAAGGACGAGCTGTTGATGGACAATGCCGCCATCGACACGGAGCGCGCGAACCTGTGGAAGACGATGCACAAGCTCGAGCAGATGATCCACATCTCGAAGACCCTGGATCAGCAGCTCGAGGACAAGGCCAACGAGCTCGACGCGACCGAGCCCGCGAAGGCCAAGGCGATCCGCGATACCGCGCTCTTCTATACGCGCCAGCGCACAACCGACCTGCTGACCCAGATGGCGGTGACGGTGCAGGGCTATCTCGCGCTCGATCTTGTCAAGAAGAACAATGTCGAGCTGGTGAAGGGCGTCGACCGCGCGTCCACAACGACGGTCTCGGCCCTGCGCACCGCCGTCACCGTCGCGCAGGCGATGACCAACCAGAAGCTCGTGCTCGAGCAGATCGGCGCGCTCAACACCACGACTGCGAGCATGATCGATTCCACCGGCGAGATGCTGCGCACGCAGACCGGCGCAATCCACGAGCAGGCGGCGAGCTCGACCATTCCGCTCGAAACCCTGCAGCGTGCGTTCCAGAACATCTACGACACGATGGACCAGATCGATCAGTTCAAGCTTCAGGCGCTCGGCAACATGAAGCAGACCGTCGATACGCTGGGCAAGGAAGTCGAGAAGTCGAAGGGCTACATCGCACGCGCCGAAGGGGTGAACCAGGCGAAGCTCGAGGGCAGCGCCACATCTCCGCTGACGCCGATCGAGGCAAAATGAGCGAGGTCACGGACAAGGTCGAACGGGCGATCGCGCGCTTCGATCGAGTCACCCACCAGCTCGACCAGCGCGACGGACCGGCGCGAGCCGCAGCGCAGCGGGAGCGGACGCGGCTCAACGCAGGGCTCGGCCGCACCGCAGCGAAGATCGCGATCGCTGTCGTGCTCGTCTGGCTTGCAGCCGGAATCGTCGGATTCCTAAAGCCGATCGGCATCTTCGGATTCCTCCTCGCGCTGATTGCCACCGTCGTCGTTGCCGCAGTCCTGATCGCGAGCGGCGGCCGGCAGGTTGTCTCCGCCCCTGCGCCGTCGGCCGATCTCCCCAATGGGGCGATGGTCGACCGGTTCGATTCCTATCTCGTCCGCGTCCGCCGCGCCCTTCCGGCGGCGGCGCAGGCGCAAGTCGACGCGATCAGCGCAGTCCTGCCGGCGCTCAAGCAAACGCTCGAGCGGGTCGATACGCTCGACCCAAGCGCGCAGGATGCCCGGCGCCTGATGTCGATCCATCTTCCCGGCCTGATCGACCACTACGCGAATGTGCCGGTCGCCTATCGCAAGGAGCAGGACGGCGAAGGCAAGACCGTCGACGAGCGATTGGTCGAGAGCCTCGCCGCCGCGCGCACCGCACTGGCGGAGGTTTCGGAGCAGCTCGCGCGCAAGGACATGGCCGCGTTCGAGACGCAGGGGCGCTTCATCAAGTCGCGCTACGGCGAGCAGGGGATCGAGAGCGAGGGCGCCTCGACCAGTTAGCGATTGCGCGCACGGTTCGCGCCGCTCATGATGTTGTGACGCCAATTGCGGCCGGAGCTGATGGGGATGCAGCTTGCCTTGTCGACAACCGAGCGACCGCCGACGCGCGGGCTTCGGCTGCCGCCGGTCGTTCCGGAGTTCAACGCCCTAACCTACCGGCTGTTCACGGCCGTATGGGGTCTGGTTTTCCTGCTCGCCATCGCCGGGCCGCTGATCGGATTCTATCAGCGCTACACCGAGCCGGCGAACAATTCGCAGCTGCTGCTCGGCAGCCGCGCGGGCTTCGCCGTTTCACCCCGCGACGCGACGCTGGTCCGGTTCACGGTCGGACCGCAGGCTGACGCCGCCGGGGTCCGGCCAGGCGACCGCATCGTCGCAATCTACGGCATCGCGATGCCGCGCTCCATGCCGATGAACGAGGAGGCGCTCGCCGCGCACGCGAGCGATCCCGCGTATATCACGATGGGCAATTTGCTCTACGCGAGCGGCGAGTCCGACGTGCCGATCACCGTCCGCGATCCGGACGGGCACATCCGCGACGTGACGGTCACCACCGGCGAGCAGCACATCGATGCCGGAGCGAAGGCGCTCGGAATCTCGCCCAAGCTGTTGAGCTTCATCGACCTGCTGCAGGTGATCTTCTATCCGTTCCTGCTGTGGGCAGCGTGGCTGCTCCACCGCCGCAATTCGCGCGACATCGTCAGTTCGCTTCTGTCGCTCGCAGTGCTGGTGAGCATCGCGGCCGAGCAGCCCTCTTCGGTGTTCCTGGCCGGCATTGGCATCCCGCGGCCGGTCAACGTCGCGATGTACGACGTCGGCAACATCCTTCTCCTCACCGGGATCCTCTTGTTCCCGCACGGCAATTTGTCGTGGCGGGTAGTCGCGCTGATCGCCCTTCTGCCGCTGCTGATGTTCCTCCACGGGCAGGTGTACCAGGCCTATTTCGTCTGTTTCATGATCATTGGCGTGCTCGCGATGATCCGCCGGCTACGCCAGACCGAGTCGAGCGAGCAGCGCCAGCAGATCCGCTGGGCGCTGTTCGGGATCAGCACCTATGCTGCATTCCGCTGCATCTACATCGCGTGCGACTATTTCAAATGGTCGACCGACAGCTTTGGTCACCAGCTGCTGGTCGAGATGGCTGCCGGCATCAGTTTTGCGCTCGCCGTGCTGTTCCTCCAGCTCGGGCTTCTCGTCGCACTGCTCCGCTATCGATTGTACGACGCCGAGATCGTCATCGGCCGTTCGGTCAATTTCGCGGTGATCACGCTCGGGGTTGCGGCGGTCTTCGCGGCGGCCGGCGATGCGCTGAAGCAGATCGTCTACAATTATTCCGGCAACAGCAACAACGAAGGCCCGATCATCTTCGCGGCCGCGCTTGCGACGATCATGGTCAACCCCATCCAGGAGCGGGTCGAGCGCTGGTCCGAGAAGAGATTCCAGAAGAACCTCTTCCTGCTTCGAAACGATTTGCCCCAGAGTGTCCGCGACATGCGCGAGACCGCTACGCTCGCAGAAATGCTCGAGGAAATCCTGGCGCAGATCGATCGCGGCGTCCGTGCGGTCAGGGCGGCGATCATCGTCAACGGCTCTGTGCTCACCGCGCGCGGACTCGGCACGGATGAAGTCGAGGCGTGGCGCGCATCGGTGTTCGCGCAAGACTACAAACATGACATTTGCGAGGCCTCAGACCGGCTGTTCCCGATCCGCGTCCCGCTCGTCCCGAGCTCCGACGAAGAAGAGCCGATCGGCTATTTGCTCGTCGGGCCGCGCCCGGACGGGTCGATCCCGAGCCATGCCGAGCAGACCGCGATCAAAGAGGTATCGGAGGACATCGCGCGCGCGATCCGCACCGTCATCAAACGCGAGGCTCGGGAGACGGAGATCGCCGATCTCATCGCCGAAAACGCGCGCCGGATTGGAGCGCTGGAAGCCCTGCTCGGCGCTGGACGCACCGCCGGAAGAAGGTCGAGCGGAACCGCTTGAGGACTCTCAAATTCGTTGGCGGTTCATTGACCCCATTAGAATCAAAGGATAATCCACGCGTAAAGCGACACGGGGGTGTTTTATGTTGCGTGCCTTGGTTTTGACCGGGCTGCTGGCGGTCGCGCCGGTCGCCATCCTGAGCTCCAGCGCGGCGAGGGGACAAGCCGCGAACGAGCAGGCTGCAAGCCCTGCGAAATGCCAGGATACTCCCCAGAAGCAGGCGCGCCGCTCGATGTTCGGAAGCATCATTGGAAGCATCGGCGGCGGAATCCTCGGCCATGCTGGCGCAGCCGGCTCCGTGGTGGCCGCGGCGCTCCCCGCTACCTCATACCTCACCGACGAACTGTTGAAGATGCTCGACTGCAAGGAGCAGCAGCAGGCGGCCAAAGCCACCGATGAGGCGATTCGCGGTGGCGTGGGCACCGAAGTCAGCTGGAAGAGCGACAGCCGCGCCAACGTTTCGGGGACCTCCAAGGTCACCGGCAAGGAGCAGCTCGCCGACGGTGGCGACTGCCTGACGGTGACGGATGTGGTCATCGTCGACGGCGAGGAGACGACCGTGCCGAAGAAGATGTGCAGGGCCAAGGGCGCGAGCGGCTACGCCCGGGTCTGACATGATCTCGGGGCGCATCAAAACGGCCGCCGCGGCCTGTCTTCTACTCGTGAACCTCGCGGCTGCGGAGCCGATGGACCCCGACAACCCGAGCTGCCCCAAGTTCATGAACTGGTCGACCTATCCCGAGATGAAGTTTACGCTCGAGACGATCAACGGGGTACGCGTGCTCAAGGCCGAAGGTCAGATCGATCAGGATGTCCCGGCGAAGCTTCAGGACGCTCTCAAGGCGAACGATCCGGTGCAGGAAATCTGGCTTCGCTCGCCCGGAGGCGATGCCCGCGCCGGCAATGCCGCCGGCAAGATCATTCGCGAAGCCATGATCCCGACCCGCATTCCAGACGGCTGGGCATGCTTCTCTGCGTGCAACTTCATGTTCATGGGCGGCGTGATCCGGTACGTCGACCAGGGCGGCATTTTCGCGGTGCACATGTTCACTCACCTCGGCGACAAGGAAGCGGTGCGCTCGGAGATCAAGAAGGGTGATGCGATCGGACTGATCGGCGATGTCGAGCAGGACTCGGCCATGCTCGCGAGCGAGGACAATGATTTCCTGATCCGGATGGGCGTGTCGCGCAAGCTTCTGACGGACGTCATGTATAAGCAGAAGGCGGTCGCCGAAGGCGCCGACAAATCCACGCGCCGGTGCCTGACCCGGGACGAGGATTATCAATACAATGTCGCGACCAAGATCCTGAACTGATCGAAGAGGGAGCTGGAATCATGCGTGCGAAGCCGATGCTGTGGGCCGCAGCCGTTGCAATAGCCCTGAGTTCGACCGCGGCCCTGGCCAATGTCGTCGTGGTGAAGTCGCTCGGCCCCTCGGCCAAGGCCTACCCGCCGGGCAAGACGCTTCCGGCAAACGCCAAGATCACGCTGCAGGGCGGCGATGTCGTGACGGTCCTTGGTCCCAACTCGGCGCAGACGCTGCGCGGGCCCGGCAATTTCGACGCAAGCTCGGTCAGCCTCGCATCCGCCGCGAGCCAGCGCGGTCGCTTCAGCGCGCTCCGCTCGGCCGAGATCGCGCACAATCCGAGCATCTGGGACATCGACGTCAGCCAGAGCGGCAAGGTCTGCGTCGCCGACGCGAACAAGCTTCAGCTATGGCGGCCCGACAGCAGCGGCGCAGCAAGCGTCGAAATCCAGTCGCCCGACGGCAAGAGCCAAAAACTGAGCTGGGCCGCGGGCAAGGCGACTGCCGCCTGGCCGAGCGCGCTCCCGGTGAAGACCGGCACGCAATATCAGATCCAGTGGTCGGAGACTGGCGACAAGAGCAGCCTCGACGTGGTCACTGTCGCCTCGGTCCCGGCGGACCTCCCCGGGACGGCCAAGGTGCTGATCGACAACGGCTGCCAGAACCAGCTCGACCTGCTGGTGTCGAGCGCGAGCAAGGCCGGCCACTAGGCTGGTTCGGAAATCCCGAGTCTCTGCTTCGCAGCCGCCAGCATTGTGTTGAACCGGGGGTCGTCACGGATCGGGTCGAGGTCCGGATCGACTCCGAGATGCTTGATGTGGGTCGGGCTCTCCGTCTGCTCGAAGTATGGCTGCAGAACGTCGAGCGCTCGGTCCTTGTCGTTGAGGTGCACCGACAAGGCGCAAGCCAGATTGTAGCGCATGAGGAGATTCTCGGGATCGAGCAGCAAGGCGCGGTCGATCCAGTCTCTCGCTCTTTGCGCGTCGCCGACTGCGGCCAAGGCGTTCGCACCGGAAGCGATTGCTTGCGCATTCGCGGGATCCCGTGAGATCGCCTTCTCGACACGTTCGACGGCCAATTTGCCAGCCCGCACCATGGCCGCCTTATCGCCCATGGCTTGGTAGCAGCTCATGACCATCGATTGATTGTGCCAATCGGTGTCCATGAGCGCCGCGGCCTTTTCGAAGTAGGGAATTGCATCCTGGACCCGGCCTTGCCGGAAAATGAGGCGAGCGGCTTCTCGATTCACTTCCCACGAGTCCGGATCGAGACGGAGTGCTTCGTCGATCTCCCGATCCGCTTCCGCCATCTGTCCTTGTTCCTCGAGCAGATGCGCCTTTACGCAATGAGCTTCGGCAATGTCGGGATTGATCGCGAGCGCGCGCTCGGCTGCCGGCAACGGATTCTCGTTCTTGCCATGCCATTGACGAAGCTGGGCTTGTGCTAGCGCCATCAATGCCCATGCCTGGGCGTAGCTGGGGTCGAAAGAGAGCGCCTGCTGGCAAATCCTTACGATTGTCTGGTCTCGCCGGATGTCGCCGTAATTGCCACTGACCCACTGCTGCCGCGCCATCAGGTATAGATTGTAGGCCTCCACGCTCGAGGTGCCCCGGGTCTCGATCGCCTTCTTCTCGTTCGGAAGCAGCTTCACTCGAAGCGCGGCCACGATCGCTTTGGAAATCTCGTCCTGGATCGCGAAAATGTCGGTGAGGTCCCGGTCGTAGCGCGCAGCCCAGACGTGGTCGCCCTTGGTCCCGTCGATCAGCTGGCCGGTGATCCGCACCCGATCACCCGCTTTGCGCACGCTCCCTTCGAGTACGTGGGTGACGCCGAGCCTTTCTGCGACCTCCTTCACGTCGATCGTCTGGCCCTTCAACGTGAAGGAGGTGTTGCGCGCGACGACCGACAGAGCGGAGACGTTGGACAAATCCGTGATGATGTCCTCGCTGATCCCGTCGCTGAAATATTCCTGCTCGGGATCGCCGCTCATGTTGACGAACGGAAGCACACAGATGGACAGCGTCGGCGCGGCTTGCGCTTCCGGCTTCACGGCCGCGGTTGCCGCCGGCGCGGCCCCCGCCGTCTTGCCGATCGCCTCGAGCAAGTCGTCGAGGTTGTCCGGTTCCCCCTGCCCGCTCCACTTGCCCAGCTCGATCGTGTGGAACTGCCGGAAGCCGAGCGGCGGCCGGCAGCCGTTGAGGCTGACCGGGATGAGCCTGCCGGTATCGCGCCCTTCCGCGGCTTCGTCCTGCACCCAGGCGGAGCTGGCGGATGCGTCGGTCCACAGCACGACGACCGCTTCCGCATTCTTGAGCGCCTTGTCGATCTCGGTGACGAACTGCGATCCGCCGTGGAGGTGCCGGTCCCACCAGACTTCGTGGCCGCTCCGCTCTAGCAACTGCGCGAGCTGCTTCGCCGCATCGGCGTCCTCGCGGGCGTAGCTGAGGAAGATGCGCGCCATCGGCCTATTCCGAAATCCCGAGCCGCTGCTTGGCACCAGTGAGCATCTGTTGGTATTTCGCGTCTTCGCGTACCGCATCCATGTCCGGATCGGCATCAACATGCCTGATCTGCGTTGGACTGGTCTCTTGTTCGAAGTAAGGGCCAAGCATGGCAAGGCCCGCCTCAGGATCGTTCAAGCGCGCAACGAGCGCGCACGCCAGATTGTAGCGCATCCTGGTGTTGTCAGGATCAAGCAGTAGCGCGCGATCAATCCAGGCTCGCGCCCTCTGGTCCTCCCCCACAAGAGCAAAAGCATTGGCGCCCGTGGCCAGCGCGTTCGCGTTCGCCGGGTCTCGCGCAATGATCCTTTCGGCCCGTTCGATGGTAACCCTCGCAGCGTTCATCATCGCGCTCTCATCGGCCAGGCTTTGGTAGCAGGTCACTAGCATGGTAGGACTGTGCCAGTCGCTTTCCATGAGCTCCGCGGCCTTCTCGAAATAACTAGCCGCAGCCTTGATCCGGCGCTGGCGGAACATCAGCCTCGCTGCCTCCCGGTTCACTTCCCACGATTCCGGATCGAGCCGAAGCGCGATCTCGATCTCCTCGTTCGCCTCCTCCTGTTTTCCCTGTTCTTCGAGAAATTGCGCTTTCACGCAATGCGCTTCCGCGAGATCGGGATTGATGGATAGGGCGCGCTCGGCAGCAGGAAGTGCATCCACATCTCTTCCGTGCCTCAACCGCAGCTGCGACTGCGCCAACGCCATCAACGCCGAGGCCTGAGCGTAGTTCGCGTCGAAGGACAGCGCCTGTTTGCAAATCCTCACAATCGCTTCGTCGCGGCGGACGTCTGTGTAGTCGCCGCTGATCCACTGCTGGCGCGCCATCAGGTAAAGATTGTAAGCCTCGATGTTGGAGGTGCCGCGAGCCTCAATTGCCTTCTTTTCTTCAGGAAGGAGCTTCAGCCTCAGCGCCGCGACGATCGCCTTCGAAATCTCGTCCTGAATCTCGAAGATGTCGGTCAAATCGCGATCGTAGCGGTCGGCCCACACGTGCCCGCCCGTTGCCGCGTCGATCAGCTGTGCGGTGATTCGCACCCGGTCGCCGGCCTTGCGCACGCTCCCTTCCATCACGTGGGTGACGTCGAGCGCTCGCGCGACTTCCTTCACGTCCATCACCTTGCCCTTGAAGGTGAAGGCGGTGTTGCGCGCGATCACCAGCAGCGCCGACACTTTCGACAGATCGGTGATGATGTCCTCGGTGATGCCGTCGCTGAAATATTCCTGCTCCGGATCGCCGCTCATGTTCACGAACGGCAGCACGCAGATCGAGAACTGCGTTGAAGTCGCCGCCTTTGCCGTTGAAGTGCTCTTCTGCTCCGCCTGCGCCGGTGTGGCAGTGTTGGCGATGGCTTCGAGCAAAGCCGTGAGCTCCGCGCCCTCCCCGCCTCTCCAGCGTGACATGTCAACCGACTGGAATTGCCTGAATCCGAGCGGCGCCTTGCAGCGATCGAGAAGCACCGGCACGAGGCGCCCGCTGTCCCGGCCCTCCGCCGCTTCGTCCTGAACCCAGGCCGATTCCACCGAAGTATCCGACCACAGCACCACGACGGCCTCGGCGTCCTTGAGCGCCTGGTCGATTGCCCGGCTGAACCGCGATCCTCCCTGGATGTGCTGGTCCCACCAGACCTCGTGCCCGGCGCGGCCGACCGCATCGGCGAGCTCCTTGGCCGCGTCGCTGTCTTCGCGTGCGTAGCTTAGAAATACGCGAGCCAAGGACCCTCCTGCGCGCCTGTGTGCGCCGAACCTTGCGTCGCTTCAAGATGAACGATTTAGCGGGAATTCAACCGCCGATCACGCACGCGCCCTTTAGGTCGGCAATTTCGACCTCCGCCAATCCCAATGCTTCGAGGATTTCGCGCGTATGCTCTCCGAGTCCGGGCGGCGGCACGTCGGAATCCGCACGCTCACCGTCGAGCCGAACCGGTGAGCCGACGACCGGCGCGCCGGCGATGGAGCGGACCATCTGCCTGTGCTGCGCCTGGACGTCGCCCAACGCCTGGCTGATCGAGTTGATCGGCCCTGCGGGAATGCCTGCCTGTTCGAGCTGCTCCAGCCATTCGGCGGCAGGCTTCCTGGCGATCGCTTCGCTGACGAGCCGGACGATGGCCTCGCGGTTGGCGACCCGGGCCGCGTTGGACGCGAACCGCTCATCGGCGGTCCACTCCGGATTGCCGCAGATTTGCGCCAGACGCGCGAACTGCCGATCGTTGCCCACGGCGATGATGATCGGCTGATCGGCCGCGTCGAACGTCTGATACGGCACGATATTGGGATGCGTGTTGCCTTGCCGCGGCGGGTCCTTGCCCGAGACCAGCGCGTTCGAGGCCTGGTTCGCCAGCATCGCGAGCTGCGTGTCGAACAGCGCCATGTCGATGGTCGCGCCCTCGCCCGTCTTCTCGCGCCGGAACAGCGCCGCAAGGATGGCCACGCAGGTATAAAGGCCCGTGAACAGGTCGACGACCGCGACCCCGACGCGCATCGGGCCGCCGCCCGGCACCCCGTCCGGCAGGCCGGTGATGCTCATCAGCCCGCCCATGCCCTGGATGATGTAATCGTAGCCGGCGCGGTCGGCATAAGGGCCGTCCTGCCCGAACCCGGTGATCGAGGCATAGACGAGCCGGGGGTTCGCCGCGCGCAAGGACTTCCCGTCGAGCCCGAACTTCTCGAGGCCGCCGACCTTGAAATTCTCGACGACGACGTCCGCCTGCTCCGCGAGCTTGCGCACCAGCGCGGCCCCTTCAGCCCGCGCGAAGTCGATCGCCGCCGATTTCTTGCCCCGGTTGCAGCTGAGGAAATAGGCGGCGACTTGGCTGTCCCCTTTGCCGTGCCACGGCGGCCCCCAATGGCGCGTGTCGTCGCCGGCGCCTGGACGCTCGATCTTGGTCACGTCGGCGCCCAGATCCGCGAGCAGTTGCGTGCACCACGGCCCCGCAAGCACGCGACTGAGGTCGAGGACTTTGATTCCTTCGAGCGGCTTCAATGCCGGCGTCTCCACGGCTTGCAATCGGCCAGCACCGCCTGCGCCGCATTATGCCCCGGAGCCCCCGTCACGCCGCCGCCGGGATGGGCCCCGGAACCGCACAGGTACAGCCCCTTGAGCGGCATCCGGTAATCCGCCGCGCCGATCATCGGCCGGGCGCTGAACAGCTGGTCGAGACCCATCTTGCCGTGGAAGATGTCGCCGCCGATCAGGCCGAAGCGGCGCTCGAGGTCGAGCGGCGAATGGATCTGCCGCCCGAGCACCGATTTGGCGAACCCCGGCGCATGGCCATCAACGGTGGCGATGATCTGGTCGGCGGCCTCCTCGCGCTCGTCGTCCCAGCTCCGTCCGGGGCCGAGGTCGTAGCGGAAATGCTGACAGAACAGGCTCGCGACATGCTTGCCCTTCGGCGCGAGGCTCGGGTCGAGAGTGGACGGAATCAGCATCTCGATAATCGGCTGCTTCGCCCAGCCGTTCACCGCCGCATCGAGCCAGGCGCGGTGCATGTAATCGAGGCTCGGCGCCATGATGATGCCGGCCGTCAGGTGGTTGCCCTTCTTCGGAAGCACGGTGAATTTCGGAAGCTCGGACAGCGCGACGTTCATCCGGAAGGTCGCGCTTTCGCATTTCCAGCCGTGCATCCGCGCCGCGACGTCCGCGTCGACCGCACCGCGCGGCACCAGGCGGTCGAACAGCAATTTCGGATTGACGCCCGCGACAATGGTTTGCGCTTGGTAAGCTTTGCCTCCCGCAACCACGCCAGCTGCGCGGCCGTTGGCGACGATCAGCTCCTCGACGGGCGTGTTGAGGATGATGTCCACGCCGGCTTCGCGGCAGGCGCGCGCCATCGCCTGCGTGATCGAGCCCATGCCGTCGATCGCATGCCCCCACGCGCCGGGCACGCCCGCGGCTTCGCCGAACAGATGGTGAAGCAACACGTAAGCGGTGCCGGGCGATTGCGGCGAGGCGAAGTTGCCGACCACCCCGTCGAACCCGAACAACGCCTTGGTGAGATCGCCCGCGAAATGCCGGTCGAGGATTTCCGAGGCGCTGCGCACCGCGAAGTCGTGAACGATCCGCGTCTCGGCGAGACTGAGGCCGGCCATGTCGCGGCCGAGGCTCAGCAGTTTCGGGATCGCGCTGATCTTACGGCCGACGTTCGGGGGCGCCCGCAACAGCCATTTCTTGAGTAGTCTAACGACAGTCTCGAGCTCGGCGACGTACCGGTCGTAGGCCTCGGCATCTCCCTTGTGGTGCCGCGCGATCTCCTTGCGGGTCAGCCCGTTGCGGCCGGAGAGGAGGTAATCGCCGTCGCCGGGCAGGAAATTGTCGGTCTTCCTCAGCACGACCTTGAG